>DUCH01000508.1:1581-10554 GCA_012959865.1 Myxococcales bacterium | reverse complement strand
GTCGACGTCGGTTCTCGAGCGATCCTCAAAGGTGAGGCTGGCGTCTTTTGGGTCTTCGTCACCGACTGGCGCG
The DNA here is from genome assembly GCA_012959865.1 of Myxococcales bacterium. Classification (GTDB taxonomy): domain Bacteria; phylum Myxococcota_A; class UBA9160; order UBA9160; family UBA4427; genus JAZXM01. The sequence goes on along the minus strand of DUCH01000508.1, from coordinate 10,481 downwards.
AGCCCGACGGTAATATCGCCCTGGATCGAAGCGGCGACCGTAGTGCCGGAATTGGTGAAATGGCCCTGGAGGTTGCCTTCCTTGACTACGGTTCCTCCGCCATAGGTATTCGTGCCCGTGAGCGTCAGGGATGCCTCCCCCTCCTTGACGACGCTTCCGTCGCCCACGATGTTGTCCTTCGCGATCTGATCCGACGAGTATCGGAACCCCAGCGTCGCGCCCAAATCCACATCGAGCTTCGCGCGCACGCGTTCGCCCTCGTCGTTGATCGCAGTGAGATCGAGGTCCACCAAAGTGGCCTGGCCGGATTCGACGTGGAGCAAGGTGAAGTCGGTACTGACATCCGTCGTGCTCACGGCCTCGATCTCAAAATCGATGATGCCGGTGGCGTTCAGGTCCACGTTGCGTTCGGCTCCCAGCGCCGTGGTTCCCAGGTCGATGGCGATGGCGGGAAGCAAGGGATCGGATCCCGGGGTCGATTCCAGGCGCAAGGTCAGGAATTCAAGGTCCGCCTGGAAGCGAATCGTATTGGCGACGTTGTCGCCGTCATTGGCGGCCTCGATGGCCGCGTCCAGGCTGCCCGGAACCGGGGGGTTCACACGGTCGATAGTGGTGTTGTTGACCGAAAAAATGTCGGGGATGACGGGTTCCTCTTCCTGAGCGTCGGCGGCGAGGGGGAGGAGGGGAACGAGGGCGAGGAAGCCGGCGACCAAGCAAGCGAGTGCCATGGTCGGTCGGCCTGCGCGTGCGCGTGCGCGTTTCGTTGTCGAACTCCACATGGATATCGCTCTTCCTTTGGATCGCCTAGCTCTCGGGGTCTTCGAGCTTGCGCCGGTATTTCCGGGCCCTTTTTTCTCGTCCGGTTCGTTCTAAAGCGTCAGCGGCGAACGCATAGAGCTTGAGCAGCTTGGGGTCGCTGGCGGACAAGTGAATTTCGTAGATTTCGACGGCTCGGTCGAGGCTATTGTGGCTCGCAGCGGCATCGCCGAGCATCATTTCGGCGGTGGCGAGGCTGATGTAGGCGTGGCCGATCGCCATCGTGTTGGCCTCCTCGCCTTGATGCAGATTGTAGAGCGCCCGATTCGCATAGGTACGCATACGTTTGGCGTGCCCCATGCTCTGGGTGATCTGCGTCAACTCCATCAGAATTTCGGTGACTTCGGGCGCGGTGCGTCCCTGGTTGGCCTCGAAAATTTCCATGGCCCGGATCGAGTACCGTTCGGCTTGGGGCCAGATTCGCAAAGCCTGGTAGGCATCGGCCAACTTGCGGACGGGCAAAAGGTTCTTGCTGGACTCCACCCCGTAATTTTCCCGATAGGTGGTCTCGGCTTCGTGGAGCGGGCCGAGGGCATCGACATAGCGCTCAAGCCGACAGCTCACCGCGCCCAGGTTGTAGGCGAGAACGCCGGTTCGGGCGTTGCGAAGGCCGAGGTCGCGAACGGCGAGCTCGTGGCCCTTGCGCGCGTAGAACAGGGCCTTCTGGAGATCCTTCGCCGTCACGGCCTTTCGGTATTCCGTGTAGGCAATCTGATACTCGGCCTCCGGGGCAGAGACCGTCTCCAGCTTCTGTTCGCGTTTCGGGGTCGGGTCTGGGTTCGGGTTCGATTCCGGATCCGGACCCTCGCCCTCGGCGAGGAGGCGGACCGGCCCGAGCAAGAGAAGCCCGAGCAGCACCACCAGAGAACCGGCGGCCGAAACATGGGAGAGCATTCGGCGAGGATAGCCCAGCCGGCGGGGGCGGTGGTTCGATGAAGCACTACATGAAGGAAGGGCGCTCGCCAATGATTCCTTCCTCGCGCAGCCGTTCCAATTCTTCTGCGTCAAGGCCGAGTTCGCCCCCCAGAATTTCGTCGTTGTGCTGGCCCAAGGCTGGCGGAGGTCGGCGATGGAGCGCGCGGGGCAAGCCCGAGAAGGCCATGGGCCAGCCGGGATAGCGTGCCTTCCCCGAGCGCGGATGGTGCAAGGTCTGGAAAAAACCGCGCGCCTCCAGCTGAGGGTTGGGGGTCAGAGAATGGGCGTTGATCAGTATCGCGGCCGGAATGCCCTCGCCCAAAAGGGCATCCAGCGCCGCCTGTTGTGGTTTCTCCGCGAGCCAGGCTTCGAGGTTCTTGTCGAGGCTGTCGTGATGGACGCGACGTCCTTCGGCTCCATCGAAGGCGGGATCTTGCGCCCATTCGGGGTCGCCCATGACTCGGCGCAGGGCTTGCCAAGCCGCATCGTCGGGTACCGCGACCGCGATCAAGCTGTCGGCTTCGGCGGTGCGATACACGCCCTGGGGCGCGGCCACCGGACCGCGGTTTTCATCTCGGACGAGGAGTTTCGAGTAGGCGTCGAACTCGATGACCTGCTCGGCCGCAATATTCACCGCCACCTCGACGAGGGGCACCTCGACGAGTTGGCCCTCGCCGGTGCGTCGTCGGTGCTCCAGCGCCATCAGGAGCGCGAAGACCGCGTGCATCCCGCCGATGGGATCGCAGGCGCCGCGGACTACCAGAGGCAGGTCTCGGTAGCCGGTGAGCCAAGCGAGTCCGCTGACCTGTTCCACCGTCATCGCGAACCCGGCGCGGTCGCGCCAGGGTCCCTCGAGGCCAAATGCCGGCATGCGAACCATCACGATTTTGGGATTGATCTTCTTGATGTCGTCCCAGTCCAAGCCGAAATTCTCCAACACCCGGACCGAGAAGTTCTCGATCAAAACGTCGGCCTCGGCGATCATGCGTCGAAGCAGCGCCAGGCCCTCATCGCTGTCGAGTTTTAGCGTAATGCCGCGTTTGCCCGGATTGGCTCCGTGGAAGACCGGGGACCATTCCCAGATTTCGTCGTTGGGGACCGCGCCGGCGAAGCGCATACCGTCCGGGCGCTGGATGGATTCGACCTTGACCACATCCGCTCCCATGTCGGCCAGGTAGGCGGCGGCCACGGGGCCGGCCCAAAATGCCGTGAGATCCACCACGCGAATGCCTTCGAGGGGCAGGGGGTCGGCTTGAGGGTCCGAGGCGGCCGATCTCTCGGGCGCGGCGCCCCATTCGGCTCGGATGGCGTCGGCCTGTTCGTTCAGACGGGGGGCGCGGGTGGGGGGGCGCAGGGGCGTGCGGCCGAGTTGGTAGGGCGGGCGAGGTTGGATGAATCCACCCGGGCCCGGCCGGAAGACGTCGCGCGCTTTCATCTGCGCCATGCCGGGTAGGGTTTCGCCGTTGCCGATTTCGGCCACGGGAATCCGAAGCAGTCCCGCCAATTCGATCAGTTCGTCGATGCTGCGCTCCCGGGTCCAGCCCTGGATCATCGTCTGCATGCGTTCGATATGTTGCATCCGGGCGCGGCCATCGAGGTAGAGCGGGTCTTCGGCGATGTCCTGGCGACCGAGCATTGCGCAGAAGTCGGTCCACTGCTGGCCGGTAATCACGCAGTAGCCCACGAATCCGTCCTTGGCGGGTTCGATGGAGGGGATTTCGATGCTGCGGGGCAGGGGGCCTTCGAACCATTGGCTGCTCAGATCGTGGTAGACCGTCATGCAAATCAACATGCTCTCGAAAATTGAGAGGTCCACGTGGTGCCCGCTTCCGGTTTTGCGCGCGGAAAGCGCGGCACTGATGGCTGCCGTGGCGGCAAAGCTTCCCGCGGCCCACTCGCCGATTCGCCCGCCGGCGGCGACGGGTTTGCGGCCAGGAAGTCCTCGGTAGTCGATGGAGCCCGTGGCGGCTTGAAGTGTGAACTCCGTGGCGGGCCGGTTCGCGTCAGGACCCTCGAGTCCCCACGGTGAGATGGAGACCACCGACAGCCGCGGGTTTTCGCGTTGCAGATCTTCGACCGCGAGCCCGCGAGCCGCCAAACCGCCCGGGCCGAAGCTTTCGATGAGCAGATCGGCCTTCGTCGCCAGAGCCCGAAGGGTTGCCCGCTCCGCGTCCACGCCGGGATCCAGGGCGATGCTTCGTTTCGAGGCGTTCAGGAATTGGAAGAGCGCGCCGTCTTCGCCCTCGCTTAGGGGCGTGCCCGATGCCGTCCAGCCGCGCAGGGGGTCGCCGCCCTCTGGGCTTTCAACTTTGATCACGTCGGCTCCGGCGTCGGCCAACATCTTGGCGCAATAGGGGCCAGCGATCTCGCTCGAAAGGTCGATCACCCGCCAACCGGCCAGGGGCCAGGCTCCGGGTTCGTCCGCTTCCATGCCTTTCCTTTCGAATGTCTCGCGCGTTCGTGAGCGTGGGTTCCGGAGGCCGCGCGCCGACGGGTTCCTCTTCCTATGGTTACTCGTCTTCTTTCTACTCGTCCTCTTATTTCTCGTCTTCCTGTTACTCGTCTTCTTCCTATTCGTTCTCTTCCTACTCGTCCTCTTCGACTTGTCGGCTGTCGGACTCACCGGTCAGTACGTTTTTGAGTACTTTTCCCGCAGCGTTGCGGGGCAGCGGGTCTTGTCGAATTTCCCACTCGCTGGGGACTTTGTAGGCGGCCAGAGTTTCCCGGGTCCAGTCCCTCAGGACCTGGACTTCGAGGGTCGCCCCGGGTGCGGCGACCACCACGGCCTTGACGGCCTGGCCCAACTCTTCATCGTCGACCCCAAAAACCGCACACTCCCCCACCGAGGGGTGGGCGTCGATGCGATGCTCGATCTCAATGGGATAGACGTTTTCCCCGGAACGCAAGATCATGTCCCGGGCGCGTGAATTGATGAAGAGGTAGCCCTCTTCGTCCAAGCGGCCGATATCTCCGGTGGCCAACCACTGGCCGGGCTTGATGGTCTCCGCAGTGGCCTCGGGATTGCGCCAGTAGCCGAGCATCAGATAGGGGCTGCGAATATGGATCTCACCGTATTCGCCGGCGGGCAGGGGCTTGTCGTCGGAGTCGCGAATTTCCAGGGCATTGCCCACGGCGGCAAGCCCTACCGAAGTAGGCCTTGCGGCGAGTTCCGCCCCCCCGATGCTGGTCCCCATGCCGCCGGATTCCGAGAGGCCGTAGCCCAGGCCCAGATTGGCCGCTGCGTTGGGGAAGGCCTCCTTCATTCGGCGCTGAAGATCGGGGCTGGTGGGCGCCCCCCCGAAGCCGATATTGCGAAGACTCGACAGATCGAACCGTTCCCGGGAAGGGTGGTTGATCACCAACGCGCCCGAACTGCCCAGAGCGCTCCAGATGGTGACGTTTTCCTTTTCCATGATGCGCATGACGTCCTCGGGGTCGAAGCGCGCGTCGCGGTAGACGGTTTTGGCGCCCTGGCTCAGCATCATGATGACCGCCGCGTAGAGGCCGGACAGGTGAAACAGGGGAACGGTGACCAGGCTGACCGGCGGGGGCGGGGCTTCCGCGCCCTCGGTGGGCGGCTGCGCGCGCGCGGCGATCATGAAACGCTCGAGGCCGTGGAGGGCTTGGGTTTGGGAAAACCCGACCAGGGCGCGGTGGCTGACCACTGCGCCCTTGGGGCGGCCGGTGGTTCCGCTGGTGTACAGGATCAGACACGGGTCGTCTTCGGCGATGGGCGAGTCGGGCAATGGCGCGCCCGGGGTGCCTTCCATCAGGGCGGCGAACTCGCTTTCGATCTCCAGGGTGGGGATGTCGAGTTTGAGATCGCGGATTCGCGCCAGGCGCTTGCGGTCGCCGATCAAGAGCTTGGGTTCGCTGTGGCCCGCGGCATAGCCGATTTCATCGGCGGTCCAAAGACCGTTGAAGGCCACCAGGATGCCGCCCAGGCTGGCCACGGCCCACCAGGTGATCACCCACTCGGCCCCGTTGGCGGCGAGCAGCGCGACTCGGTCGCCCTTTTCGATTCCGTAATTTTTCGAAAGTGCTCGGGCGGTGGAAGCCACCCGCTGAAGGTGATCCGCGTAGCTGATTCGAAGCTCACCCTGGACGATGTACTCCTTGTCGCCGTGGAGCCCGGATTCTCGCAGCAGGTCGCGCACCGACCCCGGGCGAGTCTTAAAGATCTGCATGGTTTCGCCGTGAACATTTTCTTCGCAAAGTTCGAAGGGGCCACCCGGGCCAATGAGCTGCTGTCGAATTTCTGAGCGTAGGGTCACGGGATCTCTTTCGCGGAGGATATGGGAGGCGGAATGGGCGGAAATGTTTCTGCTGAGCAGCGAAGTCTAACCCGCTGGAGGCCAGCTTCCACGCGGGCCGGTGGCGGCCGAAGGCGGGGATTCTCGGTAGGATGGTTGCCCGGGCCGAGGCGATTTCGCGCGGTGGGCGGGCAGCCAGAAAGGGAGTGGGAATGCAAGAATTTGCGGGTAAGGTGGCCGTGGTGACGGGCGCGGCGAGCGGGATCGGTCGAGCCTTCTGTCGACAGCTGGCCGCCTTGGACATGAAGATCGTCATGGCGGATGTCGAGGGCGGGGCCCTTCAGGAGGAGGCGAACAGTCTGCAGGCCGCGGGTCATGAGGTGTTGGCGGTCCAGACCGATATCAGCCAGGCGGATTCGGTGAGCGCCTTGGCCGAGCGCACGGTCGAAGCCTTTGGGACCGCTCACGTGCTTTGCAACAACGCGGGTGTCTTCGCCGCAGGGCTTTCCTGGGAAGCGCCCCAAAGCGACTACGACTGGGTTTTCGGGGTCAACGTCTGGGGGGTTCTGCACGGTCTGCGCAGTTTTGTTCCGTTGATGCTCGAGCACGGCGAAGAAGCACATATCGTCAATACGGCTTCCATGGCGGCGGTGACCACGGCCCCGTTTACGTCGGCCTACTACATGAGCAAGGCGGCGGTTTTTTCGCTCTCGGAGAGCCTTTACGGCGAGATGCAGGCGCGCCAAGCGCCCATCGGCGTCTCTGTGCTTTGTCCGGAGTTGGTGGACACCGCGATCGCCCGGGGAGAGCGCAACCGGCCCGAGCACCTGAAGCGCAAGGCCGGAGAAGGCGAGTCGCCCGAGCGCGAACTCGTCGACGCGGCGATCGCGGCGGCGACGCCGACCGGGGTCGACCCTACGGTATTGGCGGATCGGGCCATCGAGGCCATTCGGGAAAATCGCTTCTACGTGCTGGCGCCCGAGGGAAACCCCTGGCGAGCCGCGTGCGATGTTCGTCTCGAGGATATTCGTCTGGCACGAAACCCCACCCACGCGGTGCCCGACGGCTGATCGCGCCGGGACTGGGCGGCGCCCCTCATTTGAGAGGTGCAGCATTTGAGAGGTGCAGCATTGGAGGGAGAGGTGCAGCATTGGAGAGGCGCAGCGAATTCGATCCGCGAGCGGCAGAGCGGTTGCCAAAAGGAGAAGTCATGGGACGTTTGGACGGAAAGGTGGCGCTGATTACTGGGGCCGCCTCGGGGATCGGGGCGGCGATCGCCCTGCGGTTCGCCCAGGAGGGCGCCCGCATCGCGGGCATCGATATCCAGGATCTCGCCGACGGGGATTGGGCCGAGGCCGTCCAGCGGGCGGGCGCCGGTCCGCTGCACAAGCTCGATGTTCGCGACAAGGGCGCGGTGCTTCGTGCCGCGGCCGAAGTGGAAGCCCAATATGGGCAGATCGATTTGCTCGTGAACTCCGCCGGCGTAGCGGGGGGCGGCCCCGTGCACCTGATTGCCGATGAAGAGTGGGACCGGGTGATGGACATCAACCTCAAGGGAACCCTTCACGCTTGCCAGGCCGTGGTGCCCGGCATGCTCGCCCGGGAGCGCGGCAGCATCGTCAACATCGCCAGTGTCGAAGGCATCGAGGGCTTCGAGGGGGGCAGCGCCTACAACGCCTCCAAGGGTGCGGTGATCCTTCTGACGCGCAACATGGCCATCGACTACGGGCGCCGGGGAATCCGGGTCAACGCGGTGTGTCCGGGCTTTATCGAGACGCCGCTCTTCCGGTCGACCCTGGAACTCGATGCCATGGACGAAGTGCGCGACAAGATTCGCGACGCTCACCAACTTGGCCGCTTCGGACAGCCGGTCGAGATCGCCAACGGTGCGCTCTTTCTGGCCTCGGACGAAGCTTCCTTTGTGACCGGCCAGGCGCTTGCGGTGGATGGCGGATATACCGCGGGGCATCGCTTCGGGATTGCCCGGATGATGGGGCTGGACTGACGGCCAGCGACCCGGTGCGGTTGCCGGGCGCTAGAAGCTCAGACGGATTCGGCCGGTGATGGCGCTGCTCGTCACACCTTGCCAGAAAAACCCGTCGTAGCGCAGGGAGAAGGTCAGGCGATCGGCGACCAGGGGTGTCCAGTCCACTCCGACACCCAACTCGAAGCCTTGACCCGAATCGTCGCCCTGGACGCTGAACAGGTCGTTGGGGTCGGCCGCGGTGAAGCGCGCGGTCACCGTTCGGCTCTCCTCGCCCAGGGGTTGTCGCCAGCGCAGGGAAAGGGTCGGCCGCCAGACTCCGTCGGCATTTTCCAAAAAAGTCGTCCAGTAGTCCTTCTTGTGCAGGATCGTGCTGAGGTCGAAACCCACGCGAAGGGTTCGAGCCGTATCGGTCCGGCTGGGAACCGTGAGCGCTGCGGCCCCCCCACCGGTTTCCGTAATGGCCGATTGAAGAAGCGTCGTGTAGTCGAGGGAGATCAGCGGGGCCAGCAAGAACGCGCCGGCCTCGATGCCGTACTCCAACTCGGCGCGCACGCCGAGACGGTCGACCCCGTACTGGCCCATGGTTTGTCCGGAGAAATCGCCGATCGCGATGTTGCGAAAGCGCTCTTGCCAGCTGTGGCCGTAACTGGCCACCGCCTGAAGTCGCAGGGGCCCGCGGCGATAGCCCGCATAGAGGCCGAGATCGAGGGTCGTGAAACTTCCCGGGCCGACCTGGTCGACGCGAATAGAATCGTAAGCGGTTCCCAGGGTGCCGCTGATCACGAGTCGATCGTTCAGATATCGATCGAAACCCAGCACGAGGCCGCCAGCATTGTCCTCGGAGGAAATATGCCCGGGGCTGCCATCCCGGCGGCTGAATTGTCCGTACGAGGTGATCCAGGGGTCGAAAACGTGTTCCCGGCAGGGCA
>DUCH01000508.1:0-1531 GCA_012959865.1 Myxococcales bacterium | reverse complement strand
GAGTTGGACGAAGCGGTGACCGAGTTCGAAGGTGGCCTGGGTGTGGGCGTCGTAGGCTTCGGGACCGAGCTGATCCATGGCGGACAGATAACTCTGAAGGTCGAGGCTCTCGATTTCGTCGATCAGGTCCTGGTCGATGCCGGCGCCCGAGAGCCCGGTGATCGCCTGGGACGTGGCCCACTGGTTGTCCGAATAGCCCGAGACATCGACCGAGATGCGAACTTGGTTGGGCGTATAGACCGGCTGACCGAAAACCAGATTCGGGTCGCTGGCGAGAATCGTTCGGTCAAAGGCGTTTACGATGCCCCCGTCCGCCTGGATCAGAATGAACTCCGCTTCGCCGCGAAAACCGCCGCCCACCACCACCTCGAGCACACCGTGGGCGAGGTCCGCGCTTCCGGTGGCACTCAGAATCGGATCCGGCTGGGTCGGGGTATTCTGGGTCTGGGCATTCAAAATAATATGCAGGGTGGGCTCGGGGTCATTGGGTTGGGGAGTCGGGGAGGGGGCGGCATGGCTGTAGTCGCCATTGACCGTGGTGGGTCGATCGAGAAAGAGGGTGCCCGCGCGGTCGACGATCAAGTTCGTCGGCGAGCCCGTCTGTCCGGTGAGCTGCCATCGCCCGGAACTGACCCGGATTTCGTTGAAATTTTGGATGCGCCCGGCGTCAAAATCACCCAGGGCTCCCGAGCCTGCGGTGAGTTCGATGGTGTTGGTCCCGGTTTCGCCGTCGAGGGCGAAGACCTCGGTCGCTGCCAACCGCCCGCCGGGCTCGGCGAGGTAGCGATCGTCGCCAGCCCCGAGCAGAATTTTGCCCTGGATGAGTCCGGCATTGACCACCACGTCGTCCCCCGACGACCCCTGGATCGCGACGCCACCCGGATCGGCAAGAATGGAAGCGTTGAGTTGGTTCTCGATGCGGGAATCGGCGCCGATTTCAACGCCGATTGCACCGGCGCCGCTCGACCTGATTTCGCCGCTGTTGCGCACGATGCTGTCGGCTCCGGCGCGAATGCCGATGCTTCCCGGACCCTGAACGTCGATGCGGCCGAAGTTCTCGCCCTCGGCGAAGAGTCCATAGTCGATCCCCACCGCCCCGGCCCCGACGACAGCCCCGCCCACGGTCCCGATGACGGTCAACGTCGCCGTGGCTTCGTTCGCGAATTCAGTGGGCGATCCCAGGCTGCCATCGGCGCCCACCAGGCCTCGGGCGCCGACCCCGGTCGCCGTCAAGCTGCCGGCATTGATGCCGCTTCCCCCGGCGCCCACTTGGAGCCCCGTAGTGGTGTCCCCCACCAGGCTGAGAACCGCGTCAAGTTCGTTGACGATCTCGGCCCCCGCTCCGCCCCGAATGCCCACACTGGCGTCGGCGTTGAAATCCATGGATCCGACGTTGATCCCCAGGTTGCTGTTGTCTCCCACGAAAATCCCTGTACTTCCGTGGGCGGCCGATGTGATGGATCCGAGATTGACGGTCTCGTTGCTGGAGTCGGCCCCGCGAAGCCCCACCGCGTCGGTCGCGGAGGCTTCG
>DUCH01000507.1:875-1805 GCA_012959865.1 Myxococcales bacterium | reverse complement strand
CCGCTTCAGCCGAAGCTGCACCGGCGGTCTCGGTAGCGTGATCATCGACCCCGGCGCAGTGCCTCCGGTCACCGACCCCGGCTACCCCGCCGCCCTCGCCAGCTTGGTGGAGCAGGTGGCCCACGAGGCGGGCCATCTCTACGGCCTGCGCCATGTGCTGCGCGGCGGCATCGCGGCCTGCACGGGCGAGACCCACTCGGGCGACCCCGCCGTGATGGATTACTTCGACGACGGCGCCAACGCCGTACTGGGCCAATGCGCAGGGCTCGGATGCCCGGTCACCGAGCCGCCCGATTGCAGCGGCAACGAAACCGGTGAGCACCACAACCCCCTCTACCACTATCTCCACTATGTGGTGGGCGACGCGACGGAGGACCTCGCCCTCGCGGGCGTCACCCCGGGCTCATGGGACCAAGAAGACGAACCCCTGATCCTCTGGGAAGTCCAGTTCAACTTCTTCTGCACAGCTTGCAACCTGATCCCCCTCTACAACGTCAGCCTCATCGAAATTTTGCCCGGAGGGGGTGAAGTCTTGCTCTGGCCACTGGGCGAGGCCTTCCAGAACGGCGGGCCCAATGCCTACCCGGATATCACCATCGAGGAGTTGAACCAGCTCACCTTCACGATGCCCGAGACCAGCGGTCTCAAGCTTGTGGCCTCAAGGATCGATCCCGCCACCACGGCCCCCGATGCCCCACCGGCCAATGTCACCTTCGCCGCCGACCCGGTCAGCCAGGCCCCGGTCTATCCGCCCGCCCAGAGCACGACGCCGGTGATTATCCAAGCCGTGCTCCTGGAGGTCAACGAGACCTCCCCCGGCGTCTTCGAATCCACGGTTTTAGCCGAAGACCTAGGCGTCTCCAGCGAGCCCCGCTACGAATCTCGCTCCGACGGCTTCTACCAACTGGCCAGCCCCGAGGAGCCCAACGA
>DUCH01000507.1:0-766 GCA_012959865.1 Myxococcales bacterium | reverse complement strand
CGCCCTCCCCCAGGAGATCCCCATCCCCGTGCCCGAACCCAGCACAGGGGGTGCCCTGCTCGCGTGCATCGCCGCCCTACTTGCCTTGGGGCGGCGACGGCAGCGCATAAAGCGCTGGGTGTGAACCGGTTCACAGCCTTGCCCCCGATCAAGCCCCACACTGGGCCATGACAAACCCTTGGCGCTGTCAAGAGGGATCCCCAGACGCCGATTATTGGCTCCTAAAACAACCGACGTCCATGTATGATGAATCATTGCTCAATGGGGAATTCGGGACGGAGCCTGAATATGCGGAGGTATTCGCAATGAAGAAGCAAACAGGCGCTTCGGATTGGGGAAGGGGCCAGGGGCGTAAAGCACTCGCCGGGCTGGCGCTGGGCATGGCACTGGGCATGGCACTGCTGCTCGGGCTTGCTCACCCGGCCACCGCCCAGCACGGCTTCACATCCCCGGCGCTGCTGAACAGCAACGGGGCCGGTGACTCGGGAAACGACATCGATCTACGGATCACCACGGACGGAGTGGGGAATTGGGTCGCCGTGTGGCGATCACACGAGAACCTGAACGGAACGGCGGGTACGGATGGCGACATCTTCGTTGCCACCTCGGCGGACGACGGCGGCACCTGGACGGGTCCCGCCCTGCTGAACACCAACGGCACCAGTGATTCTGGAAGCGACTACGATCCGCAGGTCACCACGGATGGGGGGGGCAACTGGGTCGCCGTGTGGAACTCGACCGAGAACCTGAATGGAACGGCGGGTAC
>DUCH01000506.1:10287-10632 GCA_012959865.1 Myxococcales bacterium | reverse complement strand
TTTCTCCCGAGAGTTCGATGCCGAAATGGCGACGAAAAGTCGGCGAACCCCGACGTACATCGACGGCGACATCCCAGATGCGGCCGCGAATCACCCGGACGAGCTTTGCCTGGGGGTGCCGAAGTTGCATGTGCAGCCCTCGCAGGGTTCCTTGTCGTGAAAAAGAATGGTTGTCTTGAACGAAGTTCTCCTCGATCCCCGCTTGTCCATATTTTTTTGCGTGGTAATTCTCCAAGAAGAACCCCCTGGCATCGCGATGGATGTCGGGCTCGATGACGATGATTCCGGGGATCGCCTGCTTCAAAATCTTCAAGGACTTACCTCGTTGTCTTCCTCGGTAAGCTG
>DUCH01000506.1:9788-10153 GCA_012959865.1 Myxococcales bacterium | reverse complement strand
TCCTGAATGGCCTGGATGTAGCTTGCGGCTTGTTGGAGAGATTCGTGGGTTCCCGTGTCCAGCCATGCGACGCCTCGGCCGAGCAACTCCACGCGTAGGGACTTTCGCTCGAGATAGACGAGGTTGAGGTCGGTAATTTCGAGTTCACCCCGGGCCGAGGGGGAGAGGTTCGAGGCAATCGTGACGACATCATTGTCATAGAAATAAAGCCCGGTGACCGCCCAATGCGAGCGCGGATTCTCGGGCTTTTCCTCGATCGAAATCGCCTTTCCCGCTGAGTCGAAACTCACGACCCCGTATCGTTCGGGGTCGCTTACTCGGTAGCCAAAAACTGTCGCGCCGCTCTTCTGTTTGGCTGCTCGAGC
>DUCH01000506.1:6996-9703 GCA_012959865.1 Myxococcales bacterium | reverse complement strand
GTCGGCTCCAATCGTGAAGGCTTGTGCAATGCCCTCGGGTCGGGGTTGGGCCTCATAACTGATTTCGATGCCAAGATTGTGGCCGTCGCCCAAGACGCGCTGGAAGGCCGTCTGGTCGTGGGGGGTAGTGATAACCAGAATTTCACGAATGCCCGCCAGCATCAGGGTTGAAAGCGGGTGATAGATCATGGGCTTGTCGTAGACGGGTAAGAGCTGTTTGCTGACCCCGATGGTTATGGGGTAGAGGCGAGTTCCTGACCCGCCAGCCAGGATGATTCCCTTCATGTCGGATTGCTCCTAAGGGCGCTTTGGGTCGATTGGGACCGAGTCATCCGGAAGAATACTAGGCCATCTCCTCACGGGAGAAAGTCTTTCACTCGCCGGAGTTTGGCGGGAAGATATTCGTCCATGACGTAATTGAGTCCCCACATGGCGAGGGATTGCTGCTCGGCACGGACACCCATGGAAACAAGTTGTTCGATCGCCTTCTTCCAGGGCTTGTGGGCTCTAAAGAAGGGGTCGTTCTTCAAGGCGTCTTTGGCACGCTTGATATCGACATCCAGAAGCGGATGTGTGGGCAACTCGTAGTCTATGATGTCTTGGGGCGTGACTCCGAGGTATCGGGTTTGTGGAACAGAAAAAAATTGAGAGATATGCGCCGCGTTTCCCGATCCTACTTTGAGGGTTCGGTAGATATTCGAGAATCCATAGGGATCACAATCCACGAAGGCAAAAACCGCCAAATTGCACTCATCGGAAAGCTTGCGGATGAAACGTCTCGTCGATCTTGTCGGCACCCCGGCGAGTGAGACCAGGATGCAGTTTTCTCGCTGCCAAAATTTGTGGCTCTGGAGACGTTGAAAGATGCCTCCGGTCTCGATGGCAAGAATGAACTTCGCGTCGGTTTCGAACGAGAGGTGCTCCACCGTCGAGGGAATGGAATAAGCGCCGGAGCCGAACCGAGTGCAGTCGATTCTTTCGACTCGACCGGTCTCGATATCGGGATCGATCACGGTCAGGCGCCCCGCGACCGCTCCGCCATGTTCGTCCGGCACGTAACGCAACTGCTCACGGGATACGCCCTGCATGGAAAACATCGCCTCGATATCGTCCATAACCGTGTCCGATTCGCTTTGGTCGTCGAATTTTGCCGACTCCCAGTTCTTGCTCTGGTAGTAGGCGTCCCGCTTGGTCGCGAAGTCATTGGCTTCAATCAAATCTTTGGATAGCCCCATCAGACGCAGAGTCTGGGCAAATCCGCGCACCGTGTTGACGGTCAGAGTCCGAGTCTTGGTCTGGCTGCCAATTTGGAAATAGCCCGCTTTTGGAGAGTAGGAGACGTTTCCCAGCGAGCGGATCGGAAACTGGAGATCCGGCTTGCGAGTCTTCAGGATATCTTGTTTGATCCCCTGGGCGGTATCGACGATCAACTCGACGGTTTTCGCATCCCCGGCGGCGCGTCGGCCACCCGAACGATTCCGTGTTCGGGCGGCTGCCTTCTTTCGGGCGGCTCCTTTTTTCCGAGCCGATTTTTTTTTGACGCTGCTCTTCTTTTTCGCGGGTTTCCGGGCGGCGGTTTTTTTCCGAGCCGCGCTCTTCTTTTTCCGCGCCCCTTTCTTCGCCGCCCCCTTCTTCCGTGCCCCTTTTTTCGCCGCCAATTTTCTGGCGCCGGCCTTTTTGCGTTTGGCCACGTGGCCTCCTTCTCCCGCTAGAGTTTTCGGCTGCGCTCGAGCACGTCGGTGAGCTTATGAGTCAGCTTGCTGGTCTCCCGATCTCCCAGAGAAAGAATTTCCTGAAGCCCGATGGCCACCTGAGGGATGTATTTCTCGATGTAGGCGGCTTTCTTGGCTTCTTCGGCGACCCGCTTTTGTTTGCGTAGATAACTGGTCATCTTGCGCCCGCATTCCTGAAGCGCGAAGCGAAACTCCTTGATGATCTCGGGATACTGAGCGACGGCATCCTTGCTCTCCGAGGTGAACGGAACCCAGACGCTCGCAATATGAATCATGATGAGGAGAGGCCCTATTGGGAGCGCTCCCTTCGGATGCTGCAGCATGTAGGACTTCCAGTTGGTGGCGCCAACGGCCCGCGTTATCGCGCATGCACCCTGTTGGTATTGCAGAGGGACTCGATTCGCGTAGCGATAGAGCGTCGCACTGTCGTCGCGCGGCATTTCGCCCCCGTACGCGAGGCCGACCTCGACGAGGAAAGGATTTCCGCGATAGACCGTCGGCCGCCGGGTGACAGCGCAATAAAAATCCGCCTCAACCTCGGCTTTCAGGGCGGCCAGGATCAAATTTTCGCCGATGGGAGCAATGCAATCCGTTGGCGGGCTCATGATCTTGGTCTGCTTGATCGCTTTGTAGATGGCGTCGGCTTCCTCGCGCCGAATGTCGGAGGGACGGCGCTTGGGTGAAATTTTCGCCCTTTCGCAAATTTCTCCGGCGACACGGGGCGATACCCGGGAGAAGTCGCTTCGCAAGCAGGCTGAAAGATTTCGAGACTTGGTATCGCGGAACATTTGCATCAAAACGCCCAGCTCGGTCCCATAGGGGTGAGGTTGAATTTCGTCGGTGTGGGGAGGGAGCTTTCGAGTGACTCGTGGAAAGATGTGCTTGTCGCCGTGCTCTTCGGCGACCGGTGGCACGTAGGTGATTTGGGCGTGGGGGTTGGCGAGGGAAATTTGGCGGATGTAGTTGTCCACGGA
>DUCH01000506.1:0-6938 GCA_012959865.1 Myxococcales bacterium | reverse complement strand
TAGTTGCCTTCGAGTTCGATTTCCACCCGGGTGCCATGGTGTTTAGGCCATTTGATGATCCCGTCGCGTTTGACCTGGGGTCTGTTCTTCTGGGTATCGATCACGAGTTCGAATTCGTGGGCCTGTCTGCGCTTCCCCGTTCGGGTAACGATCCTGATCGGCTTGCCCGTGGTGAGCAATCCGTACATTCCCGCGGCGCTGATCCCGATGCCTTGCTGGCCCCGGCTCTGGCGCAGACGATGAAATTTCGATCCGTAGAGGAGTCGACCGAAAATTTTGGGCACCTGCTCACGTACGATACCGGGACCGTTATCCTCGATGACGACTCGGAATCGTGAGTCGGTTTTTTGATGAATTTCGATCTGGATATCGGGAGCGACTCCGGCTTCCTCGCAGGCGTCAAGCGCGTTGTCCACGCCCTCCTTGACCGTGGTGAGCAGCGCTTTGGAGGGGTTGTCGAACCCGAGCAGATGGCGATTCTTGGCAAAGAATTCGGAGACGGAGATGTCGCGCTGTTTCTCGGCCATCTCGGCAGCATTGCTGGCTGGGCGGCGGGTCTTCGGTCTGGCGGCGCGCCCTTTTCCCGGGCGGGCGGTGGAGACCCTGGGAGAGGCCCGCTTCTTGGCACGGGATTTAGTGCTCGACCGAGCGGCCTTCGTTCGCGCGGTTTTCTTGCGTGCTCCCCCGGCTTTCTTCTTGGCGGAGGCCTTCTTCTTTGAGGTCCCTCGGGCAGAGGTTCCCCTTTGGGCCTTGGCCCGCACAGGGGCCTTTTTTTTCCGGCTCGCCTGTTTTTTACGCTTCGCTTGCGCCATGGCCCGGAGCCTCCCCCAACGGCGGGAAGGCCGGTCGAGCCCCCCGAGCGGGGATCATGCCCGGTCCGGCATCGGGGTCAAGGCGTTCGCGTCAAGGCAGCGGGAATATTCGAGCGCTGCGGTGGCTAGCCTTTGGTCCTGCCGGGCGGTGGGGCCGGCGATGGGGCCGGCCCAATTGTTTCACCCGGCTTCACCCGGCTTCACCAGGCGATGTGGGCCTGGGTTGTTTGATTCTCGGTCGTGCCGCAGAGCTTGACCCGACCGGAATCCAGCATATGGGCCAGGGTAGCAAGCACTTCGTTGTCACTCTTGGCCACTTCCGTGATGGCGTCGATGACTTCGAGGAGAGTGCAGTCGGGCTTGGGCCGGCCGGCCGACAGGATTGACTGGTCTCGGGATTCGGCCGGCGGGTCGAAGGCCAGTGTCGACTGGGCGACGGCGAGAGCGTGGGAGACGGGCCCGATCATGGGCGCGGCGAATTGGCTTGGGGAGTGGCTCAAGAGAGTCGTCATGATGTTGCTCCATTTGTTTGTTGATTGTTTGCTGATTGTCTGCTGAGTGCTCGGCCGACTGATTCGACGGCTCGACTAATTACAGTGAGTTAGGAATGCAGTATTCGTGCCGAACGATCACTTCATCTGGGGATTTACAATTTTACTTTTTAAAACAGATATTTACGAGATATTACCTGCACCCGGCAGGGTCGCGTTCGTCGCTTCAGGTCGGCTCGTGTGGGCCACAGAGATTCATATGAGCCGCGGGCAATGCGCCCCTTGCGGAACGTTTTGCTTCACTCGTCGATGGATTCCTCTCGGTAGCCCAGGGCTTCGGCAATTTCGGCTTCGTCTATGTGTTCTGCCTCTGCGAGATCGGCAATGGTCCGCGCGACGCGCTGAACACGCCGCGCGGCTCGGGCCGACAGGTGAAGCCGGTCGACGGCTCGGCCGAGCAGTGCAGTGGCGGCGGCGGTCGCGTTCAGATCGCGGTCGAGATTGGCATCGCCGAGATCGGCGTTGCAGGCCCCTGAGCGGGTGCGCTGCGCCGCGCGCGCGCGTTCGGTGACTTGACGAAGGTGACTGCTCGGCCTTCCCCGGGCTGGCTGTGTGAGCTGACTCCAGTTTTGGCCAGGCACGCGAATGTGCATATCGATACGGTCGAGCAGGGGACCGGAGATTCGTTGCCGGTAGCGCTCGATGGCCCGGCTTTCGCAGCGGCATACGCGCTGATCGCTTCCCCACCAACCGCATGGGCAAGGGTTCGCCGTAGCGACGAGCATGAAATTGGCGGGCAAGCGACACGTGTAATTCGCCCGGGCCAGAACGACGCAGCGATCCTCCAGAACTTGCCTCAGCGATTCCCTTGCTCGTCGCTCGAATTCGGGCAATTCATCGAGGAAGAGAACGCCTCCGTGGGCCAGCGAGGCCTCGCCCGGAACGGGCGGGGTCCCGCCTCCGAGGAGACCGGCCACCGTGGAAGAGTGGTGGGGGGATCGGAACGGCGGATCGACGAGAGCGGCGCCCTCTGGGCCGAGCAATCCAGCGGCGTCGTGGATCCGGGTTGCGGTCAGGGCTTCTTCACCCCGGAGCGGTGGAAGTATTCCCGGCAGTCTTCGAGCCAACATAGTTTTTCCGGCGCCGGGCGGACCGCTGAGCAGAACGCCGTGGCTCCCCGCCGCGGCGATGAGAAGACCTCGTTTCGCAGCTTCCTGACCCCGCACCTCACTGAAACAGGGTGGGGCCTGGATGGCCTGGCCGCGGGTCGCAGGGGGTCGGCCGACCAGGCGCCGGCTACCGCGCAAGTGGGCGAGGACCGAGGAGAGATCGGGGGCGGTGAAAACCTCTAGCCCCGGCACGAGGGAAGCCGAACTCGACCAGCGTGCGGGCGCGACAATCGAGCCGCAGCCCGCTTCGTGGGCGGCAAGGGTCATTGCGAGTTCGCCTCGAACGCCGCGAAGGCGCCCGTCGAGAGCCAACTCGCCGACGAACGCGGTCCCGATCGTGGCTTCGGCTTCGATGGCACCGGTCGCGACTAGGATCCCAATGGCGATCGCCAGGTCAAGCCCCGAGCCGCCTTTGCGTAGAGCCGCAGGAGCCAGATTGACGGTGACTCGATTTTGAGGGAATTGTTCGCCCACCGCCGCAATGGCCGCCCTGACCCGGGCAGCGCTCTCACGAACCGAGAGTTCGGGAAGGCCTACGATGTCGATTCGAGGCAATTGGGCGCTAATTCGAACCTCGACTTCGACGGGAACCCCGTCGACTCCCACAAGGGCGGCTCCGAGCACACGCGCCACGGGCTAATTCTCCGCGGGACCGCGGGATGAATCCGATGGAACTCTTGGGGCGCTTTTCGGTCACTGATGAGCAAGAGCCTGGAACCGCGGATAAGAGATTGAAGGCAGAACCCCCAGGGAGGGGTTCTGCCTTCGGCTCTCGAAAAGTCCCGCGAGGAGCGGGCCTGTCACTATGCAAGTGGGCGTTGCGGCCGAGCTGTGTCAAAAATTCATGCTATCGACACATAATTTTCCGCTGAAAGGGGCAGTTGCCTCCCTGTCTGTGGCGAGGCCCGCTTTTTGTCCCCGGGGGTGAGCGGGTTGAATCGATCGGCGTCACGTGCAACGGGCTGGACTGGCCTAGAGTCGGCTCCCATGAACCGCCGAACGGTCGGAGAGCAGCCTTTTACCCTGGGCGATGCAGTGGCCCAGGGGGTCGGGTTCGGTCCTGCTTTGAGCCTCATCGCTCTCGTGGCCCTCAGCGCTTGCAGCACGCCGCCACGCACAGCTCCGCCGACCGAGCGCGCGACGCTTTCGGCGGAATCGGGGCAGACGCTTTTTTCGGGACAGCGGGTGCTAGAGAATTTGGCGATGCTGGTCGATGCCGGGTCGAGGCGGCCGGGTTCGCTCAGCGCAGCCCGAGCAGCGGACTGGATCGTCGGTGAGCTACAGGCCATGGGGGCTGAGGTCGAGGTGTGGGGTAGCGGCCCGGCCGGGTCCGATCTCAGCGACGCTTCGATTGGCGCGCTGGTGGGCATTCTTGAGGGCGAGAGCTCGGATCCGGTTCTTCTCGTGGCCCGCTATGACACCTTGCCGGGAGAGCGGGACGAACGCGGTCCCAAGACCCTTGCTTCGGCGACCGGAGCCGCCGTGGTTTTGGAGTTGGGCCGTGTCCTCGCCCAGGTCTCGCGCCCCTATTCGATCTGGCTGGTATTTATTGAGGGCGATGGGTTGGCGGGCGGGCCCGAGCCTGCGCGAGCCAGCAGCCAGAGCTCGGAGGCGCTGATTTTTCCAGGAAGCCATGCAGCCGCCGCCGAACTGGAGGCCCGGCAGCTGATCGAGCGGGTTCGACTGGCGATTTTCTTGGGTTCTTTACCGGGCCCGAAATTCGTACTCGAGCGCGACCTTCGATCGCACCGAATGTATCGCGAAACCTTTTGGCAGAGTGCGGAATTGCTTGACGGGACTTCGATGTTCCCCGCGACCAACACCTTCAGTTCGCCCCAGGCTGGCCATCTGGCTTTTCTGGCCAGGGGTGTGCGCCCGACCGTGGCCCTGATCGGGCGATACGACGAGGTTCTGGGCGGCGGAGCCGGTTCGCCTGAAATGCGGGAGAGTTTGCCGGATGCTGCGGAATTCGAGCGACTCGGTCGCGTGACTCTGGACGCCCTCGATCGGATTTCGCGCCGTCTGGGTCGAATCGAGGCCTTCGCTAAATCGCCTTTGGGGAAAGTACCCGCCGCCGACGCGATGGACTCCCCCCCGGTCGAGGACGAAACCTCCGAGAAGTTACCGAATTCTTCGAAGTCGGCTCTCGATTGACGATGCGAGAATCGGGACTGAGCGAACGATTCACGGGGTCAGAGCCGGAATATTTCCGCGTCCAAGCCCTCGAGAACCCAGGTCGAAATCGCGAAAATTCGATTTCGCGATTGCGTGCCGAAGAGCCCAAGTCGTCCTGGCGAAGGGCGCGGAGTCATTTTCCGCTGAACGATGCGTGGACGGGATGCGCGGCGTGCCGGGTCAGTGCCCGGCTTCTCTTCGCTCTGGTGACCCTTGGGCTGGGCGGCGAGATCGCCCGCGCCGAGGAGTCGGTACGGGTGCCCTCTGAGGTCCGCCTAGCGGTGACCTCGCCAGCGGCGGGCGAAATCGTCCGAAATCGGGTCACTATGGCGCCGGTTCGCGGTCGCGCAGAGTCCGCAGACGGCGCAGAGGAAGACTTTGACGTGATGGTGGTGATCGATGTCTCCCACTCGAGCCGCTACCCGAGCGGAATCGATGTCGACGAAGACGGCAAAATCGGTCTCAATCCCCAACAAGAACTCGTCGCGCCGGGAACCTACCCCGAGGGTATGGTCTGCAGCGATCCGGAGGACACGATTCTTGCTGCGGAAATTCGGGCGACGCGGCAATTGCTCGAGGTCCTCGACCCCGAACGCACCCAAATCGGCATTATTGCCTTCTCGGGCAAGGTCAACCCCGAGACGGGGGAACGCCAGAGCGTTGACCAGCAGGACGCCTTCGTGAAGGTTGCCTTGACTCGGGATTTTCAGTCCATCGAGACGGCCTTGTCGGAGATTCTGGCCGAAGGTCCTTATGGGGCGACTAATTTCGCGGCGGCGATTCAACTCTCGGTGATCGAACTCCTCGGTCTGTCCCAAGCCCAGAGCCATCCCCAACCGGGTTCGCGAAAGGTTGTGACCTTTCTCACCGACGGGGTTCCGACTTTCCCCTTCGGCAAGGCCGCTCAGGCCGATCCCGAAGACACCGAAGCCGCGATCGCAGCGGCCCGCTTCGCACGCAAAGCCGGGGTCGAGATCAACACCTTCGCTCTTGGCCAGGGGGCCTTGACCTCGCCGCTTGCTCTCTCGGAAATTTCCCGCATCACGCGAGGTCGTTTTACGCCGGTTCGAAACCCAGGAGATATCGTTGCACTTCTCCAAGGTGTTTCCTTTGCCGGCATCGAGGATGTCATCGTTACGAATCTCGGCACTGGGGAGATTTCGTATGATGTGGAGCTCTCACCGGACGGGAATTTTCTCGCCTTCGTTCCCGTCCGCGAGGGAAGCAACCGAGTCGAGGTTGCTGCCTTGGGGAGGGATGGGGGCGAGCGCCGATTGGAGTTTGATCTTTTTTTCGAGAAGTCGGGCCTTACGGCGAGGGAACTAGAGATCGAACTCGAACGCGTCAAGCGCCGCAACCGTCACCTCATGCTGTTGATCGAGAAAAAGCGGATTGAGGCTTTCCGCGCGCGTCAGCGCAAGCGGATAGAGATTGGCGCAGAAGAGAGCGACTGACCTTCCAGGGCTTCACAGGGGTAGGAGATTGGCGTCGGAGATTTGGCGCCTCACGAGTCGGCCCTTGGCGTAGAAAGAAACCACATCAACCTGGCCGTCGCCGTTGATATCGCGCTCTCGGCGCACTAGGAGCGTTTTCCCGCCCCGAACTTGAAAGTATTCGAACGTGTCCGCAAATCCCCGACCCTGCCGGTCATGGTCAATCTGAGTCACTTCTTCCGTCTCGCCTCGTGCTGAGTAGCGGGTCCACTGATCCACGCGGCCATCCCGATCGACATCCTCCTCGGCGCGAACTCGCCTGCGTTCGTGGTAGACGATCAACAGGTCTACCGTTCCATCGTTGTCGGCGTCGTGACCTTCTTCGAAGAGGGAATCGCCCCGGTAGCGGTAGAAGACGTCGCGAACGCCGTCGTCGTCGCGATCAAGCTCGCGAACGACAAGAAGACCCTCTCGATAGGTTTCGAATACGTCTGGGTTGCCGTCGTCATTCGCGTCAAGGATTCGACTCACGAGTTCTCCCGCGCGGTAGTTTTTCCAAGCATCCATCATGCCGTCGTAGTTTCGATCCGCTTCTTCGCGTATTGGTTCGCGGCTCGCTCGGTCCACAAAACGAATCAGTTCGGGCTTTGCATCGCCATCCGCATCGAGGATCAGGCGGATGACTCGAAGCTTCTCCGTATTGTGCCAAGTGCCGGCCGCAATGGTTTCGTCCGACCGATCGAAGATATCCATGGGCAGTTCTCGTTCTGGAGGAGCGGGGGCGGCGACTCGGGGGTCGTGATCCCAACTCTCGGAACTCAGTGGGTCGGGAGCTGCCAGCAGACCCGTTGAGGTAGA
>DUCH01000505.1 GCA_012959865.1 Myxococcales bacterium | reverse complement strand
GCCGGGCGTGCAGGGCAGGGCGGTCTTGCCAAGAGGGGTGCCGTCTACTGCCGTCACCGTCTACTGCCGTAACCGATGCCGCCCGATGCCGCTCCATGCAGTTTAATGCAGTGCGCTGAGCGTAAGTACGCATCATTCCGAGGGGTCGTCGGTATCTCGTAATGAGCGGGCAGCGGTTGGAGTCCGCTCGTCGGCTCCACTTTCCCTCTTGGTTTCCGAGTGTTTGCCGCGCGGCGGCCGGAAGCGCGCCGAGTCGTAACCGCGCCCGGCCGCCGTGCCCGTACGCTTAGACCCTGCCGCTGGGCCGCTGTCTCGCCAGCGCTCCCGACATCCCTCGCATCGCTGAACGACACGGCTCGCCAAGCGCCCACGCCTCGCCGGTGCCACGCTTCCCAGCACGCCACCTAGTCGGCCCTATCTTCGCGGGGACAAGAGCGAGGACAAGAGCGGGGGCAGCGAACTCCTTCGGATACTTCCGGACACAACCGAAGAACCCCGGACGCCACAGGAGCCCACAGGCTTGCCGTTCACTGGGGCGGCATAGTCCCGCTCAGGCTTCGCTGGCTGGCCTGGGCGTGGTGGGTCGCCTCCCGCATGCCGGAACCACGCGAATGCCAACCCGCTGTGGAGCAGGTTCGTCGAGTGGCGGGCGCCAGCGGTCGAGGCGAAGAGTCCTCGGCCAGTTGGAAAAATCACTTTTTGGTCGGTGGGGAAATTGGGCGCTGGGCTTGTCTCGGGCTGCCAACCGCGACGTTCCTGACCCGACCAGTCTTGAGTATCATCCGTCATGCAGTCAAGCCTTGACCCGGGAGACCTAAATGGGAACAACGCATGATGCCCTCGAGAGGGCTGAACAGCGGAGCCAAAGGGACCGCCGGACGACTTCGCTGGAGCCCGGGCAAGAAGAAGCCAAGCCCGAGCTGGATGCTGCCGCGGCCGCACGGTTCGTCCCCGATCACGGGGCGATCAAGAACAACGTGCTCGCCCTGGGCGCCGATGGACTCACCAAGAGGCTTCTCTTGATCAATACCCTCGAAGAGGGCGAATCCGCGGATTGCGCCCTCCGATTCGCTGCCTCCCTGACCGAGGATTCCGATCTTGAGGTGCTCGTCGTTGATCTGAATCCGTGGACGTCGAGCCTTCGCGAAGTCTTCAGGATCGATCACACGCATGGCTTGCTCGATCTTTTTTCCGAAGCCGGCGAGAAGGCGCCTACCATCGAAAAAGCTGGTCCGGGGGATCTCTATACAGCGAGGCTGGGCGGAGATCACGCCAGGCTCCCAGAGCTTCTCGAATCCGGTGGCTTCGATCGTTTCATGGACTCCACAAACGAGAGGTTCGACTTTGTCATTTTGGACATGCCCGGGGGCGCCGGCTTCCAGGAGTGTCGAGCCCTTTGCGCCAAAGTCGACGCTGCGGCGCTGGTCCTGCAATCGGGTGCGAGCGCGGATCAGATCGCTCGCGGTGCGAAAAAATACATCGAGAATCCAGCGGACAAACTGCTCGGGGTTATTGTCGAAAAGGCGAATGCCAATCGCCGAAAACGCTTGAAAGTCGTGAGCACGGTGATCGCGACCTGTCTCGTTTTCGGTCTCGGATTCCTGGTTGGGGATCTAGGAATGGAGCCGGGGGACGCAGCACCTGATCGCCTCAAAAGTGCTGCTGGGGCAGAAGCGAGTATCGATCCGCCGAGCCGGGAAAGAGCCATCCCCCTGGCGCCACCGGCTCAGCCGGTAAGGGCAGAAGCGGCTAGGGCGCCCGCCCAGGAAGCACCGGCAGCGGCCGCCGCGAAGCCCGCGGACAGCGCGGGGCTTCGTCCGGGTGAAGA
>DUCH01000504.1 GCA_012959865.1 Myxococcales bacterium | reverse complement strand
AGCGCCCAGGCGCTTGGGGAAGAGCACGTTGCGCCCCAGGTTTTCCTTGAACTTGTCCGAGGCCTCGCCCTGGCCGTAGATGGGCGTATCGATCAAGCCCGGCGCGATGGTGTTGACCCGGATGCCCAGGGCCGAGAGGTCTCGGGCCACCGGGAGCGTCAGTCCGACGACGCCCCCCTTGGAGGCCGAGTAGGCGGCCTGGCCGATTTGGCCGTCGAAGGCGGCCACCGAGGCGATGTTCACGATCGCGCCGCGCTGTCCTTCGTTGTCGCAGGGATCTTGTTGGGACATCGCCGCTGCGCCGAGTCGTAGGCAGTTGAAGGTGCCGATCAGGTTGACGCGAATCACAAACTCAAACTGATCCAGGGGAAAGGGGACGCCCTCACGGTTGACCGTCCGGTTTGCGTTTCCCAAGCCAGCGGCATTGACCACGGCGCGCAGGGGGCCGAGTGCGAGGGCCGCCTCCACCGCGGCCTGGGCCTGGTCGGCGTCGGCTACGTCGGTTTTGGCGAAGGTGCCTTTCAGTTCGTCCGCTACGGCTTTGCCCTTCTCCTCGTTGAGGTCGGCAATCACGGGCCGGGCGCCGAGTAGGGAGAGGCGACGGGCGCTGGCTTCTCCAATGCCCGAGGCGCCCCCGGTGACGAGAACTGATGCTCCTTCGAGTTCCATGTTTTTCCTTTCGATGTGGGGATGGTTAATTCGTGGGGATGGTTAATTCGGGCCGACAGCGCGTTGCGCGATGGGTCTTGGTGGGGCCAGCCCTCGTCGGGCGCACGGAGAGTTCGTCCGGGTCAAGGAGCGGACGGTACCGCAGATTCGCCGACGCATTCACTTCGGCGGGTGAACCGCTAAAGACGCGAGAGAATCGGCACGGTGGGTACCGCGAGCGTGTCGCCGAGTTTTTTGTCGCCGATGATCTCCTGGAAGAACTGGCTGCCGAGGAGCTCGGCAAAGTACGCGACGCCCGGGTAGTAGACGATGGCGACGTTCTCAAAGGCTGCGCGGCCTTCGAGTGTAATGGCCCGCCCCACATGCATGGGCCCGTGTGCGAGGGACGCCATCCGGGCGAGCATTTTCGATCCGTAGCCGGTGTTGGCTTTTTGCTCTTCGGACGTTCCGGGCTGCATCAAGTTGAAGACCACCAGCGCTTGGTCGTTGACCGGGGCGAGGCGGAGGAGGTCTGCCATGCGCTCATTCAGCATGAGTGCCCGCACGGATTCCGGTGCGTCAAAGACCGGGACAAGGGCGGGAGCGGTCCAGTTTCCCTTGAGCATGTCGAAGAACATGCGGAACAGGAGAAATTGGGGAACCCCCAAATTGAGAATCTCGGGACGTTGCATGCCGTGGGAGTAGGTTCGCTGAAAAGCGTCCAAGGCCTCTCGATGAGCCGGCCGGCGGGCCGCGGATTCGTAGGCTTCTCGGGAGGCATACTCCAGCAGGATCACTGCATCCCAGCGACTGGGGCCCAGTTGCTCAGAGTCCATGGCAAACGCGACTTGCCCAGCGTACACCCAGCGGGGTTGCCCCAAGCCTTCGAATTGTTCTCGAAGCCGGGTGAGGGCGGCGATGGTCTCGCCCTCGGGAGCCAGTTCGAGAAATGTCATCACGTGAAAGCGTGCGGACGAGTAGAAGAGGGGCTGGCGGTCCTGGACGGTGTTGCGCCGAATCTCGAGGTAGCGAAAGTGCTGCCACAGCATGGCGCCGATCACGACGGTTAGGACGACTGCGAGCAATCGCATGCTCTCTCTCTCCCCTCGGTAATCGGCAGTGGTAATACATTCGAATCATAGTTTGACGTTGACCCGCCGACCACCCGCCGACCACCCGCCGACCACCCGCCGACCACC
>DUCH01000503.1 GCA_012959865.1 Myxococcales bacterium | reverse complement strand
GCGAGGACGGTACTCAGAATCGGCCCAATACAGGGAGACCAGCCCATGGCAAAGCCGCCCCCCACCAGATAGGTGGCCAGCAGGCTCCGTTGTTTCACGTCCACTTGCATCCGTGTGTCGCGGTACAGAAACCGGATCGGGACCAGACCCGTCATGTGGAGTCCGAAGAGAGTGATGAGAACACCCACGATCTGCATGGCCCCGATTTCGAGTCCGAAAAGATCGACGTGCCAAGTCCGAACCGTGTGGCCAAGCGTGACAGCCCCGATACCCATCAGGATGAAAACCGTCGAAAAGCCCGCGATGAAGCCCAGACACGCACGGATGACCCTACGCCGGAGGGCCGTATCACCCACGCCCTTCTCCATATCTTCCACGGAAACGCCGGAAATCAACGAAAGGTACGCGGGCATAAGCGGCATTACGCAGGGCGAAAACACAGAAATCAGCCCGGCCGCGAAGGCCAAGGGTACATTGGATAGAAATTCACTCATGGCGTAAAGACCATTGTTCCCTCTTGCCTGAACCGGCGCAACGGCGGAAGCCGAGCGAGAACGCCGAGAACCCATTTATAGGCCTACGCTTCTCTCATCGGCACATCGGCCGTGAAAGATCAGAGGTATTCTCGGACGCTCATGCGCTTTGGCGGCAAGCCCGCTGCGCCGATGCCCCTGGCGCTACCAGCCGTACACGCTTTCTCCGCTGTCGGGCGGAGCGGCTACGTCCGGAGTACCGGATGCCGTTGACGGGGTGTAGACAGACGACCGACCGATAAACTCGATCTCGTCCTCACCTCGAAGCGCTGCCGGCGTAATCACGTAGCTACCGCGCACCGCACGGGTGAGCACGGTATTCGCGACTTCTGAATCGCCTGCCGAAAACAGCCAGGCGCAGCCCGCCACAGCCGTGCCGCCAAGCGAGTAAGCCACTTTCACCGGCCCGTAGACGAGGCTTGCCAAGGCGGCCGCAACCCCCAGGCCCCCCTCGTTGGCGGCCTCGCTGACTTCGTTTGCCCCAGCGCTCATGGGTGCGCCTAGAATGAGCGCGGCACCCACCCAGCCGCACACGATGCGCCGTGACGGTGCCAGTCTCATGGTCAAGAAATGCTTCGCAATCAAACCCTTCATACAGCCTCCCCCTAGGCGGTTTACCCGCCAAGCTTCCCCCAAGCCGGGATTGTCCCCTTTTGCAAGACAATCTGCAAGCGCAGAGGCCTTCCTCGTCCTATTCAAGAGGAACGCGGTTTGCGTTCAGAAGATATTTCGGGTATCGAGCAACAAAGTCACCGGGCCCTCATTGACCAGAGAAACGCGCATCTCCGCCTGGAACCGCCCAGTCACGACTTCACATCCGAGTCGCCGGGCTTCGGCGACCACCCTTTCGAGCAGAGGGGCCGCGCTCTCGGGTCGTGCGGCGTCGCCGTAAAAGGGCCTACGGCCGTTCCGGGAATCCCCAAAGAGCGTAAATTGCGAGACGACCGCCAGGCTCCCTCCGGTTTCGAGGAGCGAGAGATTCATTCGCCCGTCGTCATCATTGAAAACACGAAGTTGCACGATCTTGCGCGCCAGCTTGACCGCATCCTCCGCGGTATCGCCCCCGCCGACGGCAACAAGGGCCAGAACACCCGCTCCGATCCGGGCGATAGTCTCGTCGCCGACTTCTACGGTGGCTTCGCTGACTCGCTGTAAAACGGCGCGCATACTCGGTCAGGTCGCTTCCGGCCGGGCTCGGGGTCCGGAGTCCGGGGCTTTGCGCGAAGTTCGTCGCGAAGTTCGTCGCGAAGTTCGCGTTGAAAACCGAAGAATCGCTTGGGGCCCCGCGACTCCCGGTCCGGGTCCGAACGCATTCTTGGTTGGATT
>DUCH01000502.1:1593-1872 GCA_012959865.1 Myxococcales bacterium | reverse complement strand
GGCCGTGGTGGGGCTCTCGGCGGTTCCGATCGCGATGCTGCCGCCGAGTCCCGTGCCCACGCTGGCCTCGATGGTGCTGTCCTCCTCGAGGAGCAGAAAATCTCGGGCCGCCACGGCGATATTGCCTTCGTTCACCCCGGGCGGGGAGGGTTCGCCGGCGGCCAGGCCCTGGGCATCGGGGCCCTCTTGGGCAAAGACATCGATGGTGCTCGCCCCCGAGAGCCGGACGGATTCGGCGCGCACATCGATGCGGCCCGCCTGGCCGGGAACCGCGCCGAA
>DUCH01000502.1:0-1410 GCA_012959865.1 Myxococcales bacterium | reverse complement strand
AGCAAGACCTCACCCGCGCGTACGATCACGTCCCCCGCCCGCCCGTCCGCTTGGCCGGCGCCCTGGTTGCGCGAATGGACCGCAGAGCCGCTGGCGGCGGCGTCGCCGCCTCGGCCCGACAGCTCCAGGCGATCGGTGGCGGTGAGGGTGATGTCCGCGGACTCGCTGCCCAGGGCGTAGGTGAAGACTTCGGCGCCGTCGAGCAGTTCGATCACCGGCGCCTCGAGCTCGATGGCGCCCACGGCCCCGCTGGAGTCCACGTCGGAGCCCGCGGTGAGGATGTCCACGGACCCCTGCTGCAGGCGGGCTCGGAGGGAATTGATACCGGTGCTCCCGGACGGCTCCTCGGTGACTCCGGGCGCGAGGCGCAGGGACTGGTTGGTGTCGTCCGTGCCGTCCAGGCGGATCAGGCTCGTGGCGGTCAGTTGGATCGCGCCCCCGCTGGTTGTGTTGTTGCCGTCATGGTTGTTGATCATGAGCGTGGTGGCGTCGGTGAGAAGAATGCGGTCCGCGCTCAGGCGAAGACTGCCGCCCTCGGCCACGTCTCCGTTGGTGATGAAGATCCCGGATCCCAGCCCGTCGGTATCGAAGCCCGAGATCGAAATGCTGTCGGTGGCGACGATCCCGATATCCTTGGAGTTGACGACGAACGCCGTGCCGCCCAACAGATCGACGCCCCCCGCTTGGAACGAGAGGTCGCCCCTGACTTGGGCGCCGCCGCAAAATGAGTATCCGGCCCCGCAAATCAGCGAACTGTTGAAGACGATTCGCTGGCTCGCGTCGCCCAGAAAACCGAAAGCTTCGGGCCGGGCCATGGCCAGGGTGGGGACCGCTCCGTTCGAGCGAGCTTCGAATGTCTGGCTCTGGCCGTCCGCATCGAAGCTCAGGGAGTCGGCGGTGCTCACCGAGAGCGAACCGCCCACGTTGAGCTCGGCGTTTTCGCCGAAGATCACGCCCTGGGGGCTCAGCCAGTAGAGGTTGGCCGCGTTGGTGTTTGCGTTGGTGTTCGGAACGCTCCGGGTGTTCACCCTGCCCTCGATGATCGTGGGGCTGTTCGGGACGCGCACCACGATATTCTCGGTGAGGTAATCGGCGCTGAAGTTCGCCGTGTCCTCCGCAGCGAGTTCGAAGCGGCCGAAGCTGTGGAGCAGGTTGATCCCGGCCGCGCCGCCCGGCCGATACCCGTTGCTCTCGCCGATCTCAAAGGTTGTGCCGCCGGAAAATGAAGTTTCCTGAATGGGATCGATTCCGAGGCTTCCGTCGCGGATGATGGTGCTCTCGGTCAGGGGCTCGGCCCGGGCGGGGACGGCGAGCAGGGCGGTGGAAAAGATGGGGATCGAGAGGACGGGGATGGCGAGAAGAAACGCCATCCGGGCAAGGAACCGCCCTCGGTGCCCCCGGCCGTTCGCG
>DUCH01000501.1 GCA_012959865.1 Myxococcales bacterium | reverse complement strand
CCCCGAGAGCCAGACTAAGGGCCAAAAGAATCTGCGCGATCGGGGAAAGAGGAACGGCCTGGGGCGGGGGTTGCGATTCGAGAACTTCGATCGGAATGTTGGTCGTGGTGGTGGAGCCGTTGCCGAGCTGTCCGTAGAACGAATCCCCCCAGCAATATCGGAGACCGCTGACCGTATCTGCGCAGGCGTGAAGATCACCGAGACCGATACTCGCCACCCCCGTGGTGAGTCCAGTGACCCCGGATGGGAGGAAGCTGTTGACCGTGGAGCCGTTTCCGAGCTGGCCATCCAAGTTGTTTCCCCAGCAATCGACACCACCAGAATCGAGCAGGGCGCAGGTAAATTCCTGACCGGCTTCGATGGCTTGGACCGTGCCTGCCAGACCCACCACTAAATCCGGTGTCGTGGCGGGAGTGATGAGGTTGGCGTTGCCCGCCTGGCCGGAAGTGTTGTCCCCCCAGCAGAGCGCCTCGCCCGTCGGCGTCCCGATGCAGGTATGAAATTCGCCGGCTGCGATGTGCTGCACGAACGCAATTCGCGTCCCGGAGAAGCTCAGGCCCGTCACTGGCGTCGGCTGGAGTCTCTGGATGAAAGTCCCGTCGCCGAGCTGGCCAAAGTCATTATTCCCCCAGCAAAAGGCGTCCGCCGAGGTCGTCACCGCGCAGCTGTGGTCGTAGCCGGTGGCCACAGCGGCGACCAATCCACTCAGTCCGGCGATGTTCGCGGGGAGCAAGCGGTCAAAGAAGCTGTTGTCTCCTATCTGGCCGGTGGCATTGTCCCCCCAACACTGGGCGATGCCTCCGGTCAGCACGGCGCAAACGTGCTGGCGCCCCGGCGAGAACGATTCCACGGTCCCTCCGAGGCCCGCCACCGGAGTGGGAACCAAGGACGGAATCCGAGTGCCGTCGCCCAATTGTCCCTGGGCGTTGTCCCCCCAGCACAGCATGTCGCCGAAGATCGTCAGTGCACAGGTGAAGGCCTCGCCGGTGCCGATGGCGAGAATCGGATTCACCCCGAGTCCGATCACCGGAGCCGGATAGGCGCGGCTGATGAGGGTGCCGTCGCCGAGCTGCCCCGAGTCATTGTTTCCCCAGCACTCGGCTTCGCCCGCCTGGGAAATCCAGCAGGTGTGTCCGTTGCCACCCGAAAAAGTGGCCGAAGCCGCCGGCGCCAGGAGAAGTGACCCGATGAAGAGGGTCACGGCGGGCAGAAAACCCGAGGGGAGTCGGCGTGGGAGCCGTTGGAAGCGGGGCTGCCTCATTTGCGGTGCGTGTGTGTCGGTGTCCTGCATGCAGCGCTCCTTGCCAAGTGCTCGCGGTTTGCGGGGCGAGCGCAGCTGCGCAGACCCGAACTACTGATCGGTAACTTCGGGGCATCCCTTGAGCCTGTGGCCCACCTAGAGGCTGTTCAGCCCGAAAAATTCGACCCAAAACGGAAAAATTCGGACCGAGAGTGCGCGGAGTCGGCCGTGAAGAGCCGGGGGCGGGGTGCTGCGATCGCTCGGGTTGGTACTCAGGGGTACGCTGGAGGGGGGTATCGGGGAAAAACCCGATCGAGCGAGTGAGCTTTCCCGGCGCCGTGGTACTCGCTCTTGACTCAATCCCTTGCAACCCGGCTGCAGCGCCTACGCAGTCTCTCCGCAGCCCCTACGCAACCCCTCCGCAACCCCTGGGCAAGTCCACCGCAACCTTCAGGCCGTCCCACCGACCGTTAGGGCGATTGCCCCGCCCGGCTCGGCGCTGAGCGGATGCGAAACTCTGCCCCGAGCAGAGCGAGATGGGCCCAGGTATGGAGAATTTCGGGCCCGGACACTTCGGGGGCAGCGCTGTGGCCGGTGCGGTTCACGGGACGGCCGGGCCTGGATCGGCTGCTGTGCAAGACGCAGCGCGGACGTCTAAAGGCGCCCCAGCTTCTTGTAAAGCGGAGCAAAGTGCGCCCGGGTGGAATCCGGCAAGGGCACCGGGGTTCCCATCAGCCGGGCGCCCCAAACCAATTGGGCCGTTCGCTCCACCAACCGGGCCACCCGCAATGCATCGCCGGAGTTCTTTCCGACGCATACGAGCCCGTGGTTGGCCATGAGCACTGCACCGCGATCTCCCAAGTGCCGGGCGACTTCCTCACCCAAGGCATCGGAGCCCGTCTGGCGATAGTCGGCCACGGGCACATCGCCCCCCACATAGATGTCAAATTCCTCCACCACGCAAGGAATCGGAGCGTGGATGATGGCGAACATGCTGGCAAAGAGGGCGTGGCAGTGGAGGACAGCGCCGATATCTGCGTGCAGGTTCAAGCACGCCAGGTGGAGAGCGCACTCGGTGGTGGGCGGGCGCTGGCCCTCGAGGACGTTGCCCGTCGAGTCCAGGACCACCAGGTCCGATGCGGTCATCTCCGCGTAGTCGAGGGATGCGGGCGTGACTACGATCCGCTTGTCTTCCAGGCGCGCCGATAGGTTGCCCGCGGTTCCTTCGACCAAGCCGCTGGTCGCCATCTCCCGGGCGGCGGAGAGCAGTTCTTCTTTGATCTGTGGGTCCGTTTCTCGATTCATTCTCTGATCCATTTCTCGGTCCGGGGTCACGGTCCGCCGGGTGGGGCCGAGAGCTAACTCTTTGGTTCTTGCTAGGCTGAGTCTACACCGGCCCCCCGAACGGGGCTCACTCGGATCGCTTGGCTCCCAGGAGGCCCCCCATGCAGAACCCCCTCAGTTATGAGAACAAGCGCGCGGTGGTGGTCGGTTGCTTTTCGGGCATGGGGGAAGCGACGGCCCGTATCGTGGGAGGGCTCGGTGCCGAGATCGTCGCCGTGGATGTCAAGAAACCCAGTGTCGCGCATTCGAAATATCTCGAGGTCGATTGCCGGGACTTCCAGGCGATGGATTCCGCGGTGGCCGAGATTGCCGGCGCGGGGCCCATCGACGCGCTCTTCTATTGCGCCGGTCTCCCCGGCGGTTCGTTTTCCAACGTCGATGTGATGAGCGTCAATTTTCTGGGCCAGCGCCATTTTGTAGAGGCCTGCGTCCCCCACATGAAAAGAGGGGATGGGATTGCGTCGATTTCTTCGGCTGCCGGCATGGCGTACATGATGGCGCAGGAACGCGTGAAGGAGTTGCTGGCCATCACCGATCACGCCGAAGCGTTGGCATGGGTCGAGGAGGCCGACGCCGCTGGAAACCTCGAGGGATATTCGTTTTCGAAGATGTGTACCATCATCTATGTGCTGCATCGCGGGCCGCTGCTCACCCGGGAAACTGGAATTCGCCTCAACTGCATCAGCCCCGGTCCCACCGATACGCCCATGATGCCCCACTTCGAAAAGCAGGTGGGCAAGGCGTTCATGGACAATTTTCCTAAGCCCATCGGTCGAAATTCCAGCGCCGACGAGCAGGCCTGGCCCTTGGCCTTTCTGAATAGTCCGGCGGCCAGCTATATCAGCGGCGAGAATATTTTCACCGATGGCGGCTGTGCGGGCGGAATCATGACCGGGTCCATCGACCTCTCGGAAATGATGCCGAGCTAAAGCCGAAGTTGCGCCGCCCCAAGACCCGCCGTACCGAAGGCTTTCAGCCGGGTTCGCAGATAAAGACCGGGATATCGCGAGGGGTTCGCGCGCGGTAATCCGCGTAGGGGGCGTAGTGCTGGTCGCAAATGGGCCAGAGGGTGGGCTTTTCCTCGGCGCTGGCCAGCCGCGCTTTGAGGCTCATGAGCCGGCCGCGATGGTTGACTTCGATTTCCGGGTGTTTGACGAGGTTGTTGTACCAAACCGGGTTCTTCGGAGCGCCGCCTTGGGAGGCCACGAGGAGCAGGCCGCCCGCGTGGGGCACGTACATCAGCGGGATGGTCAGCCGACGTCCGCTTCGAGCTCCCGTCATGGTGACGAAACAAACGTCATCCCCAGCCAGAGTATTCAAAAGCCGGCCCCCGCTCAGGCGGTGTAGGGCCACATGCATGCGGGTCATGGTTTTCAGCAGCCAACGCGGGGGCGGGCCGCCCGTGTCCTGGCGGGTGTTCGCTTGATTGGGACTCTCGGAGGTCATGCTGAATCTCCCGGATGGGTGTGGCCGGCTGGGCCAGTGAAGGGCTCCTGGCTTGAGGCGGCCGATGTCTTCTTGGAGAATATCGCGCTCGGAGTTCGGAGGTTTGAGTTTGGAGGTTGGGGGTTGGAGTGTGGAGGTTGCGCTCGAGGAGAGTCTCGCTCGAAGCGAGCTATCCCCCGACCAACCGATTCTAGGTGTCCGTACAGAGTGAGGCAATCGAGCTCGTGATGGTTTTGTCAGCGGCGGGATGCATGTCATGGCCGAATCCGTCGATGAAGAGGTGCTGTGCCCCGGGGATCGCACGGACTGTGGCCTCGGCGTGTTCGAGGCCGAAGAGTGTGTCCGCAGTGCCGTGGATCACGAGGGAGGGGAGGGACAATTTTTCGAGCGCCGGGGTGCGATCCCCGGAAGCCAGGCTGGACAGCATCTGGCGGGTGGACCCATCGCGTTCGATCCCGTAATCCCATAAACGCTCGGCCCGGGCGCGAAGCCGGGCCTCTTCGTAGGGGAAGAACGCCGAATCGGCCCCAATCGCCCGGTTGCTGGCCAGGTGTTGCTCGATGAAGTCGGGCTTGGTTTCGGCACTGGGCGTCATCAGCACCGCCATGGCTTTGGGGGAGGGGTCGGGCAGCGCGCGGTCTCCGGTGGAAGACATGATCGAAGTGAGTGACCGAATGCGGGAAGGGTATTCGATGGCGAGGGTCTGAGCGATCATGCCGCCCATGGAAGTCCCGACGACATGGGCGGTCTCGATCCCAAGCGCGTCCAACAAGCCGATGCCATCGGCGGCCATGTCTGAGAGCCGATACGGCCCATCGATCTTTCCGCCCTGCATCCATGTGGCCATCGCCCCGGCTAGATCCGGAAGGGGCTGGGAATCGAATTTTTTCGAGCGCCCGCAGTCTCGGTTGTCATAGCGAATGACGAAGAAACCCTTGTCTTCCAGGGCGCGGCAGAAAGCCTCTTCCCACATGATCATCGGACCGCCCAAGCCCATGATGAGCAGCAGCGCCGGCCGACCTCTGGTGCCGAAGGTTTCGTATTCGAGATCGATTCCGTTGGCTGAAGCCGTGGGCATGAATGGATCTTTCCGGGCAAGCTGCGAAGACCTCGCGCAGAACACCGGGCTCCAGGACTTCAAGAAAGTCCGAGAGTGTTTGGAGGAAGGAACGCGAGGCCGAGCTTTGCGCGCTGCTAGGCGATTTTAGAAAGGGTTTCTTCGGCGAACTTCTGAATGGCCTCCAGGGGATTTCCGCCGCCGCCGGCCACCGCGGGAAGCGGGACCACGAGTCGACTGACCCCGAGATCCGCGTACCGCGGAATGGCGTCCAGACCCTCGATGCCCGGAATCCACATGGCGCTGATCTCCACCGTCGAGCGGTCGCGCCCGGCTGCGGCGCAGGCTTCATCCAACTGCTTGATGAGTTCGGCGAGTTGGTCGACGTTGCCCGTCGGTGCGTACCAGCCATCGCCGTGAAGGGCGATCCGCTCGAAGGCCTTGCCCTTCGAGCCGCCGATGATTACCGGAAGCGGACTCTGAACGGGAACGGGGTAGCTCTTGAATCCGCTCCACTGGATGAACTCGCTCTGGTGCTCCACCACGTCTCCCGACCAGATTTTCTTCATGGCCTGGATGTAGTCGTCGAAGCGCGCCCCTCGACGCTCGAAGGGGACTCCCACCGCGGAAAATTCTTCGGCGAGCCACCCAATGCCGACGCCCAGCATGAAGCGCCCACCCGATACGAAGTCCAGGCTGGCGGCCTGCTTTGCCAGGTACAGCGGGTTGGTCTGGGGAAGAATGTTGACGCCGGTAGCCAGGCGGATGCTCTTTGTATGGGCGGCCACGGTGGCGAGGGCAATGAGGGGATCGACAAAATTGGTTTCCGGGGTCGTGCCCATCTTCCCGTTGGCGCTGTAGGGGTATTTCGATTCGTAGTCCATCGGCACGATGGCGTGCTCAAAAGTCCAAATGGATTCAAAGCCGCTGGATTCAGCGGTGACTGCCAGCTGGACCATGCTCTCGGCGCTTTGGGCACCAACGTTGACGGGGATCAGGCCGATCTTCATAGGGGGCTCCGGGGTACGTTTTGGGTTGTCGAGTTGCTGATTGCGGGATTGCTCGGTCGCCCATTCTCGCATAAGCAACATCACGGCGGCAAGTCAAGATCGGGACCGCGCTCGGGCTAGTCCCGGGAAATAGGCGTAATTTCGAGGCTCAGCCGCCGGTCTCCGCGTAGGGCGATGATCCGGACCGGGTCGCCGATCTCGAGCGCATCGAGGGCGTAGGTGTAGTCGTAGATATTTTCGATCTTCCGTCCCGCTACTTCGACGATAATATCTCCCGCCCGCAGGCCGCCGCGCTCGGCCGGGCCACCCCGGGCAACGCCCGACAGAGCCAGCCCCACGACATCGCCTCGCGCGTAATCGGGCACGGTCCCCAGATACACCCGGATCGCCGAAGGGCCAAAATTGCTTTCTCCCGGGGCCGCCGGCACGAAGTCGGGTCGAACGGCGAGAGCGGAAACCGAGAGGCCAATTTCGCTCATGAGTTCGGCGATCTTGCGTAGGCTTGCGTAGTCGAGCTTGTCCGGGGTATCGCGAGGGGTGTGATAGTCCGAATGGGCGCCGGTGAATGCGGCCAAGATCGGAACCCCACGGTTGAAAAACGAGGTGGCGTCTGTGGGAAGCAAACTTTCGCGTTGGGGCAGGATGGGCACGGCAATACGGATATTGGCTCGCTCGATTTCACCCGGCCAGGCATTGCTCGACCCAACGCCGAAGAGCGAGACCGCTTCGCTCATCCGGCCCACCATGTCGAAGTTCAGGTAGGCGGCGACTTGTTGGGCGAGGCCTCCATCCTCCGCGTGAGGGTCGGCCGCGCCTTTTACCCAGGCACTGGATCCCAGCAGGCCCAGTTCCTCCCCCGACCATGCGGCGAAAACAAGGTCCCTCTGGCCGGACAGTTCGCCATCGGCG
Organism: Myxococcales bacterium; assembly: GCA_012959865.1. Lineage (GTDB taxonomy): Bacteria > Myxococcota_A > UBA9160 > UBA9160 > UBA4427 > JAZXM01. The sequence goes on along the minus strand of DUCH01000501.1, from coordinate 4,024 downwards.
ACTCCTGTGGCAAGCCTCTCGGCCACCTCCAGCAGGGCGGCGACCCCGGAGGCATTGTCGTCAGCACCCGGATGAATCGCGCCTCTTTCGCCTTCGAGGGCGAGTGAGGACGCGCCTTCGCCTCGGCCAAGGTGGTCGACATGGGCGCCGACGACGATGAAATCCATGCTGGGTTCCGGGCCCATCTGCAGTCGGCCGATCACATTGCGCCCGCTACGTCGCTGTTGTTCGAGTTCGATCTGAGCCGAAACCAAGGTTCCCTCCAAGGGAAAGCCCACCGCCGCGCTTGCGGAGTCGGCCTGGTCGTGGAGTTCGGCCAGAGTTTTTCCCGAGCCGCGCATCAGGTCGCCCGCTACGGCATCGGAAATCGAGACCGCGGCGATAGAACTGCCGGCTAGAGAAACATCGAAGCGCAGCGGCGCAACTTCGTTGCGGATTCGCGAGTTGGGACCGCTGACGACCAGCAACCCCCGAGCCCCGCGATCCCGGGCGAGCATGGCCTTGTAGCGCAGGCTCGAATAGCGGTGGAGGTGCTGGCGCGATTCGGGTGAGAGATTTCTGGGCACGTAGCGAAAGACCACGACCCAGCGGTCCTGGACGTCCAACCCCGCGTAGTGATCGATGGCGCGTTGGTTCTGGCCAGCGGGCGCCACGATTCCATACCCCGCGTAAACCACAGAGGCGCTCGCGATCGTGCCTTCCCGGGAAAAGGCGAAGGGGCGCCAGTCCACATCCACCTTGAAGGCCTGGGCTTGGGACTGGGCCTGGGCTTGGGCTTGGGACTGGGGGGGGCTCGGTGCTCCCGGGGCGACGCCTTGGGCGTTTTGGGCTTCACCGTGCCGAATCTCAAGCCGGTTGCCTTCGCCCAGGGACACCCCCGCGGTGAACCCAAAGGTCTGAAAATAGGTGCCGCCATCTCCCGCCGGCTCGAGTCCGATGGCTCGAAAGGCCCGGGCCACGTAGCTGGTGGCGATGCGTTCCCCGGCGGTTCCCGTCAAGCGGCCCTCGGTGATGTCGCTGGAAAGGGCTTCGACGTGGGCGCGCAGGTCTTCTTCCCGAATTTCGGCATCGGTGTGAAGGGGCAGGGGGAGCAGGGGGGCCGCTTGGGGCCCGGTTTTGTCCGGAAGTTCGAGCAGCGCCCGGGCATGGGCGTCGTTCCAGGTGGCCCGGAAGAGTTGAGACTGCCCGCTCACGGTTCGGTTACTGGTCCACACCAGTTCCTCGCCGTCGGGCGCGAAGACGGGCAGGCCGTCGAAGCCTGGCGCATCGGTGACTCGAACGGGCGCGTGCTCGCCCCGGGTGTCCACCATGTAGAGCTCGAAATTGGCGTGACCGTGCAAGTTGGTCGTAAAGATCAGGTACTCGCCCGAGGGGTGGTAGAAGGGGGCCCACGACATGACACCGAGGTTCGTCAACTGCCGGACATCGCTCCCGTCGCCCCTCATGCTGTAGATCTCGGCGGTTGCGCCATCCGGGGAAAATCGGCGCCAGACAATGCGCTCGCCGTCGGGGCTGAAGAAGGGCCCCCCGTCATAACCCGGGTGATCGGTGAGCCGGCGGATGTTGCGGCCGCTCGAATCCATCCGGTAGAGGTCGATGAAGTAGGCGGGGTCTCGCTCCAACTGGGCGGGGTCCAGTTGGGCGCCCTCGGCGTAGGCGTGACGATTGGACGCAAAGAGAATTTCGCGGCCATTGGGTGACCAAGAGGCCTCGGCGTCGTAGCCGAAGGTTCGGGTCAAGGCTTGAGGCACGCTCGGGCCCGGGGCGTCTAAGGGGACCGAGAAAAGGTCGTAGTTCGGATCGTAGTCCCACGCGTAGCGACGGTTCTTGCCGGATTCGCGAAGTGCCCACTCCGAATCCTGCTTGGCGGGGGCTTCGGGATCCAGATGGGTGGAGGCGAAGAGGGCGCGTCGACCGCCCGGATGAATCCAACCGCAGGTGGCCTTGCCCACGCCTGGGGAAATCCGCGTGGCCTGGCCGCTGCGTAGATCCAGGGTGTAGATCTGGTAGAAGGGGTTGCCGGCTTCGCGCTCGCTCTGGAAGATGAGTCGGCTGGCGTCTCGCGAGAAATAGCCTTCGCCGGCGCGTCGCCCCTGGAAGCTCAGTTGGTGGACATCGCCAAGCAGGCTGGGCTTAGGGGATGCTTCGCGGGCCGGAGGGGCAGGTCCACTCGCGCAGGCCAAGAGGGTTGCGGTGAGCAAGCCGGCAGTGGAGGCCCTGAAAGCGCTGAGACGGGGCATGCGCGCGGTCCGATCGCGAGAGGTTCGGGATGGAGACCGAGTCTCGCGAAGGGGTGGCGGGGGCGCAAGCGGGAAGGACCGGGTGCGGTCCGGCGGCGGGGACGGTTAGAGGGGGTGGGAAGGACCTGGGGGCGGCGAGCCTTCGGACCCGGCGATGACGCGGTTTTAGTCGAGTCTGCCCGCAAACGCGAGCCCTAAAAGTCCGAAGCCCACGAGAAACGCGGTTTGGGGTTCGGGTACGACTGTGAAAGTCTGCTCGATGCTGGTGATGCCCGCGACCGCAGGGCCCATGCTGCCGGTGTTCAAGGAAGCAAAGGCGTCGATATTGTCCATCACGACGTTGATTTGGCGGCCGGGTGTGCTCAGGAATTTCATTCCCGAGTCGGTGGGGGGGACATGAACACCAGAGTTGTGCGAAAAGAGTTGAACCAAGTCAAGGGAATCGTTGAGCACAGTTGCGTTCAAATTCGCGTAGCCGAGATCGGTCAGGAAGAAGTCGGCTTTGATATTGACCGCCGTCACCAAGTGGGTCGACGGCAAGGAATCGAGGATGGAAACCGAGTAGGAGATCGACGCAGCGGACGGGCCAGGCGATACGCTCGTGTCGTTCAAGTCGCCGCTAATCGTGATGCCCGAGTTGCCCTCGGCATCGATGACTGTACTCACCATGATGTCCAGGGCTTTCGCCATGTCGCCCACGTTGGAGTAAGCGAATTCGCTGAAGCGGAGGTCCCCAATGTCGAGGATTGCACCGGGTACGAGCAGGTCGGCCAGGGGAATCGCCTGGGCGGACCCAGTGAAGCCCAGGCACCCAATCGAAGCGGTGAGTAGACAAGCGCGAATCGATCGAAAAAATGAACGCATGGGAATTGGCCTCTTGTTGATCTCTCTGTCTATGGTCATCGAGGGTCGCCTTCGACCTCGATGACCTCTATGAATAAATCGTTGGTGGGTCGCCGCCGATGGGTCTTCGCCGGGCACCCGACGGGATTTGGCTCACCGATGAGTGGTCTCTAACTACATGAAATGTCGTACTAAATTCGACTTTTTCTATTTTCAGTAGGGTTGTATTTTGCACCGTGTGGGAGGATTTATTCGGCGCTGAGTGGGCTGTCAGCCGGGTTCGGACCGGGCTGCCCCGAAAGGGCCAAATCGCTTCGCGGGGGTCGGCGTCGCGGTCGCTATGGTTTCCATCGGACGCGCCTTCGAAAACGGTCGCTGGCAACTGGGTGCCATCGCTGCTCGCACCCCTGATAGGTTCTGCTTCTTTGCACCGAGGAAGGAAAGAAACGGCATGCTCCACCGCACCGATGACCTGCGGATCGAAAATCTCAGGCCACTGATTTCGCCCGCGATCCTGATGGAAGATTTTCCGCTGAGCGAAGCCGGCTCGGAGACGGTGGCCAATGGTCGAAAAGCCGTGGCTGAGATTCTTTCGGGCCAGGACGACCGGCTTCTGGTGGTCATGGGACCGTGTTCGATCCATGACCCAGTGGCGGGTCTTGAATACGCCGAGCGCCTTGCAGCTTGCCACCGCGAGTTCGCCGAAGATCTTTGCATCGTGATGCGGGTGTACTTCGAGAAGCCCCGGACAACGGTGGGTTGGAAGGGGTTGATCAACGATCCGGGGCTCGATGGGAGCTTCGCGATCAATCACGGCCTGCGCACTGCGCGGAAGTTTCTGCTCGATGTTCTGGCGATGGGGCTCCCGGCAGGAAGCGAATTTCTCGATCCGATCACACCGCAATTCTATGCAGACCTCGTGGTTTGGGGGGCCATTGGTG
>DUCH01000500.1 GCA_012959865.1 Myxococcales bacterium | reverse complement strand
GACAATCATCTCGAGATGTTGGAAGAGATGCGCTTTCCCCATTCCCTGGGGTTGTTGTACTCCGCCTTCACCTATTTCACGGGTTTCAGGGTCAATAGCGGCGAATACAAGCTGATGGGCTTGGCCCCCTATGGTGAGCCGATCTACCGCGACCTCATGATCGACAAACTGCTCGATATCAAGGATGACGGTTCCTTTCGTATGAACATGGATTATTTCGGTTTCTGCGACAGCGATGTGATGACAAGCCCTAAGATGAACTCGCTCTTCGGTGGTCCGCCACGGAAGGCAGAAACCGACATTACCGAGCGTGAAATGGACATAGCCGCATCGATCCAGGCGGTGACCGAAGAAATCGTGCTCAAGATCGCTGCCCATGCTCACGCGGTCACGGGTTCAAAGAATCTCGTGATGGCTGGGGGAGTAGCGCTCAATTGCGTGGCCAACGGCCGGATTCTGCGCGAAGGCCCGTTCGATGAGGTCTGGATACAGCCGGCGGCGGGAGACGCCGGAGGTGCTCTGGGAGCGGCGCTCTTCACTTGGTATCAATTGCTCGACAAACCGCGCCGAGCTAGTGCCGACGATGCTCAGTCGGGATCATTGTTGGGGCCAGAATTTTCGAGTGATAAAATTCAGAGTTATCTGGACGAGGTGGGCGCGATCTACCGGGTCTTCGACGATGAGGCCGAGCTAATCGACCGTATCGCCCAGGCAATTGCCGATCAGAAGGTAGTCGGGCACTTTGCGGACCGGGCCGAGTTTGGACCGCGCGCCCTGGGCAGTCGTTCGATTCTGGGTGATGCCAGATCCGTCGAGATGCAGTCGGTGATGAATCTTAAAATCAAATTCCGAGAGTCCTTCCGTCCCTTTGCCCCGGCGATTCTTCGCGAGAACGTCGACGATTTTTTTGAGATGCGGGCGCAGGAAAATAGCCCGTACATGCTGCTTGTGGCTCCTGTGCGGGAAGAAAAGCGCTTGAACGGCGATGCAACGGAAGACAGCCGGGGACTTGAGAAACTCAAAGAGATCCGCTCTTCGGTTCCGGCGATTACGCATGTCGACCATTCGGCGCGGGTTCAGACGATCGATGAAAAGCATCATCCGCGCTTCTACCGCATTATCAAGAGCTTCGAATCAAAAACCCAGAGTCCAGTGGTGATCAACACTAGCTTCAACGTGCGTGGTGAACCGATTGTGAACACGCCCGAAGATGCGTACCGGTGTTTTATGTATACGAACATGGATGTGCTCGTGTTGGAAAACTGCATCCTTCTCAAAGATGATCAACCTGGTGCCCAAGAGATCGACGCGAGCGCCTATCTCGCCGAATTTGCGCTGGACTGAACGACTTCATGCCCGGGAGAAGAACGTGAGCAAGCTGATTGACCTCAATCTACGGCCAGATGAAGCGACCCTTCGTCAGTTCGGCTGGATTGCATTGGGGGGGTTCGGGTTCCTGGCGACGATTGCCTGGTTTGAGCTTCTGATCTTTGGCTTTGGTCTGGGTCCGTGGCGGCCGTGGGTTGCGGGTTTTTTTGCTCTGCTTGCCGCTCTCGCAGTGCTATTTTCAATCGTCTACCCCAAGGCGAATCTACCGATTTACGTGGGGCTTAGCGTGGTCGCCTATCCGATCGGACTCGTACTGGCGAATTTGATCATGGGAGTACTTTTCTACTTGTTGGTTACCCCGGTGGGCTTGTTTTTCAAGCTAACGGGCCGCGATTCTCTTCGTCGAAGATTCGAACCCGAAGCCGCTACGTATTGGGAGCAGTCGAAGCGAGATCGTCCACTTGAGAGCTACTTCAAACAGTTCTAAATCTCCCCGGCCAGGTGTCGGGTGCAGAAAGGAGACGCGCCGATGTCAGATCCCAAAGCAGGTCAGGA
>DUCH01000499.1 GCA_012959865.1 Myxococcales bacterium | reverse complement strand
CAGGTCGAGTAATGATAATCTTTTCTACAGAACCTTCCTTGAATCTCTCAATTGCATACACGTTTCGAGATTGAGGGCGCGAATCCGGAGTCGCTCAGCGGGGAGCAGGGTCCCGCGCGAAGACCTCGTCCAGGAAACGGATCATCACGTCGAGCGCCTCGGGTGCATCGGCTTCAAAGCTGATCCCGAGTATCGCGTTCGAGCCCGAATCCAGAAATGCGTGGGGCCTTCCCTCGTATTCCCAGTATTCCGCGGGTTGGCCGGCTGACTCGAGTTTGTGGAGATAAGCCTTGACCGAGGCGGGCGTGACCAACGGGTCCTCGGTCCCGACGGTCAGCAGCTGCGGGGGCAGCAAGCGCTCTTCGGCGCGCGGAATATTACGGATGGGCGACAGCGCGCGGTAAAGCTCGGGATGTTCTGTCACGTTTCGCTCGCTCCCGAAGATCCCTCTTGGGAGTGAGCCGCTGAAGAGCCAGAAGGGGTTCCACAGACTTTCGAACCCGCCGATCGCCCCCTGCAACACATCGAAGGCCCCGTAGCTGAGAATGGCCGCCTGGACGTCGAGACCGCCCAGGGCGGCGACTTGCTCCGCTGTCTGTCCCGCCGGCAGGTAACTCGGTTGGAAGTTGGGCGAAGCCTCTGAGAATGGTGTGGAGCTGAGTCGGTCTCCGAGGTTGACGACCATGGCCGACAGGTGTCCGCCCGCACTGTCTCCGGTGACGGCAATTCGGGTTTCATCTCCTCCGTAGCGCCCGATATGGTCCTTAACCCAGAGTACGGCACCGAAGGCGTCATCGACGACCTCGTTCAACATTACGGAATTGTCGTTGTCCGCGAGCAGCCGATAGTCGACGTTGCAGACGACGTAATCAGCGCGTGTTGCCAAGTAGGCAGAGGCCTGGTTCATGATCGACTTGTCATTGATCAGCCATCCGCCGCCATGAAACATGACGATCACCGGATACGGGCCCCTGCCGGACTTCGGCGTGTATATATCCATGCCGAGGTCGAATCCCGCAGGAGACGCCCACACGACATTCTCGACCAGGGTGTATCGGTCGGGGTCGTTGTTCTGGCGGAGTTCCTGATGCGGAGAGCAGGACGATAGGGCGAGTGCGAGCATGAGCGCAGGAAAGAAGGCCTCGCACGGATTTCTGGTGATTCGCATTCAAAGACCTTTTCGGAGCGCCTCTCCGAACCACCCTTGTCGAGGGGGGCGCGTCAATGCAGCTCGATCTTTCCCGGGAAGGGGCCGAGTAGGCCCGCAGCGGCCTAGTTGTCAGAATGTAGGCTAGCGGCGTTGAAAAAAATCCCGATTGAATGCCCGCCATGGGGAGCCCCATGGCGGACGCTCAGTTACAGCCAAAACGGAACCGTTCAGGCTCAATCGCGAACGGCGGTTCGCGCGTCGCCCGGAGCATGCATCATTTCACGCCCGAGGCTTTGGCCGAAGCGCGCACATACAGCTCGGAGAATGAGGCGCCGCCTGAGAAATCGGCAATGAACTCAGCGAGGTCGTTGCGTTCGTCTGCCGCAAGCCAACCGGCGACCTCGACCTGGGCCGCTGCGTAGTGCGCGGCGATGTCACCGCGAAAGAACTGACGACCGGTTGCAATGCCATCGACCGCCGGCAACAGCGCGCCCGATTGGACGAGTCGCCAAATTTTCTCTTGACGATGATCGACCTGCATTGCCACGCCCTCGTTGAACCAAACGGGTAGGTCCACGGTGTAGCGCCAATAGCCGATTCGATCGGCGAGCTCCGCGTGGACCAGCTCATGGGAAATGACGTCGACGTTGACACCGCCGGGTGCGAAGCCGAGGTACGTCCCCCATGGCAATGTCGTGGCGCCGGCAGGGCCGTTGGCCGCGACGGCGTACCACCCGGCCGCCTCTT
>DUCH01000498.1 GCA_012959865.1 Myxococcales bacterium | reverse complement strand
ATCGGTGCGACTTTTGCGCAGTGGCCATAGAGGTGGACGATGATGATCGCCTTGGGGAGTTGGCCCTTTGCGGCGAGTTCCTCGATTTTCGCGACGGCTTTATCGGGATCCATGTTGAAAGTCTGCCGTTCGCTGTCCACGAAGATCGGCTTGGCTCCGCAATATGCGATGGGATTGACAGCGGCAATGAAGGTCAGGGTGCTCACCATCACAGAGTCACCCGGCTTGACCCCCGTCACCAGCAGTGCGAGATGCAGCGCCGCCGTCCCCGAAACGAGCGGCACCGCATGCTCAACGCCCAGGTAGTCCGAGAACTCGGACGCGAAGGCGTCGATTTGGGGCCCCGCCGATGAAACCCAGTTGGTCTCGAAGCACTTCCCCACTTCCTGGGCTTCATCGCCGGTCATGTGGGGAATGGATAGAGGGATGAATTCGGCTTTTTCGGCCTTCTGCGTCGTCACTTGATTTCTCCGTTCCATGGGAATCCGGCGGGAGGATACGAGGTTCGACGCTGCGCATCAGATGCGGCAGGAGTTGCTCCGCCTGGCATGGATCGGAGCTTGGTGTGCCGCTGAGCACTTTGTATAGCAAAGTTCCCGCGGGCGAATAAGCTGACCTCGGAGATGGAGTCCGGCTGAGGGGTTGGGTCGGGCCTGAGCGGGTCATGCAGAGAGACGAGCAGGACCTGATAAGGATTCTGATCAGTCAACCATTGACACATGTCTACTCTGTAGTTGGAATCCTGGCAGGCCCCCACCATGCACTGCCCCAGCATGCTTCCAACTCGTCGGGACGCGTGATTGCACAGGGGTCGTCACGCTGTGAAGCGGCAGTTCAGAACGCGGCGTCGTCGATCAGATGGGCGCGGGCCACCGCCAGCGGTGCCAGCAAAAGGCCGACGAGGATCAGAATTCGAGGCGGCATGCCGCCCTCCTGAAGTGTTTCGGTGAATCCGTTCGCGGCCCGCGGGCCACATCCGTGTTCGCCCAGCACAGCCGCCGCCGGACGCCAGCGTGCCATCGAGAATCCCTGTGTCCCCTCTTCAACCTGCACCCCAAATGGCCCAGGGTGTAGAATCGGCCTTTGAAATTCCTCTGCCTACCCGCCTCGTCGCCTGGATCATTGTTGGTGAGGCCCGGCTGCGCGCCGCCCGATCAATCGGCCTGTGCCGGTCCCTCCTTGGGGCTTCTAAGCCCGGTCACTTAGAACAATTTCGTATTTCTTTCGTTTTTGTTGCCGCCTCCCGTGCCGTTTCATGACAGCATGTGGCTTCATTCACACACCTCGGGAGGGGGTTCGTTATGCGAAAATTAGTTGCGGCAGTCGTTTTTGTTTTCATCGCCATCGGGGGCGCGGGCCCGGTGTTCGGATCCAGTCCGGACGAGACCAACGTGCCGCCCTATTAGTTTTCGGGCGATGAAGGCCCTGCGTATTGGGGAGAGGTGAACGAGGATGAGTTCGTCTTTTCCATCTTCGGCGACGCAGTGCAAGTATTTCTCACGAACCCGCACTCGGATGGGCGTCAACTTGGGGACCTCCGCGTGGGGGCGGCAGACATCCAACTCGCGTCGGGGGATCACGCGGGAGACGTGAATGCCACCATGCTCACCACGAGTCTAGACGTCCCCGAGCCCGACGACGAAGTCCGCTTGGTCACGCTGGCCTTTCGCTTTAGGGATGGAGGCGATCAGATCGTCGTTCAAGGGGTCACTTCTTTCCTCGGTGCGGAACCGACCATCGATCGGAATCAATCGACCATCCGACCCGTAATCGGAGGCTCCGGAAGGAACTCCAAGCTGCGTTTTGAGGCGATAGGACATTTAGACTGGTTTTTCACGGGACGTGCGGGTATGGGCGTTATGTGAAGTTCCTGTTGGGAGACCCGTCACGGGATGTCGT
>DUCH01000497.1 GCA_012959865.1 Myxococcales bacterium | reverse complement strand
CCCGGGCCGGACGCACCCGATAATCATGAGGACTAGAGACGGCAAATAGATTTCCCTGCATCCCCTTTACCAGGAAAGAAGGCCAGGAAAGACACCAGGAAAAACGTATGTCAGAGAAAATGCAAGGCGAGATTTCGGTCGTCGAAGCCAAAATGGCACGCATCGAGGAGTTGTCCGAGCAGATCCTCGAGTCGAGCAATGGGCTGGACGAGTTCTGGCGCGACCTCGGCGAAAGGCTCGCTGTCGTGGCCGTTGAAGTCTGGGCCGACGAATTTCTCGAGGGCTCGACGGAACTGATCTTCCCAAGAGATGGAGCCGGAGCCCAAGCGGAAGGTGAACCCGAAGGAGAGCGGGGACTCCAACTTGGTTTCCATCACTTCCGAACCCAGGGTCGTACCTCCACAGAGAATGCGGCCTGGAAATTCTCTGTCCGGCCCTCGAACCTGGTTCATGGAGCGACCCTTTACTCGACCCTCGATTGCCCGGAGCCCCTGGGCAAAGCCCGTCCCCTGGACGACGAACCCTCCTGGGTCAGGCTGGCGGCCCTTCAGCAACTGCCCGAGTTGCTGAACGCGATCCTCGCCACGCAGAACGACACTCTCGCGGTAGTTCGCCGCGCATTGGGGGAACCGGTTGAAGCCCACGCGACGGTGACGTCCCCGTTCTCGCGCAGGGGCCGCGAGGAAAATGTTTCGAGCGTCGTGCCCCTCACGCGGATGAAGCCCGGGAGCCGGCGCTAGTTCCCTCGACCCGGGTACAGCCTGCCCGGGTACAGCCGAGGCTGTGTGGAATCGCCTGGGAGTGGGCCTCAACCCAGCCACTCGAGCCATCGCCCATGGGGGTTGCAACGCGCTAGGCAACGCTCGGATCGCCCTCCCCCTGCGTATTCAGTCCAGCGCAACTCGGAGAAGTCCGTCCCGGTCCCCTCGATACTGAGAAAGTGGACGGGCCGGCGATGGGATAGGGATTGCATTGCCTTGAGGGTGCTCAGCAGAGCAGCCCGAGGAAACTGGTAGAGAGTATGGGTGCCGTAGACGCACAAGAGGCTATCGGTGGGCGCCGCGTCCATCAGCCCGGGAAGAGTTTCCGAGGCCTCGCCCTCGATCACGCGAGGCGGATTTGCCTGGGCCATGGAGAGAGCCGCCCCTAGGCGTTCCTGACGCCCGGGGTGATCGGGCCAGATGAGTGCGCGAAGCCAAAGAACCTCATCGGGGTCGCTGATATTCACCGGGCGAAGATCTATCCCCCGGCGCCAGGCGACGGGGATTCTTTCCTCCAGAGTGGGCAATTCGTGATCGCCGCGCAGTTCGCAATCCACGACTACGGGGGATTCGGGATTGCCCCAGAGCCCTCGCCCTTCGTCGCGACAAAAGTAGCGATAAAAGTAGCGATCCCATTGTAGATTCAGACCGGCGCTCGCCCCGATTTCGATGAGCGAGAGAGGCTGGCCCCCCCCGCGTTCAAAGACAGTGGTCAGGGCGGGCAGCAAGCCACTGCAGCGCTGGACGACATTGGTTTGGGTCAGACGGGTTTGGATCAGCGCGGTCAGTCGAGCTCGGTGGAGTCGACAGAATTCGGTAAACGGCCGGGCGATGGTCTGCACGGGATTCGCTCTGGACCCCGACTCCGCCAACAACGGATACCAGTCCGCGAGGGGATGAACCTCTCCACCGAGGAGAAGCGCGTGGACGGCGGCAAAGAGCAGGTTTGCCGGGGGCTGGGTGGGCGGGGCCATCGCCGCTAGAGCGAGCAGATCGTCGTCGCTTGCGACAACGCGACTGAGTTCGGCATAGATCGCCCCATCGAGTTGAGGACACTCCACTTCGCCGAAATGTAGAAAATACGCGCGAAGATCTTCCCGCTCGCGCGAGAAGCGATCGAACGAAACTTCTCTGGTCACCAGG
>DUCH01000496.1 GCA_012959865.1 Myxococcales bacterium | reverse complement strand
AGAAGGATTCGCTCGCCCGAGGTGCCGTAGACGTTCCGGCTCTCCAGGGCGTTCCAAATAGCCTCTCGGTTTCGAGCATCCGCGTGGACGGCAACGAGCCCACTGGTGTAGTAGAACGATGAGCCCCGCTCGAGGGACATCGCCACGCCGCTCAAGATTCGAGGCTCGGGGTTGGCTTCGGGCGAGGGGGGGCCGGGGTTGTTGAGGGCCTCGTACCAGTCGGCTCGAAAGCCGTAGGCGTCGCTAAATGCCTTGCGGGCGGTTTCCTTGTAGCCCGGCCCAGGACGAGCGGTGTGGTTATCGCTGGATGCGATCATGCCGTAGCGGTAAGTCGAACCGTCTTCGGCCCTGAGCGCCAGCCCGTACTGTGCACTCATGTTCGGTCGGTAGTTGAAGGCAGGCATGAAACCATCCTGCAGTTGGCCGCAACCGAGCCAATCATCGGGACGGGTTCCGCTCACGTGGGCATAGGGGGGGCCGCCTGCGTCGAGCACTTGCTGACGAACGCGTTCGACGCGCTCGTCGCAGACAGCGGGGAGTGTATCGGCGGTGCATCGATCGCGAATGATCTCACCCGCTTGCCAGCAGCAGGGGAGATAGCCGCCGCGCGGCGAAGCGCACCGCAGGTTTCCCTGAGCGTCGGCCTCTCCGTCGAACCACTCGCGGTAGACCTCGGAACTGCCGTGCCCCGAGTAGACCTCGAAGAGTCGCTGGCGCTTGGGGTCATGATTCGCCGTTGTCAGTTGATCTTTCAGGCGGGCGGTGGGCGGCGCGTGAATACCCCAACTCGTTCCGTGGGGGATGACCAGGCTGGGGTACCCCCAGTCGTCGAGTTTGCGAAAGAGTTCGGCGGGCGTTTCCGCGCCCTCGAGGCAGTCGTCGGGGAGATCGCGAACGGCGACGCCCTTGGGGCAGGATTCCATGGCGCGTGCGACTCGGGCAAACCGGTTGAAGTCGAGGTAGGGCTGAAGGTTCCCCAGGTCGAGGCTCGCCATCCCCGCCCGAGCCAGCGCCCAAATCGCTGGGGGGAGGGGTTGCGCAAAGAGCCCCGCTCTACCGGCTCCGATGGGTCGACGCGGTACCGAGGCGTCGGCGGTATCCCGAAGGATCACGTTCTTGTGCCCGTAGTGGACACCGGCCTCGGGGTTGCCCGGAGGTGCAGATTGAGTCCACTCCCAGCCCAGAAAAGCGACAAGATCGGGATTTTCGGGATCGGCGACGGCGTTGCATTCTCGGATCGCCTCGCGTGTTTCGGACCATTGGTCGGTGGTGAGGCTCTCGGCGTGGTCATTGATCGACCAGAAGTCGAGGCCAGAGCAGAAGCGCGCGAAGTCACAGGCATCGGCGGGCGGGTGTACGCCCTCTCCCTGAAAAAGAGGCAAGCTAAAAATAAAGGCATCACCCGAGTACGTGGTGTGGACATGAAGGTCGCCGAATAGAATCTGACTTGAATCGCCCGCAGTCGCCGGGGGGGCTTCCCACTGCTGGCGTTCAAGTCGGTTAGTGACCACCGCTTGAGGTGTGGGCTCTGCGGTGCTGACGCCACGGTCAAAGAGCCGGCCACCGACACCCTCGGCGATCCAGGTGATCGCGGCGAAGAGGACGACCAGCGCAACCCCAAGAGGAAGGAAAATAAACCGAAAAACGAAACGAATCACTGGATTGACCTCGGCCACCAAAAGACAATCTACAGAATACGTGTTTCAGGAAGGGTCCGCATGAAGGACTCCCATGCACGCAGCAATTCCCGGATGGATGCCACCACCGAATTTGTTGCTGGTTTCGGACCCGGGGTCCGCGTAGACTCGGGCGATGTCCGATCCCACTACGGTTTTGTTTGCGGTCCTTGACGCGTTTCCTCACGATCAGGTCAGCAAAGATCTCACGCCCACGCTCTGGTCCCTCGCCCAGGAGGGCGGCTGGTCTCGGGAAGGGGGCCGAGCTGTTCTCGCGGCTTCGACCTATCCCAACCATGCGACGTTTATCACCGGCGCCGAGCCGAGCGAGCACCGAATTTTTACGAATCGTGCTTTTCACTCAGGAACACTGCGGCCAGCCCAGGAGGTCGGGCCCCAGTCATCGACTCTTTTCGAGGAATGTCGGGCGGCGGGTCGAAAGAGCCTGGGGGTCTTTGGTGATCAGAACCTGGTGGGCGTGTGCGGGGCCGTGCAAGCCGACGATCATTGGCCTCCCGGCGGCGTCCTGCCCGATGGGGCCCCCCGCGGCGAACTCGGGTATGGGGCCGATCGAGCGGTGGTCGAAGCGATCGATGGCATGGACCGGGCCGAGGCCCAGTTCGTCTTCATACAGTTGGACGAAATGGACACGGTGCGTCATCTGCGCGGACCTTTCGGTGATGCTGTTCTGGAGCAAGGTCGCTCCACCGATGCCGCGTTGGGCGAAATTTTCGAGCGTTTTCGCGATCGTTGGAAGCAGACTCTGGTGATCGTTGTCAGCGATCATGACCAGGAAGCCGTTGACCCGGGTGCCGTTGATCTGAGCGCCGAAGTAGCCGCCCGGGGTTTGAACGTTCAGGTGGATCAGGAGGGGACATCGGCACTGGTGGTGGGGGAGGTCACCGAAGCACGGCTCCTCGATCTGTCGGGGGTTGAGGGCACAAGTTCCCTGGCCTCTGGCTTTCACCTGGTGTGGGGTTCGCCCGGTCAGCAATTTGGCGTCGACTGGGGGCTCGCGGCTCAGCACGGCAGCCCGCGCACCACGAACCAACTCGCGATGGTGGGCGGCGGCCACCCCGGGGCTCAGAAAATCGCGCGGCAGATCGAATCTGCACGGCCCTCGGCATTGGGCTGGGCGGACCAAGTCCGGTCACTCCTGTCACTCTGATTCTTCGGTTCAGCCTATTCGTGTCGAACGCGGCTCGCGTGGGAGGTTTCGCGGACGGTGGCCCGGGTGCTTGGTAAATCGCTTCAGGGTATGCTGGAGAGCGTGGCGAAAGCGGGCGAGCCGAGAAATCTTGAGCGTGACCGCGCGCACCGGGCGTTGAAGCGCTGCGGAGAAGAGGTCGATGCGGGCCGCTTGGCCCGGGCGGTTCAACGAGCCCTGGGCTACGTGCCTCCCAGGGCGCTTCCACTGTTGGCCGAGAGGGCCGGACTCACGGCGGAATCTCTATTGACGCGGCTCGAAGCCCTCGAGGAAATTCGACTCGAGCCTGAATGCCAACAGCGCATTGAGATCTGTTCCGGGCGCACATGCGCGCGGCGAGGAGGCGCGAAGCTCATTCGCCTGGCACGGGGAACCCTGGGCGTGAATATGTTCGAGACGACGCCGGGCCAGCAGATTCGACTCGAGCCCTTCCGCTGCTTTGGTCAATGCGCCCGGGCGCCGAATATTCGAATGAACGGTGTCATTCAGGGGGCCATGACGGAAAAACGCTTTGGGCTTCTTCTCGGTTTGCTGGGCCGCGGGAAGCGCTGAACTCTCCCCGTCAGCTCTCGGCGCCATTTTGTGTTTGGCTTTCGGGTTTGTAGTCGACATAAATGGGAGAAGACCAGGCGCGCGGTTCGTCGGGGGCCAGACATTCCTCTCCGCGCTGGCAAGGGTCGGTTTCCACGCACGCGTCATCGCCCTCTGAGCGGCAGGCCAGCATGGCTCCGTTGACTGTCGGTTTGGGGTGCTCGAAGACGCGTGCGTAGTAGACCGTGTCTCGGCGTACGGAATCGAATTCGGCATCTTCAAAGGTGGCTGTACACCCATTCGGGTCGTCGGGGCATTCAAAACGGACCCACGGGTCGTCGATGAGGGCGCCCACGGCTTCTTCCGGATGCGATTGCGGCCGGATGCGAACGATTTCGATGCGCGAAATGGACCGGCGGGTGTCGCCTGGGTTGTAGCACTCGCCCCGGCAGAGGCGTTGCAGTAGCTCGGCGCCCAGCGCTCCAGCATTTTCTGCGGCGCAGCCGGGCAATTGGTCGAAAGATCCCACCGCTCTGACCTCAAAGCGGGGCGGATTCGCCATTTCGACTTCCGATCCCATGGGGTGACGTTCCAAGCCCGCAACGAGGTCGAAGTAAAGCAGGATTCGGGGCCCGCTGGTGCCGTAGACCCGCTTGCTCTTGATCGCTTCCCAAATCGATGCCCGATCCCGCCCCGAGGCGTGCACCGCCGCCAGGCCGCCGGTGTAGAGAAAAGACTGAGTGCGCTCGGTTTCGAAAAATTGGAGCCCCGAGAGTTTTTTCTTGGCTTCGACGATGCTGCGGGCCTGGGCGATGGGGTCGTCCTTCGGGCCGCGTAGAAAAGAACCGACGATTCCACCTTGCTCGGGCACCTTGCGTTGACCCGCGTCGGTCATGAATCGGAACTCTTTGTAGCCGGAACCCGCGCGAGCGGTATGAATATCGCTGGAGGCGATGAAACCCATACGAAAACGCTTGGGCTTTTGTCCGAGCGCACTGTCGTTTTCATCGTCGCTTGTTTCGGCGATGTCGCTGAAGTCGCTCAGTGCTGCGATGTATTGGGCCGAACCCGTTGGCCGGTACTTGAAGGCGGGCTGTTGGCAGTCGCGGCATTGTCCCGCGTCGAGCCAATCCTCGCCGGTTGCACCGGGGACGGTCACTTGGGGAGAGATGCCGGCTTCCACCGCGTAGCGCTCGGCTTCTTCGGCGCGAAAATTACATTCGCTCGGGCTCTCCCCCACGGCGAGGCATCGAGCGCGCACGATTTCGCCGGCTCGCTGGCAGAGGGGCAGATAGTCGGACTGCGCCTCGGGGCATACCTTCGCTCCACCCTCGGCGTACTTCACGGACCGCCAGTCGCGGTAGACCTCGTTCTGGCCGTGCCCCGAGTAGACTTCGAGCAGCGTCTGACGCTCGGGGTCGTGGTTCGCGTCGGCCAATTGTTTTTTCCAATCCGACCCAGGCGGCGTGTAGATCCCCCAGGTGGTGCCGTGGGGAATCACGATGGAGTCGTGTCCCCACTCATCGAGTTTCCGAAACAGATCGGCGGGAGTGGCGGCGATTTCCCGGCAATCGTCGGGAAGCGATCGGACATGGTCGTCCTCGCAAATTTCCATTCCGCTGATGCGCGTCCAGCGTCGAGCCAGATCGTGCATGCGCCCCCCGCTCTGGAGGGCGAGGGCGCCCCTGGCCCAGACCGAGGGAGGATGGGCGGCGACTCCTCCCGCGGTGGCCGCGATGGGCCGGCTAGGGACCTGCCCTTCGCCGTCTCCCGCAAGCACAACGTTCTTGTGTCCGTAGTGGTCTTCCGGCGAGAGGCCAGCTTGGGTCCACTCCCACCCCATGAAGGCCACCATGTCGGGTGCATCTTCGCTGCCCGCGAGGGCGTTGCATTGTCGGATGGACTCGAGGCTTCGTCGCCAATCGTCGGGGTCGATATTGGAGGCGTGATCGTTGAGCGAATAAAAATCGAGCGCTGCGCAGTGGCGGGCGAAATCACAGGCATCGGCGGGGGTGTGAGCGCCTTCGCCGCCCATCAGGGGGAGGTTGAGCATGAAAGCATCGAAGGAAATCGTGGTGTGGACGTGCAGATCGCCGAAGAGAATTTGACCCTCGGGGTTTCCCGTGCTCTTGCTTCGAAAATCTTTTGGTGGGTACGCGCTGGACGCATTGTTGCCGTTGGCGCTTCGGCTCGGCGCGCGGGGTGCGAAGATTTCGCTATCCGAGTGCCCAAAAAAACCGCGGCCAACCAGCCCGACGCCAGCGACCGCCGCACCGATCAGCCCAAGGAACAGGAAGCTGAGAGTCCTTCGGTAGAGAATATCGATTCCTTCCCAGGGTTTGTGGGCTGCCCGTTCAGTCCAACAGAGTCTCAGTCTATGCTGAGCCGGCTCACGCTTCGCTGCCTGTCCCAATGGCTGCTGGGGCTCCGCTGGAAGTAGGGGGGTCGGTCTTCAAGAGTATCGGTTGCGAGCCAGAGCCTTTTGAGGTGCCGAACCTGTCCGGTTTCCCGATCGTCCTGGTAGGCGGTTCGTGCATGCAGAACGTGGTAGTTGTTGATGAACTGCATGTCGCCGGGCTGAAGATCCATAAAGACGTTGTACTGGGGTTCCTGCGTCATGGTGTCGATGCGCTGCATGGCGGCCTCTGCATCATCGGCAATACGGGGGGCATCGGCGTGCCGCTGGGAGGCCAGGATGTAGGGGCGGATGTACCGGACGAAGAGCCGGTCGCCCCATTGGGTGAAGACCGGCATCGTGTACCACGGGTTCCCACCGGGCGGTTCGGCGTTGCGAAAATCGAAGGGTTGGGGCTGGTACAGCGCTGCGGCGAGTTCGGGGGCTTCGCGAACGAGATCATTGTGGATCGCCACCGCATTGGCGACGGTGGAGATGCCACCGCTGCGAGCCTTCTGAAGACAAAGCAGACCGACGAGGTCCGAGCCATCCGAGTGATAGGGAAAGGCCACTGCGCCGATCTCGTTGCCCCGCGAATTGTGATCGCGGCCGCTGACGCCCTGGTCGGTTACGTCCCCCAGGACATGACCGTATTGGTTCTGGGGCCAGGGGTCACCGAGGTGAAGACCGATTCCCCAGTAAATCATTTCTATCTCGTTCTGGGAATATTTCTCACGCGGCACCCCGCGGAGCAGAGCGAAGCCCCGGCCGTTGATCAATTCCGCTTCGACTCTACGCAGATTTTGGCACACGGTGGGCAGCGGAAAGTCTTCGGGGCCGATTTCGAGCACATCTTCTGAGCGCCGAAGGGCGTGACCCAAAGCGGCGTCGATTTCCTCGAGTTCCCGGGGGCCAAACGTATGGGTCCAGGCACTGCTCTTCGCGACATCGTCGGACAACCACTCGCACGTTGTTTCGAGAATCTGGGGTGAAGCCTGCATGGTTCTCCTCTCGGTATGTGCAAGATTAGTGGAGTTGCTTGGGACTCGCGATCCGGCGTATCCTAGAGCGATTCCCGAGAGCCTAAGGAGGTGGATATGCTGGACCGACTGATTCGGGGGGGCACCCTTGTGGATGGGACCGGCACGCCCCCGCGCAAGGGCGATGTGGGAATCCGTGACGGTTTGATCGTGGCCGTGGGCGAGGTCGAAGAGAACGCCCGAGAGGAGATTGACGCTTCGGGTCTGCTTGTGACGCCGGGCTGGGTGGACGTTCATACTCACTACGACGGTCAGGTGACATGGGATCCTGAGATTACGCCGTCATCGTGGCATGGCGTGACCACCGTTGTGATGGGCAACTGCGGTGTGGGCTTTGCGCCAGCCGATCCCGGACGTCACGATTGGCTGATCGGCCTGATGGAAGGCGTAGAAGATATTCCGGGTACCGCACTCGCCGAGGGCATCACGTGGGAGTGGGAGAGCTTCCCCGAATATCTCGATGCCATCGAAAAGACTCCGCATGCCATCGATGTGGGGGCCCAGGTGCCCCACGGTGCGCTGCGTGCCTACGTGATGGGAAACCGCGGAGCCGACCATACGGCAGTGCCTACGGCGGAGGAGATCGCCGAAATGGGTCGTTTGGCGCGCGAAGCGATTGCCGCCGGCGCGTTGGGCTTTACGAGTTCGCGAACCCGAAACCACCGAACCAAGGATGGCGAGCCGACGCCCAGCCTGACTGCCGGACCTGACGAGATGTTGGGAATTGCAGCGGCTCTGGGTGAGGGCGGCTTGGGTGTATTCGAAATGGTGGCGGACTTCGCCGATATCGAGAGCGAGTTCGGCCTGCTGCGTCGGATGGTCGAGGTCTCTGGTCGGCCTATGTCGATTACTGTCGCCCAGAGCGATGCGGCCCCGAACCAGTGGCGTCGCTTGCTCGATCTGATTGGGGAAGCGGTGGCGGACGGCCTGCCCATGCGCGCCCAAGTCCCGCCTCGCGCCATCGGAATTATGCTGGGCCTCCAAGCGACTCTGCACCCCTTTGGCGGCCATCCCACCTATAGCCGCGAAGTCGCCAGCCTGCCCCACGCCGAACGGGTCCAGCGACTCAAGGATCCCGATTTGCGCGCACGGATTCTCTCGGAGAGTCCTCCAGACACGCTGCAGGGCCTGCTAGGCGATTTTGATCGCCTCTTTGTGCTCGGAGATCCGCCCGAGTACGAGCCGGCTCGAGAAACGAGCATCGCGGCCCGAGCCGAGTGTTTGGGCGTGGAGCCCAACGCACTCGCCTACGACCTGATGTTGGAACAGGACGGGAAGGCGCTTCTTTATCGTCCCTTTCTCAACTACACCGACTTTGATTTGGAGGTCAGCCGACAGATGCTGCTGGATCCGAACACAGTCCCGGGTTTGAGCGACGCGGGTGCGCATTGTGGGATGATCTGCGATGGAAGCTTTCCCACTTACCTTCTGGCCCATTGGGGCCGGGATCGATCTCGAGGCGAACGGATTCCGTTAGAGACGCTCGTGAAAATGCAGACGGCGGATACAGCGAACCTCGTTGGGCTCGAAGATCGCGGCCGCATCGCGCCGGGCCTGCGTGCGGATTTGAATCTTATCGATTGGGAGGTGCTTTCGCTTGAGCCCCCGAAGATGGTTTTCGATCTTCCGACCGGAGGGAAGCGATTGATCCAGAAGGCCCGGGGTTATCGTAAGACCTTCGTTGCGGGCGAGATCATCTGCGAGAACGGTAAATTGACAGGCGTTCGTCCCGGACGATTGGTGAGAGGTTCGCGGCACGATCCTGCCCAGTGAGCCAACCTGCGTGGACGGATTTCACATGGAGAAACAATGAGGCAGCTGGATTGCGGAAAAGTAATTTCGCCGGCAAAGTTCGCTCATGTGGTATTGCGAACGCGGAAATTGAAAGAAGCAGTGGCGTGGTATGCCGAGGTTCTGGGAACCGAAACGGTCTTTGCAAACGATTTTCTCGCCTTTCTTACCTACGACGAGGAACATCACCGAATCGCATTGATCGCGACCGACGAACAGGAGAGTGCTCCTCCCGGGGCCGCCGGGCTGGATCATTTCGCGTACGGGTTCGATAATTTCGGCGACTTGATGGCCACCTACAAGCGTCTGCGAGATTCGGGTATCCGACCGGCCTGGACCATCAACCACGGGCCAACGACCTCTTTTTACTACGAGGATCCCGATCGCGTCCGCATAGAGTTGCAGGTGGACAACTTCGCGAGCCCGGAGGAAATCAATGCGTGGGTGGAGAGCGGGGCTTTTTCGCAGAACCCCATCGGGGTGGAGTTTGATCCCGACAAGCTACTAGCCCGGTATGAAGCGGGAGATTCCTTGGGAGAGCTGGTTCTGCAGGGCAGCGCCTGATGGGTGTGACGTGCGACCCGTGCGAAGAGCTGGTACTGCGAGCACGGGAAATCGCACCGACCTTGGCGGAGCGATCCCGGGAGTGCGGCGAGCTTCGCCGGGTTCCGGACGTGCCCCTCAATCCTTCAGGCTTCTTCGAGATCAGAGAAAAGGTCGGTGCCCCCCCACCTTCGCGGGATAAAGGGGACACGGGATAGAGGGGCCAGAGGGTGATTGACAATTTTTTCCGCGCGCGTCTTCCGCGTTTTTCCGGCCCGCTGCTCGCTCTTTATAGGCGGCTGGGTTGGACGCCGAATCAAGTGAGTGCGCTGGGTTTTGCGATCGCGGTTTTTGCGAGTGCAGCGGTTGCCTTCCACCTCTGGGCATTGGCATTCGTGCTCTGGTGGCTTTCCCGTCTGGCGGACGGAACCGACGGCCTCTTCGCCCGGGAGTCGGGTCTCGCGAGTGATTTTGGCGCCTATCTCGACATTGTGCTCGATATGGCGGCCTACGGCGCGATGGTTCTGGGGTTCGCCTACGCGGCGCCCGATTTCCTTCCCCAGTGGGTCGCGATGCTCTTTCTCTACATCCTGTGTATCGCGAGCGCCCTCGCGCTGGGGATGCAGGAGGCCAAGCGAGCGATGGCTCCGCGCGATGATCGGGGTCTGCGTTTGGGAGCAGGACTCGCGGAGGGCGGGGAGACGGGCATTGCCTATAGCGTCTTTCTTCTTTTCCCTGACCAATTGTGGATTACCACCAGCACCTGGATCGTTGTTTTGACCATCACTGTGGTCGCGCGCAGCCTGCTCGCTTGGCGCACGCTGCGTCCGGTTTCATCGGTGGAGGGTGAAGTTCCAGATGGAACTACCGGGGAACTCGGCAATTGAAGCGGGATCGTGACAAGGCTCAGCGTTCGCCGACACAGGCGACGGCTCCAGACGTGCTGGCCCCCGAGGAACTGTTTTTTTACGCCGCCGCTACCACTGAAGGCTAACGCCGGCCTTTCCGCCGACGTCATCGAAGGATGCGTCGCTGCCGACACCGAAGTAGAGCCCAACATCTTCGGCGACCCGGCCTGCCCCAGTCAGACCAAGGGCGGCTTCGCCCTTGTAAAACCCCATGCCGAAGTTAAGTCGAAATTTCCTTCCGGGATCGGGCAGAAAAACCTCCATGGCGTTGCTGATGGCAATGCCCCGGAATGCTTCTTCCCGGGTTGCCTGGTTCTGGTTGTAGGACGCTTGGTACATTGCGTCGAGCTGACTCTTGTTCACCGCATCAAAAGCATCGGTGCCGTTTGCAATATTGTGTAGCTGGACCGGCGCGCCGAGTGACGAAGGGGCGGCGGCCAAACTCGAAAATGATGTTTTGGCGGGTTGGAGTCGCTGGAGGGTTACCCCATCGCTGTCCAGTCGAATTGTCGTTTGATCGCTTCCGCCCCCGCTTAGGGTTGTGCTGCCTGCTTCGACCACGAGGCCGGTGGTGTTGCCTTCGGGACTGTGGACGACCACTCGGGCTTCGTTGCTGCTTTCGAGGATCGATCGATTGGCGTCGACACTGACGCGCTGACGGCCCGTGCTGTCCACGAGGGAAGCCGTAGTGCCCGTGATTCTTGCTCCGGTCTGATCGACGACCATTTCGTTGACGACTGTGCCGGCCTTGGTGTCCGCAAGGACGGAAATTCGAGCTGAATCGTTCGTCGCAATGATGGAGCTATTGCCAACCGAGAAATTGGCTCCCCCTGCACTCATCAAAAGGGATCCGTTCTCGTCTTTCAATTCAAGAGAGCCAACGGTTATCGAAGTGACGTCAAGGGTTCCCGTAATGGTGGCGTTCTCGACATTCACGTCGGTCGCATCGAGGCTGTTGGTATTGATCCTCGCGCAGCGGGCAGTTGTTGCTCCGCCCGTCGAGGACTCATCGGCGCCACAGAGTCCCGAGTCGCCCTGGATACCCTGGGTGCCCTGATCGCCCTTGGCTCCGGTCATTCCTTGAATGCCCTGGCCACCGGTATCGCCCGTGGCTCCGGTCATACCGGTGATGCCTTGGATACCCTGATCGCCCTGGGCACCGATATCGCCCTTGGCT
>DUCH01000495.1:966-1924 GCA_012959865.1 Myxococcales bacterium | reverse complement strand
ACGGAATGCTTTGGCAAAGGGGTGGAGTGGCGTTTGTTGGGGAGGGAATCTTTCTGACCCCCCAGCCGGCAGCGTCCGAGTACATGAGTTACCTCCTGTCCGGCGCGAACGGCCGCGTCGTTTCGCTGCTGGATCCCAACCGTCCGGAGGATCGTCTCTGGCTCGAGGAAGAGGAGCGCATTTTTCAAGGCAACGCTCTGCAATCGATTTCTCATCCGATCCCTGTCGATCCGTACGATGGGGAGAGGGTCTTGGATGTGGTCGATCAAGTCCGCCGCATTCCGGGTCAGAAAGTCGTGCATGCTTTCCTCTCGCTGGATTCCGGCCGCTCGCCTGCGGCCGAGGCTTTTGTTCAGGCCCTGCACTCTGGACTGCCTCCTCTTCCGCCCGCGCTCTTCAACGAACCCCTCGCCCGGGGGCGCGCTCGGGTGATTGCGCCAAACGTCGCTCTTGGACCGCGTCCGCGACAAGATGAGTTCGCGGGAACCCTGCATCGCCGCGGGTTGCGAAAGTTCGTTTACTTGGGCGATACCCAGGATGCCGAGGCTCGGCAGGACGAAAAAATTTGCCTTGGCCGGGGGCTTGGGTGGCGGGCGCTGAGCGACGCGTCGGAACTGCTGGAGGTCCTTTCCGAGGGAGGCCCCTGGTATTTGTACGGTCCGCGGGCGCAGGATCTGGGGCCTTGGGTCGCCCAGACCCTGGGACCGGCGCTTCCTTCCCGAGGCGCCGACGAGAACTCTCGGGTGCCCTGATGGAGGTCCGCAAACCCCGGTTCCTCGATGGAGTCCGAACCCTGGTCGCGCTCGGGGTCATTCTTCCGGGTGCGCTTGTGGGTGTCTGGACGGCAATCCGAACCCGCGACCGACGGCGGGCCTTTAACCGTGCGGTGGCGCTTTGGGGCGCCTGGGGGACTCGGGCGGCGGGGATCGAGTTGTGTATTCAGGGCGCCGAATTCCTC
>DUCH01000495.1:0-833 GCA_012959865.1 Myxococcales bacterium | reverse complement strand
GCGGAACCCCGTGCTGGGCCCGGCATTCGCACTGGCGGGAACTATCTTCCTGGATCGGGGCGACGGCCCCTCGGCGCACAAGCGTCTGGAAACCGGGTTGAAAATCCTCGCCCAGGGTGTCGCAGTTGCGATTGCGCCCGAAGGCACTCGAAGTCCAGGGGCTCGGTTGGGGGACTTCAAGACCGGCGGGTTTCGTTTGGCCGTGGCGGCCCGGGTTCCCGTGATCCCGGTGGTGATCCACGATGCCGGGAAGGTCCTTCCGCACGGCGGCTTTATCATGCGCGCCGGGAAGGTGCATGTCAGCGTGGAGCCGCCGATCTCGACTGTCGATTGGAGTCTCGAATCGATCCACGACCACGTCGCGTCGGTCCAGGCAGTTTTCGAAAGTGCGCTCGCCCGGGTTCGTTGAAAAGCCGCTGGCCGAGTGCGGTCTTCCTGGAGGGCTCGCCGGGTCGATTGCTCAGGTAGGCAAGAATCACGCAGCCGATGCGCGGTCGAACTCGAGGGTTCCCTAAAGCCCGGCGGCGAACCGACCGAAACCCTTGAGACGGCAACCGGCCGTCTGACCATTTTGTAATTGAATTGTATATGTGATTTACGTACACCAGCGGCCAGGATTTGCGGGCGTTTGGTTGCGCGCGAGACCAGTGAGACTGCTCCTGAATCGTTTGCGGGGCATGGCCGGTCGAGCCTTCGATGGTTGGATCAATGATTTTTTGACCGAAGTCACTACGAGGAGAGAATTTCCGATGAACAACTACGTTTCCCAACTCAGATGGCTCATGGGCCTCGGCCTCATCTTCGCGATGGCTTGTGGCGACACGGGATCCCCT
>DUCH01000494.1 GCA_012959865.1 Myxococcales bacterium | reverse complement strand
CAGGGCATCCAGGGCGATCAAGGACTCTGCGGTGCCGATGAGTCTTCAACCGGTGGCGCAACCACCACTCGCTGCGCGGGAATCAATACCGATCAACTGGACGCAACTCATGTCAGCGCAGGAGACGCCACGGTCACGGGCGAGCTCAATGTCGATTCGATCACGGCGGGCTCTCTGCAGTTCAAGAACGGAAACGGATCCGTCATCCTAACCGGGGGCGGGTCGAGTTTTTCGGTGGGCGATTCGGAAATTTCGGCGACCGAGGAAAGTGCAAAGGTCGAAAGCGGAAACAATCGACTCCTCATCGACCAAAACGAGGCCAAGTTGTCGGCAAAGATCGTTTCCCTGGAAGACAGCACGGGGCTTCAGCGGGTGAGCGTCAGTTCCAGCCAAGCCTCCGTCGAGAGCAGCCAGGAAGCCCGGGTGGTCGTCCGTGATTCGACCGGGACCACAACAGGCCTCGTCGTTGAAACCGATGGAACGAACCTGAGCGGAGGCCGAAACGGCCGCACCAACGTCCGCATCGACGACGACGGCGTGACCCTCGAGCGCCTCCCGGCAGCAACCAGTTCCTTTTCGAGTATGGCCGCCGCTCCGGCCCCCTTGGCCGCTCCCGTGCAGATCCACAACGTGGCCAACGGAACGTCTGCTCTTGATGCCGTCAACAAGAGCCAGCTCGATGCCCTATACGAGGCCTCTTCCAACCAGCTCCAGGCCGCCCGGGAAGAAGCCGCTCGAGGAGTAGCCATCAGCAATGCCATGGAAGTCTTCCTCCCGGACCCCGGTAAGCGGTTCCGCATCAACGTCGGAATGGGGTACTACAAGAACGAATCCGCCCTGGGTATCACGGGGTCAGGCCGGGTCGGCGAAGATGTCGGTCTCTACTTTGGCTTGGGGGGCGACACTTCCTTCGAAGACGTTGGAGGGAAGGCCGGGGTGAGCCTGCAGTGGTAGGCCACAATTCACCGGCCCCGGCGTGTCTCGAGAGTCACCCCTGCTTTCGAACGGCCCTGGCAATCGAGGAGCAGCCCTGTCTTTAAAGACGGCTCTCATCCGTCGCATCCGCCGGACGACTGGCTTCGGCGGAATCCACATAGCCAAGGGTGCGAAAGGCGAGAAGGGTTCGGGCGAGTACGGTGGTGGCGAGAACCACTACCCATACGCCAGTGCTCAACCAGAGATAGTCCGGCAAAAGAAGGAATAGGCTGTAGGCGATGCCTGTCTCGCCCCCTTCGGCGAGTCCCGCCCCCAGGCGCAAGCCGCGATCGTCTCGAGGCGCCATCGCCTGTTTCGCCTCCTGCATACCCAACGCCAGGGCGCTCGTAATGCACACGACATAGAGAAAGAGCATCGCCATCCATCGGAGCTGAAATTCCGGCGCCGCATAGGCAAACCCGAGCACCATCGCACCATAAGCCGCCATGTCGAGCACAATATCCAGATAGGCCCCGAAATCGCTCTCAAGCCCGGATTGGCGCGCCCAGAGACCGTCCGTCCCGTCCGCCAAACGAGAGAGCCACCAGAGCGCGAGGGCCAACCCCCAGAAATCCAGCGCCACCGCGGTACTCGCGCAAATTGCGATAACAAAACCCAGCGCGCTTACTTGGTTCGGTGTCACACCCAAGCGCGCGTACAGGGCGAGCACCGGAGCCACGAAACGCGGGAGAAGCGCGCGGAAGGCATTATCGATCACGTGTCTCCCCCAAAGGGAACCTGGCCCAAGAGTTCGGCGAACCGCTCAAAGTTAGGCGAGAGGCCTAAAAAATAGCTCTGCTGCAAGGCGCGATACTGGAAGCCGCGCTCCTTCAGGACGCGATGCTCGATGGCGCGATACTCCAAAGTGCCGTACTCGATAGGGCGCTACTCCAAAGTGCCGTATTCGATGGGGCGCTACTTGATGGGGCGCTACTCAAAGGAAGGCGGTCTC
>DUCH01000493.1:61807-62198 GCA_012959865.1 Myxococcales bacterium | reverse complement strand
CAGGGGCAGCACGCCGACATTGTGCAAAGCCTTCTACTTGCGGGGGCCGATCTCAATCTCCCCCGACCGGATGGATGGACTCCGCTTCATATGGCCATTTCGCTCGGGGACGAGCCCGGCGTCCAGCGCCTCCTCGAACACGGCGCCGATCCCAACCGAATCACCGACACCGGATGGACCCCTCTTCTCCTCGCCAGCCTCCTGGGCCACCACCGGGCAGTCGCCGCACTACTCGAAGGGGGAGCCGACCCCCAAACCACTCGCCCCGACGGTCACACCGCCATGCGGCTCGCCGCGAGCAAGGGGCTCCCTCAAGTGATCGATGCCTTCGTCCGGGCCGGCGTCTCCGTCGATGCGGCCGATCCTTCGGGGGCCACCGCCCTCCACGCCG
>DUCH01000493.1:0-61734 GCA_012959865.1 Myxococcales bacterium | reverse complement strand
CCGACAACGGATGGACGCCTCTGCTTTTCGCAAGCCTGCTGGGCCACCACCGGGCAGTCGCCGCGCTTCTCGAAGGCAGAGCCGACCCCGAGGCCACCAACCCCGACGGCGACACCGCCATGCGGCTCGCCGCGAGCAAGGGGCTCCCCCAAGTGATCGATGCCTTCGTCCGGGCCGGCGTCTCCGTCGATGCGGCCGATCCTTCGGGGGCCACCGCCCTCCACGCCGCCGCCCAGGCGGGGCAGGCCGAGATGGTGCTGCACCTGCTCGAACACGGCGCCGACCCCAACCGAATCACCGACAACGGATGGACGCCTCTGCTTTTCGCAAGCCTGCTGGGCCACCACCGGGCAGTCGCCGCGCTTCTCGAAGGCGGAGCCGACCCCGAGGCCACCAACCCCGACGACCACACCGCCATGCAGCTCGCCGCGAGCAAGGGCCATCTTTGGGTCCTCGAGACCGTGCTGGATTTCGGGGTCCCCGTCGATCAAGTCAACCCATTGGGCTCCACGGCTCTGCACGCTGCCGCAGTGACGCCCCAACTCGCGGCCGCCGCGCTTCTCCTCGCCCGGGGTGCCGATCCGAGCCGCCCGGGCGCCGGTGGTCTCACGCCCCTGCACGCCACCGCGTTCAACACCCAGCGCGGCAACGAAATGGCGACTCTTCTGATCGATCACGGCGCGGAAATCGACGCGAGAAACAAGCATCGAGCCACGGCCCTGCTCCTGGCCGCCCAACAGGGGAACCTTCCGGTCATCAGGATTCTGCTCGAGCGAGGCGCTGATCGGAACCTACGAGCCATCGATGGAAAGACACCACTTCGAGCCGCTCAGGCCGCCGAAAAATCCGAAGCGGCGGCCCTTCTCGCCCGGCCCCCCCACGGCTGAGCGTTTGCGACCCCGGGCGAGCCCGCCCGGCTCCATACTTGGGCCGCTTCGGGGGCAGAGGGCCACCGGGAGAGCAAACTCTTCGGCCCCTCGATCAGGTCACACCGAATTCCGCGAGCTTGCGGCGCAAGGTGGAGCGGTCGATATCGAGCATCTTTGCCGCGCGGGTCCGGTTGCCCCCGCACTCCTGAAGCGCCCGTTGAATCGCCCAATATTCGATTTCGCGGAGGGTCGAACCCTGAGGTGCGCTTCCATCCGACTCCCGGGCACGTTGCCCCTCCCCACCGAACTGATGCGACCCCCGGCCCCCGGATTGGAGCGAGAGATGCGCCACACCGACCTTACCTTCGCCAGCCGCTGCTTTCGCACCCTGAACCACGTTTCGCAATTGGCGGACGTTGCCCTGCCATTCGGCCCGCATCAGGGCGTCGAGAGCATCGGGGGTGAAGCCCGCGGAATCCGCACCCGCAAAATGCTGTGCCAGCAGAGGGATATCATCCAGGCGCTGGCTCAGCGTCGGCAGGCGAATCTCGATCCCCCGTAGGCGGTAGTAGAGATCCTCGCGCAAAGTTCGCTCCTGCATCATGATCGCGGGGTCCCGGTTGGTCGCAGCCAGAAAACGCACCGAAACTCTCTGGCTCTGCTCGGCGCCCACCGATCGCACCTCGCCATCGTCGATCACTCGAAGCAATTTCGCCTGATGCGCGGCGAGCATCGTTTCGAGTTCGTCCAGAAACAGAACTCCCCCGTCCGCCTGGCGCAACAAACCCGAGTGGTCCCGATCAGCGCCCGTAAAAGACCCTCGCCGATGGCCAAAAAATTCACTCTCGAAAAGTTCCGGGGGAGAGAGGGCGCAGTTGTGGGCCACGAAAGGGCCAGCGGCGGCGGCCGAATAAGCGTGAATCGCCCGAGAGACCAGTTCCTTCCCCGTGCCGGTGTCGCCGGTGATGATGACATGAACATCGCTGCGCGCGGCCATCACCACGCGGTGCCTCACATCCACGATCGCGGGACTTTCCCCGACGAGTTCGGAAACAAGAGGCGGCTCGACGCTCTTGCTGGGGCGAAAGCGCAGGGCCTTTTTGACCGCCTCGCCGACGGCCGCGGCGGACGAGGGCTTCACGAGATAGTTGAGAGCCCCTAGGTGAATCGCTTGCACGACGTCTTCGATGCCTTCGTTGGCGGTGAGCACGATTACCGGGAGATCGGGCCAGCGCTGCTGGAGATGGGTGAGGAGTTCCAGTCCGTCCATCTGCGGCATCCGGATGTCAGAAATCACCAAATCGAATGGATTGGTCTCAAGCGCGATCAACGCCTCGACCCCGTTGGCCGTGGTGCGAACTTCAAACTTCTCCTGCTCGAGAAGAAGGCGCAGATAGTCCGACGCGGACGGTTCGTCATCGACGATGAGAATCTTGCTACCCAATGAAATTCGCCTTATTGGCCGTCGGAATTGCTTGGCGGAGAGGCCACGGGAAGAATCAGTTCAAACAGGGCACCGCGCCCTGCCCTCGCCCTCGCAGTGATACTACCACCGTGCTCTTCGGCGATCCGCCGGGCCAGGAAGAGCCCGTAGCCGCTTCCCGCGTCCTTCGTGGTATAACCCGGCTTGAAAATTTCGCCGATCTGGGACTCGCTCAGTCCCGGTCCTTCGTCACCAATGCGGACCTTGAATTGACCCTCAGAAATTTCGGTCTCAAGCATGCCCCTGCCCTCGCCCTGCATGGCTTCGACGGCATTGCGCAGCAGAATGACAAGGGTTTCGGCGAGGGACGCGCTGGGAATCGTCACCCGTGGCGCACCCGCATCGGCTCGGATCGTCCAATCCACCCCCGGATGAGAACGCACAACCTCGCCCACCGCCCGCTCCACGGCGGTCAGAACCCCGGCTTCCTCCTGGGCAAGGCCCGGCGCGGCGAATGGCCCGGGTCCGCCGCTCTCATTCGGTGAGCGATCCTGCCGGTCCCCATCGACGACGGCCGACGGAGCCACGGGGTCGACGGGTACGAGATTGTTCCGCGCGAGCGCCTCCAGGTTGTCAATTGCCGTGTGGAGCCCTTCGAGGGCCGATCGTGCCTGGCCTTCAAATTCGATCTGCGGCTCGATCAAACGAACAAAACCCCGAAGACTGTGCACCGTATTTTTGATTCCGTGGGCGAGCCGGGCGACGTTCTCGCCCAGGGCCGCCACCGTTCGCTCATCCTCGAGTTCCCGGGTCAATACGCCCAGCCGATGGTCGAGGGCATCGTTTTCCACAACCATCGAGCTTTGCCGCTGGGTCCAGCGACGCGTCACCAGGAAGGTCGCCAGCCCCATTCCCGCCATGAACCCCACCTGGAGCACGACGGCCCGCGTTTCACCACTTATGCCAAGCCAGACCTGCTGGGACCACAATCCGACGATCGAGCCCAACGTGACAAGGACAATATGCCTGAGGCTGAGGCTCATGGCCGAGAGGACTATCTCGAGCCAGAGACCGGCAATGAATGGCGACGCGACTCCGCCGGTAACGGCAATCAGCGCGGTCCAGCCCCCCACCCCGATCACCGGGGAAGCCCCCATGCAGATCCGGGCCATACTTGGGCGGGCGCCAAATGCGTACGCGAGAAAATTCAGGGTGGCGCTGATGCCGACAATCCAGAGCGCCACGTAGCCGATCGCCAACTCGGCGCGAAAAAGGTACGCGGCAATTGCCCCTACCGAGAGCCCAAAATGCCTCGCCAGGAGAACACGATCAAACGCCCGTTCCATCAGCAGCGTTCCCGTGGCAGCTTCAAGCCGCCTCTACTCTCCGTTCGACCATTCGACGGGTCACACTATCACCGGCTCGGGGTCCACGCTATTTGACGCGAACTCGTACGTTATTCGAACAGTCCGAGTGCCACTCGGGGTTCACCCCGCCGCATCCCCAATCAACGCAAGCCATCAGCCACCGCCAGCCTGGGAAGTCGATTTCTTGGCAGCGGCTTTTTTACGCCTTGCCGCCTTCTTGCGCTTCGCCGGCCCCTTTCGGGCGGCGGCTTTTTTCTTGCGAGCAGGCGCCTTGGGCTGCTCCTCAATCCACTTCCCGTCTCGGTAATAGGCCCGCCAACCCGAGGGCTTTCCGTCCTTCTCGGTCATCACGTACTGTTCCTTGGTCTTTCGCAAGAACCGCACGATGGCCTTGTTCCCCGAGCCATCCTTGACCGGCGCACTCGCCAGGAACTTGTATTTCTCATCCAACTCTTCAGCAACGGTGAGAATTTCCGCGACAAGAGGCGCGCGGGTCTCCCGATGTTTGGGGAATTGGCTGGCGGCCAAGAAGATCCCTGCCGCGCCGTCGCGCAAAAGGTAGAAGTCATCGCATTTCTCGCAAGCAAGATCCGGCATGGGAATCGGGTCCACCTTGGGCGGAGCGGGTTCACCGTTTCGAAGCAGCTTACGGGTGTTCTTGCAGTCCTCTCCCGTGCATCCGAAGTACTTTCCAAAGCGCCCCGACTTGAGTTGCATATCCTCTTCGCACTTGTCGCATTGGAGGACAGGGCCATCGTATCCCTTGATGAAGAACTGGCCTGCCTCGACGTCAAAACCCTCGCAGTCGGGATTTTTTCCGCAGACATGGAGCTTGCGAGCCTCATCGACGAGGTAGCTCGTCATGGTTGTCTTGCAGCGCGAGCAGTGCCGTCGGTTCAGAAGTAGCCGCGCTTCGCCCTCCTCCTGATCCTCGGCATCGGCACTGACGACCTCGTCGCCCGGGACCAGATTGATCGTCGACTTACAGCGTTCTTTCGGCGGCAGCGCGTAGCCAGAGCAACCCAGGAAAACACCGGTGGACGCGGTTCGGATTTGCATCGGTCGAGCGCATTGGGGACAGGCGATATCGGTATCCGTGGGCGAATTTGACCGCATGCCCCCGTTTTCCGCGCCTGCAGCGTCGACTTGCTTCTTGAAGCCCGAATAGAATTTCCCGAGAACGTCCTTCCACTCTTTCTTGCCCAAAGCGACGTCGTCGAGGGATTCCTCCAATTCGGCGGTAAAACCGAAATCCATCAGATCCCCGAAATTTTCGACGAGGCGCTCGGTTACGATTTCGCCGATCTTCTCGGCGTAGAAGCGACGGCTTTCGACCCGCACGTAGCCGCGATCTTGAATCGAGGAAATAATCGACGCATACGTCGAAGGACGTCCGATGCCGCACTTTTCGAGTTCGCGAACAAGGCTCGCCTCGCTGTAGCGCGGGGGCGGCTTGGTAAAATGCTGCACGGGGTCCAGTGCCTGGACGCTGAGTTCTTCGCCCACTTGCACGTCGGGTAAAGCGGCATTCCGGTCGGTCTTGCCCGTGGGCGGCTGCACCTTGGTATACCCGTCAAAAACCAAAATGCGACCCCGGGTTCGCAACTCGTACTCGCCGATATTCACCACGATACTGGTGCTCAGATAGCGAGCCGGCGGCATTTGGCAGGCGACGAACTGCCGCCAGATCATGGAATAGAGCCGCTCCTGATCGGGTTCGAGACCTGCGATATCCCCCGGGCCAACATTGACATCCGAAGGGCGAATCGCCTCATGGGCTTCCTGGGCGCCCTCTTTGCTCGAATAACTCAACGCTTCTTCGGGCAGGTAGGGCTCGCCGAATTGATCCCCGATATAGGAGCGACAGCCGTCCACCGCTTCGGTGGAAAGGTTTGTCGAATCCGTTCGCATATACGTAATGTGGCCCTCTTGATACAGACGCTGGGCCAACACCATCGTTTTCTTTACCCCGAAGCCCAGCCGCGTACTCGCAGCCTGCTGGAGGGTCGAGGTGATATAGGGCGCCGAAGGCCGGGTCGAGGTCGGTTTGTCATTGCGCTCGGCGATCTCGAACGGCCGACCCTGGATCGCCGCGACGGCGACATTCGTGGCCTCCTCACTGGTGGGCCGAAACTCCTGGCCCGCCTGCTTCATAACCTGCAGCCGCATGGGCTCGCCGGCCGAGGTCTGTACGTCCGCATAGAGTTCCCAGAACTCCTCGGGGATGAAGGCCTGAATCTCGCGCTCGCGATCCACCAGCAGGCGCACCGCCACGGATTGCACCCGACCGGCCGAGAGCCCCCGGGCAACTCTCGCCCACAAGAGCGGCGAGAGCGTATAGCCAACGACCCGATCCAGAAAACGCCGGGCCTGTTGAGCATTGACCCGGGCAATGTCGAGTTCCCCTGGAGAATCGAACGCTTGACGAATTGCCGATCGGGTAATCTCGTTGAAGACAACCCGCTTGAAACGCTTCTTGGCCCCCCCGATGACTTCTCGGAGATGCCATGCGATGGCCTCGCCCTCGCGATCAAGATCCGTCGCCAAGTAGATGAGGTCGGCCTCGCCGGCGAGCCGGCGCAACTCCTCGACCACTTTCTCCTTCTTGGGAAGGATCTCGTAATTGGCCCGCCAGTCCTTGTCGGGGTCGATCCCCATGCGGGCGATGAGCGCCTCATGGGCCTTCTTCTTTCTATGCGCGGCGCGCTTGGCGCCGGTCAGGCTCCGGGTTTTGGCCGCCGCCTTCGCCCGAGCGACGGGGTCGACCTTTTTCCCCGACCCCGACACCGGCAAATCGCGAATATGACCGACGCTGGACTTGACGATAAAGTCCCGCCCCAAATACTTATTGATGGTCTTCGCCTTTGCGGGCGATTCCACGATGACGAGCGACTTTCCCATATTCCCTCTGGGTGCGGCCATCGGAATCGCTGGGGAGAGACTTGAATCCCCACGGGACCCCACCCCCAGGATCCGATGCGTAAGCGAGACGCTTTTAGCACAAGCATTTCCCAGGGAAATCTTTTGCCCCGTGGGGGGCAATCGTCGCGGGTTTGCGTTTGACGAACTTTCCCGGGGGCGAGTGGAATTTGGGGCCCTAACGAGTCTTCTTGGGCCGAAGATCGGGAAATGGGCTCTTTCTCGGCGGGAGAAAATTTTTTTGTCGAAGGGGGTTTCTTCGCCCGCGCCCGGCTGCCCCGTCATCTGCAAAGACGAATCTAATTCGTTCGCCTTGGGGCAACGGATTTCCCACGGGGGTTCGGTCTGATGGATTGACCCCCCGCACGCCCTCGGCGACCATCGCGTCCAATCTTCTTCCTTCTTTCTTTTCCCCGGGCCCCTACGCGCAGGCGTCGTGGCCCCCTCTCGAGCCCCCCGGAGGCGCCTTGGCGCAGATCATCGGCAACATCGTCCCTGAAGACGATTACACCCACCCCCTGGGCGAAGAGTCCAATTTCAACGAGAGCATGTACTTCAACTTCTTCGATCCCGATCAGTCCATCGGAGGGTTTGTTCGCCTGGGCAATCGCGCCAACGAGGGCAACGCCGAGATGACCGTTTGTCTCTATCTCGCCGATGGACGGGTTCTCTTCAATTTCAAGCGGGCGCCCATCGACCACAACGATGCTTTCAACGCCGGGGGAATGGAGTTCGAAGTCTGCGACCCCAGCGAAGAACTCCGTACCCGCTACTCGGGCAGCGCGGTGGAGTTGCGCGAACCGCGCTCCATGGCGGAGCCCGCCAAGGCTTTTAAGAACAGCCCCCGTCGACGACTAAAAATCGATCTCACCCATTGGGCTTCAGGACCCATGTACGGAAGCACCCATTCCCGAACCGAAGAGGCGCGCAAGAGCGAGAAACAATTTGGCAAAGCCCACTACGAGCAGCATATGCGGGTTGCGGGCCGCATAGAGATCGACGATGAAGCGTTGGACTTCAAGGGTTATGGGCTACGGGACCATTCCTGGGGGCCCCGCCACTGGCAAGCGATCGAGAGCTATGAATGGCTGACCATGAATTTCGGACCCGATTTTGGCGCAATGGTATCCATCATCCGGCGCGACGCGGACAACGAGAAGCGAGGCGGGGTCGTGGTGCGCGGAGGCGAACTCAGCCTCATCAAGCACGTCGAAATTGAAACCCGCTTCGAGGAAAACGGTCTCTACCACCGCGAATTGGACGTTCGCGTCGAAACCCATGGAGGCGAAACCTTGACAATCCTTGGCGAAGTCAAGGGGTTCATTCCCCTGCGCAATCGACGCCAGGGACTCGTAACCCACATTGGCGAAGGAATGACCCAGTGGCGCTGCGGGGATCAGGTCGGTTACGGACTCTCGGAATATTTGCGCACGGTCGACCCCACGGCCTAGTGGGGACACCTTTCAGGCTTCGAGCACGACCTTGATGGCGCCCTGGGCACGGTCCCTCGCGGTGGCAAAAGCCGCCGCCGCCGCGTCCAAGGGGAATCGATGGGTAATCAGGATATCAGCGAGATCGGGGGTCTCAGCGACGAGAGCCGCGGCTCGGTCGAAGTCGCGCAGATCTCCGTCGCGGCTGTACATGCTTGAAGGGATCACCTTCAACTCCTTCATGCACAGGGGAAAGCCGGGCATCTTCATCCCCTGCCAGTACGTCGCGAGCAAAACCACCCGCCCTCCGGGTCGAGCCATGGCCACCGCGCTGTCCAGCGCCGAATCAGTCCCCGCCGATTCGATCACGATGTCGTATTCATCAAGCGGCTTCCCGGCACCCAATCGCTCACCCGCCTCGCGCTGAACGTCGTGGCGCGCATACAGAGCCACCGAGGCGCCCAGTGCCCGAGACGCGGTGACCGCGCAAAGGCCGATGGTTCCCCCCCCGATGACCGCCACGGTGTCACCCGGGCCGATCCCGCCCAATCTCACCCCATGAACGGCCACCGCCATGGGTTCCACCAGGCAGGCATCCCGTACGAGGACACCCGGTGCCAGCGCAACTAGACACCGTTCGGGCACCACGATGATTTCGCTCATACCGCCGTCGAGCGCCACGCCCATGATCCCAGCCGGACCCCCACGACACAGATTGTAGTCGCCCCGCTCGCAGCAATCGCACTCGCCGCAGATTACCAGTGGCTCGACGGCCACAAGCGTTCCGTCGGCGAGTTCTCCCGCCATTTCGTGTCCCAGGGTGACCTTGGGGGCGAAGCCTGAATCGAGCAAGTGAAGATCCGAACCGCAGATGCCGGCCGAGCGAAGCTTGACTCGAATGCCGTCTCCCCCGGGTTCTGGGAGATCGACAACTTCAACCCCACCGTCTACGCAACGAACCGCTCGCATGCTTCCTATCGGTCTCCGTTCGAATCGCATTCGCGAACGGGTTCGACTTGACAGAGCAATGCGCGAAAATTCAACTCGATCACACCACGAGCCTGGGCCAAACCCAACTCGGAATGCCGGCGCATGTTTTCCCAACTGCTCCAAGTCGCAACCAAGGCCAAACCTTCAATAATCAACACGCGCCGATCGATCGAATGAGTCTCGAGTTCCAGGCTGAAGACACGATCGATTCCCCGACGCATCCCTTCGCGCCAGGATCGAAGCGCATGTTCCAGCACCGGAGAAAAGGGTTCATGGAGTCGTGAGGCCCGCCGAACCGGCGTCATCGATTCGTGGAGGAATACCAACTCATCGAGATAATTCTTCAGGCGCTCTTCGAAGGGCCCTTCGTCGGAGATGTACTCCAGGTTGCGCAAGATGCGCTCGCCCAGTCTTCTCGCCGCCGCGCTGAACAGTGTTTCAAGATCGGCAAAATGCTGAAAAATGGTTCGCTCGGACACCTTCGCCTTTTCGGCGATTGCCCTCGAAGTCGGACGCAAGTCGCCGTCTTCGATCAGTTCGATCAGCGCATCGGCCACGGCTTTTTTGGTCCGCTCGGCACGCGCCTCGCGACCGTCTCGCGGCAGGGGAGCCTCCTCGCCGCCCCGCTCCCATTTCAGCGCTTTCTCTAACTCGGTGGGCTTGGCCATTCGATGAGTTTGCTCCAAAACCCCTGCTCTCGGCAACAGCCCCTTGGGGGCGTCTCGCGCCTCTCTAGCTGACTTGCCCGAGCTAGACCTCGGTGCCAGACTGATTCGCCCGCGAAACCCCACGGAGGAGTCCATGGAATTCACCCAGAGCCTCGGCGTCAAGGAGATCTCCGTCGAGTCGGGAGAAGTCGAACTTGAACTCGATGCCACCGAGGACCATTGGAGCACCGCGGAACGCGCCCACGGCGGCGTTCTCTTCAGCGTGCTCGACACCGCCCTCGGCCGGGCCGTCGTCTCTTCGCTCCCCGAAGGCCGCGGTTGCGCGACCCTCGAGTGCAAGATCAACTTTTTTCGGCCGGTGATTCGAGGAACGCTCCGCGCAACCGCCCGGGTGGTCATCAAAACCCGCCACACCGCCTACACCGAGGGCTCAATCGTCGATCAGGACGGACGCCTGGTGGCCCGAGCCACCGCGACCTTCTTTCTCACCGAAACGCGAACCCTGAGCGAACGCGAGAGAGTTTGAACGCTCTCCCTCCTTGAGTCGGCACCCCCAGCCTCTAGACCTTGGGGGCTTCGTCCAGCAGCGAACGCAGGATGGGTGTCGAAAGGTTTTCGACATCGACTGTGGCTTCCTGGGGGAGAACCTCGTAGTGCTTCATTTGAAGAAAAATCCGGGCCATGATGACGGAAAAACGCCAGGCGGCGAAAATTTCGTAGTACCCGTAGTCCTTGGCGGGCCGGCCCACGTTCCGCTCCCAGCGCGCGATCGAAGCGGCCTTTCCCGGAACCCCGTTCAGTCGCTCGAGTCCGATGCCTTCGGTGAGAACGCGATCGAGGGTGATAAACCAAGCCAGATCGGCCACCGGGTTGCCGACGAAAACCATCTCCCAGTCGATGACGGCAACCGCTTCATGGTTTTGAAAGATCTGGTTTGAGATCCGCGCGTCGCCCCAACAGATACCCACCTCCGCCTCTTGGGGCTGATGGGCCACTAGCCACTCAAAGCCCGTATTGATCAGCGGATATTGCGAACGATCCAGGCCCCAGTCCATAAAATTTTCCCAGTAATCAATCTGCGCCTGAATGCTGGTTTGGCCCGGGGGTGGCACTTTGAGAAATGCAAACTCGGGCTTGCGCCAATCCAGCTTATGCACTTCGGACATCGCATCCAATCCGCTATTCCAAAGGCGTTCGCGGTCTTCGGGAGCGGCATCGAACAGCCATCCTTCCGAGTGATACGGCGGGGAATCGCTGGGCACCTGCCCATCGATTCGTTCCATTACATAAAAGGGATTTCCCAGGAGAGCCGGATCCTCTTCGAGCCAGTACATCTCGGGAACGGGAACCCGCGTATCGGCCAGGGCTGTCATCATGTTGTACTGCAGCGCGACATCGTACTCGGGGAAAAGCTGGAAATCGCCGGCGGGTTCCAAGCGAATCACCATCTCCTTGAGGCAATCGATTCCGTTTTCCTCGTAGCGGAGACAGAACATCAGGGTGTCGCTCGAGAAACCGGTGTCCTTCGGGCCGCGAAGGTCTTCGATCCGAAGCCGCGACGCCCCGGGCAGACGATTCGCCAGCCAATCAACGAGCCGGTGACGGGTGTCGTTGAGATCGCGGCCGATGGGCTGGGGCATAGGGAAGTCGACCTTCGAGTCTGCGGACCGGCCCCAAACCGGGCCTGCGTCGGGTTCAAGGAAGTGGGACGCCGCGAGGCCAGTAACAGGCGGTTCCATCGGGCAACACCCTTCGAGAACCCGTCGACCCCTCGAAGGCCACTCTATCGCAGGGAACTGCGGGGGAGGCCCAGCTGTGGGAACTTCCTGGCGAAAACCGCCTGGGGCAACGGGGGCTCCGCCTGTCGCTCAGCCCGATCAAAACGGCTAGGCTTCGTGCTCCTTGGGCGACACGGCGGGCCTCCCCAAGGGGCTCCGTTGATCGTGCCCTCACACACCCACACACACCCACACACACGGGCACACACACGGGCACACACGGGCAAACAAGCGTATGCACGGGTTCCGCATAGAGGCCGGGGTGGGTGGCGCAGGACTCTGACGTCTGAAGCCGTGTGTCTATCCGATCCGCCGGCTCCGCCGCAACCCCACCGAACTGAGTCCAATCCCAATCAGAGGCGCACCGCGACAGAATATGTCTTCCCCTTCTTTCTCACTCCAGAACCCACTCCCGAAAGATCCAGCGGGAGACGGACCCGGCGAAGCGCGCGACGATAACATCTACGATCG
Organism: Myxococcales bacterium; assembly: GCA_012959865.1. Lineage (GTDB taxonomy): Bacteria > Myxococcota_A > UBA9160 > UBA9160 > UBA4427 > JAZXM01. The sequence continues at coordinate 49,819 of DUCH01000493.1, read as the reverse complement.
AGCTCTCGGACTGGAACGCGAGCTCCATCAGCTGCCCCTGCAAGGCGGCGGAGTCGATCGCGTCCGCACCCAGCACACCAAGGGGCGGATGACCGTCTGGGAACGCATCAAGGTTCTCACCGACCAGGAACCCAATATCCTCTGGCGCAATTGGGGGCCCGGGCTCGACGGAGCATCCATCGTTACGGGCATACTCAATATTGGCGGTCGCGATGTCGCCGTCTATGGGCATGATTTTACCCTCAGGGCGGGTTCCATGGACGCCACCAACGGCGCCAAGCTTGCCCGCCTGATCTACATGGCAGGCGAACATGGAATTCCGCTCATCGGGATGAACGATTCGGCGGGTGCTTTTGTGCCTGCTGGCGTCGGGGGGCTCGATGGCTATAGCGAGGCCTTTACAGCCCTTCGCAAAATCAGCGGCCGAGTTCCCAGCATCAGCTTGATGTTCGGCTTTAATGCCGGCGGCGGGGCCTACCTTCCGCGACAAGGTTCCTTCATGATCCAGTGTGAGGAGACCTTTATCGGCCTGACTGGGCCGGGAGTCGTCAAGTCCGTTCTCGGCGAAGAAGTTACCGCCAATGAGTTGGGGGGTCCGAGCGTCCACGGCATGAGCGGCGTCTGCGACCTCACCACCATGGACGAACTTGGCTCGCTGCGAACGGCGATTCGCCTGCTCTCCTACCTGCCCGACAACAACACGTCTTCGGCACCCTTCAAACAAACCTCGGATCCCATCGATCGCTACACCATCGAGGAAGATATCCTCTTCAGGCGGACCTTCTTGAGCCCGGCGGGCATGAATGCCCCCATGGACATAAGCCTCTACCTCCAGCAGATCACCGATTTTGGCGAGTACTTCGAGTTGCAGCCTCAACGCGCCAGAAACCTCATCACGGCCTTCGGCCGTTTAGCGGGGCACGTCGTGGGATTCGTCGGAAATAACTCCGCGGTCGCCTCTGGGCAGATCGACATCGATGCCGCACTCAAGGGCACCCGCTTCATCCGCTTCTGCAACCTCTACAATATCCCTCTGATCTTCATTGAAGACACCACGGGCTTCCTGCCCGGCAAAGATCAGGAGAGCCGGGGCATCATCCTCGCGGGTCGAAAACTCCTCGACTCGATTATTGACGTCCGCACCCCGCGAATGACAATGATCATCCGAAACGCCTTTGGCGGCGCCTACGCGAGTTGGAACTCGTATTTCACGGGAGCCGACCGGGTCTTCAGCATGCCCATGGCACGAATCGCAGTCATGGGGCCGGCGGGCAAGGACTTCGTCTACAAGGATGAAATGCGTCAACTCGCCCGCGAATATCAGGAGGCCATCAAGGCCGGTGAATCCGAGCAAAACGCCGCCGCCGCTCAGACTGCCGGGTTGGCCAAATTATCCGACCGCTACGAACAAGAATTGATGAACCCCAAGGAAGCCCTGGCCCTGGGTTCGGTCTCCAGCATCGTACGCCCGGGCGAAAGCCGGAGGGTTCTCGCCGAGAACCTTTCCTTCCTCATGCGCCACTACCAGCCCTCCGCCATGGGTGGCACGCATCGAGAGCACGAATAATGCTCGGTCCCGACCTTACGCCCCAACGCTTTCACGAAGCCGACTCCGAATGGCTTCGTTCGTTCTCCCTTCAGGACATCAAGTGCCTTGTGGTCTGCCGCGGCCCGGTGCGCATGGAGGCCTTCGACATTTTCAAGGAAATCGGCATCCGAGAATTCGGCATGCTGCTTTCCGAGAAGGACTCCGTCGTCTACCCGCGCTGTATCGCCCCAGAAATTCGATCGCTCTCGTTCCCGGCCAATATTCATCGGGTGCCCGACTACATGGGGGCCGGCCAGGAGGAGAAGATCGTTCGCATCGCCCAGATCGTTCAGATCGCTCGAGACTATGGGTATACCCACATTTTTGCAGGCTATGGCTTCATGGCCGAGGACGCCGACTTCATTCAGGCGATCGAAGATGCTGGAATCGGATTCTTTGGGCCCTCTGCGTCGGTCATCCGACGCGCTGGCGCAAAGGATGAAGCCAAAAAACTCGCGCGAAGTCTCGACAACGCGGTGATCCCCGGGATCGACGACATCTCCTCGCGCGCGCTATTGGCCCGGGTGAAAAATCGAGCCGGCCTGGAATCTCTGGCTCAGGAACATTCTCTCGACTTCGAGTACGACGAAAGCCAATCCCCGACAGAAAACGCCGAAGCCCTGCTTCAGCTCGGTTATGCGAGAACCATCGAGCTCGTCAGCATCGAGGAGTTGCAGCAGGCCGGAGAACGCGAAAGCCAGGAAATTTGGGCCCAATACCCCGGCAAGCGAATCCGCTTCAAGTGCATCGGTGGGGGAGGAGGGAAGGGACAGCGCGTGATCACGGAGCCGGGCGAGATTCCCGCAGCGGTCATGGAGATCCTCGCCGAACAGAAAGTCATGGACCCGGGATCCAACCGGAATTTCCTGATCGAGCTCAATCTCGAAACCACTCGCCACAATGAAATTCAGGTGATCGGCAACGGGGATTGGGCAGTGGCTCTGGGGGGGCGCGACTGCTCGATCCAAATGCACGAGCAGAAGCAGCTCGAATTCTCCCTAACATCCGAACTACTCGATGAAGCCGTGGCGCTCCACACCGGAATAAAGGCCGAAACCTTGGCCAAGGACGCCCAAACCCTGCTGGCCATGGAACGGGACGCCAAAGCCTTCGGCGAGGGTGTGGGACTCGACAGTGTCTCGACCTTCGAGTGCATCGTTGAGGGATCTGATCATTTCTTCATGGAGATGAATACGCGAATCCAAGTCGAACATGGCGTTACAGAACTCGCCTATCGACTGAAGTTCGTCAACCCTGAGGACCCCACCGAAAGCTTCCGAATCGAGCGCTTGATCGAGGCCATGGTCTTACTCTCCCTTCATGGGAAACGCCTGCCCCAGCCCGAGCGCGAGCCGCGACACAACTCGGGCGCCGAAATCCGAGTCAACGCGACCAACGCGGCGCTCCAACCCCACGCCGGTGGCCTGATCCGTCAGTGGTCGCAGCCGATCGCTCACGAAATTCGGGACGACCAGGGCATAGGTACTCGAAATCCCGATACCGGCGCATTCATGTATTACAACCTCGCCGGCGCGTACGATTCCAACATCGCGCTGATCCTTAGCTACGGGAAAAACCGCGAGCACAACCTCGAGCGTTTGTCCGAAATTCTAAGGCGCAGCGAAATCCGCGGCGACGATCTTGAAACCAACGTCCCCGTACAATACGGCCTCATCAACTGGATTCTCGGCGTCGAACCGATGATGAAGCCCAACACCCGCTTCCTGACCCACTACCTCGCCGCGGTGGGATCCCTCCGCGTGATCGCCCAAGATGTCGATCTTGACATCGCCTCAGGGCAGTTGATGGCGAATGCTCCGAACGGCGATGCCCGCAACGTCATTGGAGCCAAGGAAACCCTTCTGCTTCGCCCGGTGGCTCGCCTGCTCGAAGACGCCCACGCGCTCGCGGGATTCATAGGCCGCTACCAGACCCAATTCTGGGGCGAGACGGCCGGCGAGCTCGCGTTCAAGCGCAATCCGCTGTTGCTTTTGAAGACGCTCTACCACTACCTGCATATGAATTTCATGCCGGGCAGGCCCGCCTCCGAAATGATCTGGGAGCACGATCACGAGGTGCTGCAGGGTGCGCTTGCCTTCTACAGCGAAATCGCCCGACTCTCCCGAGTGGACGATTGGTCCGAGACCCAAGCGCTTCTCGCCAGCCCCGAATGCGAGACCGTGGCTCCTGGGAACCCCGACCTTTGGGCGCGCTGCCAAGCCGCCCACGCGGGCTATCAGGCCGGAATGGAATTGCTCCTGGTGATCGCGCGAATCGGGGAACGGTCGGGCTTCAGCGATATCCGAGTGGACGACACGTTCGAGCCGATCTTTCCCAGCCAGTACGCCGATCCCGAAATCGCTGCGCCTCTCATTCGGAGCCTTGCGCCCCCCCCCAAGGCGAGCAGCAACGAAATCGTTACGCCCATGGGCGGAGCTTTCTACGCTCGAGAGGCTCCCCATCTTCCCCTCCTCGTCGAAGAAGGCATGCATTTCGAAGTGGGCCAGCCGCTCTTCATTATCGAGGTCATGAAAATGTTCAATAAGATCAACGCGCCCTTCTCGGGTACGGTGACGCGTTGCCTGATCGAAAACACCGAAGGCTCCGTCGTCACCAAGGGACAGCAGATCTTCGAAATCGTTCCCGACGAGGTTGTCATAGAAGAGTCCGAAGACGAGATCCAGCAGCGCCGAAAGGACACCACCCTGGCGCTCCTCGTCTAGCCGTTTTACCTAGAAACCCAGGAGCCCGATTGGGATCCGGCTATTTGTCCGACCCGGTGCAGGCGATACACTAGAGGCTCCGTTGTCCAGTCCGAACCTTCCCCCGGTTCGCGATAGAGGGGTACGATGCTCCATCTACGCGGCGCTCCCGCCCTATCCGCTTCACGCAAGGCCTCGCTGCTAAGAACCATCCAGGCTGCGACACCCGGAATCACCGGTTTGAGCGCCGATTTCGCCCATTTTGCCCATTTCCCGCCTTCGACTCCGCCCCTGACCCCGGACGAGGAGCGGATTCTGGAGCGCTTGCTCAGCTACGGGCCGCGGCGGGAACAGGCCGAAACGCCCGAGGGCAGGCTTTTCCTCGTGGTCCCCCGGGTTGGAACGATTTCTCCGTGGTCCTCCAAAGCCACGAATATCGCCCACATCTGCGGACTCGCGAAGATTCTGCGCTTGGAGCGGGGAGTCGCCTACTGGCTCGAAGGCGAACCCACCATCGAGAGCCTCCACGCAGCCGGAGATCTCCTCCACGACCGAATGACCCAGACGATTTTCCACGATTTCAAGGACGGCCAACTCCTCTTTGAAACCGCAGACCCACGACCCCTAAGCGAGGTGGACGTGCTGGGTAGCGGTCGGGAGGCCCTGGTCCACGCCGACAAGGAGTTCGGCCTGGCCCTGGCCGACGACGAAATCACCTATCTCGTCGAAAGTTTCTCCGAACTCGAACGCAACCCAACCGACGTCGAGTTGATGATGTTCGCCCAGGCGAACTCCGAGCACTGTCGCCACAAAATTTTCAATGCCGATTGGATCATCGACGGGGAGCCCGCCCCGGACTCGCTGTTTTCGATGATTCGCAACACGACCGACCGCTCTCCCGACGGCGTCCTCTCGGCCTACTCGGACAACTCGGCGGTGATGGTCGGCAGTCTGGCAACGCGCATCGTTCCCGACCCCGAGACCCACATCTACCGCGTTCACAGCGAACCCGTCCACATCTTGATGAAAGTTGAGACCCACAACCACCCGACCGCGATTTCCCCCTATCCGGGCGCGGCGACGGGCTCCGGTGGAGAAATCCGAGACGAGGGGGCCACGGGCCGGGGCGCTCGCCCCAAGGCTGGGCTCACGGGTTTCTCGGTCTCCAATCTGCGCATTCCCGGCGCCGAGCAGCCGTGGGAGAAGGATTTTGGCAAACCCCACCGGATCGCCTCCGCGCTGGACATCATGCTCGAGGCTCCCATCGGCGGTGCGGCCTACAACAACGAATTTGGCCGGCCGAACATCGCCGGCTACTTCCGGACTTTCGAGGAGAAAGTGCCCGGCCCCGCAGGCTTGGAGGTTCGCGGCTTTCACAAACCCATCATGCTCGCGGGCGGGTTCGGCAACATCCGCCACGAGCACGTGGAAAAGGGCAAGATTCCCCCCGGCGCAAAGATCGTCGTGCTCGGTGGCCCCGCCATGCTCATTGGCCTGGGCGGCGGGGCAGCCTCTTCGATGGATTCCGGCGCCAGTCACGAAGACCTCGATTTCGCTTCGGTCCAACGCGAAAATGCCGAACTCGAGCGCCGCTGCCAGGAGGTGATCGATCGCTGTTGGGCGCGCGGCACAGCCAACCCCATCATCTCGATCCACGATGTCGGGGCCGGCGGCCTGTCCAACGCTTTGCCCGAACTCGTTCACGACAGCGGCCGAGGGGCGCATTTCCAGATCCGCGAAGTCCCCAGCGCCGAGAGCGGAATGACCCCCATGGAACTCTGGTGCAACGAGAGCCAGGAACGTTACGTGATGGCCATCGCCGAGGGCGACATGTCCGACTTCGAAGCGCTCTGTCAACGCGAGCGCTGCCCTTTCGCCGTGGTGGGCGAGGCCACAGAAGCCGAGCACCTCCTGTTGGAAGACTCTTTCTTCGGGAATTCTCCCATCGACATTCCCCTTTCCCTTCTCTTTGGCAAACCGCCCCGTATGGTGCGCGACATCCGGCGCATTCCCTTCGTTCCCGAGCCTCTCGATCTGAATGCCATCGATCTCATCGAATCCGCCGAAGCCGTACTGCAGCTTCCTACTGTGGGCGACAAGGGCTTCCTGATCACCATCGGCGACCGGTCCGTCGGCGGTTTGGTGGCCAGGGATCAGATGGTCGGGCCGTGGCAGGTCCCGGTCGCAGACGCGGGCGTCACCGCCTCGGGGTTTGACGCCTATACGGGTGAGGCCATGGCGCTGGGCGAGCGCAGTCCCATCGCCTTGCTCGATGCCGCGGCGTCTGCACGCATGGCGGTGGGCGAGGCGGTCACCAATATTGCTTCCGTGCTCATCCTCGGCACCCACCAGATCAAGCTCTCCGCCAACTGGATGGCCGCGGCCGGGCATACCGGAGAAGACGCGGGGCTCTACGACGCGGTCCGAGCCGTGGGCATGGAAATTTGCCCCGCGCTGGGCATCTCGGTTCCGGTGGGCAAGGACAGCCTATCCATGCGGAGCGTCTGGCAGGACGACGACGGAGAACACAGCGTGACCGCGCCGATCTCGCTGATCGTTACCGCGTTCGCAGCGGTCCGCGACGTTCGAAGCACTCTCACGCCCGAGTTGCGGACCGACGCTGGGGAATCTCGGCTCGTATTGATCGACCTCGGCGGCGGAAACAATCGGCTGGGAGGATCTGCGCTCGCTCAGGTTCACGGGGGCGTTGGCAGCGAACCTCCGGATCTCGATGACCCCGCCCGGTTGCGCAAGTTTTTCGATGCGATCCAGGCACTCAACAGCGCCGGCCTCCTCCTCGCCTACCACGACCGCTCCGACGGCGGGCTCCTGGTCACACTCTGCGAAATGGCTTTCGCCGGCGGGGTCGGCCTAGACATCGATCTCTCGCCCCTGCGTGGCGAGGCGATCCCCGCGCTCTTCAACGAGGAACTGGGCGCGGTCGTCCAGATCCGGGCCGACGATGTGGCGGCCGCCTACGCGATCCTGGGGCACCACGGACTCGACGGTCTGAGTCACGATGTCGGGATGCCCGAGGCCGGCTCAACGATCCGAATTCGCCGGGGCGATGCGCTTCTGCTCGAGAAAACCCGCGGTTATTTGCGCGGCCTGTGGTCGGAAACGACGTCGCGTATGCAGGGTCTGCGGGACGATCCAGAGTGTGCCAAGCAGGAGCAGGCCCTCCGGGTGGACGAAGACGACCCCGGGCTCTCCGTGTATCTGCCCTCGGGTTTTTCCCAAGCGACTACGCCCGTCCGGACCGCGGGCAGCGCTCGACCCCGAATGGCCATTCTGCGCGAGCAGGGAGTCAACGGCCAGATCGAGATGTCCGCGGCCTTCGACCGGGCGGGCTTCGAGTGCGTGGACGTCCACATGAGCGATCTATTGGAAAACCGGGTCAGCCTGGCGGAATTCAAGGGCCTGGCAGTGTGCGGAGGCTTCTCCTACGGCGATGTCCTGGGCGCCGGCGAGGGGTGGGCGAAATCCATTCTTTTCTCGACCCCGGTTCGCGATGACTTCGAAGCGTTTTTTACCCGACCGGACAGCTTCGCCCTTGGGGTCTGCAACGGTTGCCAGATGCTGTCGAATCTTCATGAACTGATCCCCGGGGCCGACCACTGGCCCCGCTTCGTGCGCAATCAATCCGAGCAATTCGAAGCCCGGCTCTCCCTGGTCGAAGTCCAAGCGAGCCCCTCGATTCTCCTTCGCGGCATGGAGGGAGCTCGACTCCCCATCGCTGTCGCTCACGGAGAGGGACGTGCAGAGTTTTCCGAGCCGGGGGAATCCGGCGCTCTCGAATCCGCCGAGCTGGTGGCAGTTCGCTTTGTCGACCACCGCGGCGCTCCCACGCGCCATTACCCGGAAAACCCCAACGGGTCGCCTGGCGGAATCACGGGGCTGACCACCCGGGATGGCCGCGTGACCCTCATGATGCCCCACCCCGAGCGAGTCTTCCGCGCTGTGCAACACTCCTGGCGGCCGAGGGACTGGAACGAGGACGCGCCCTGGATGAACCTCTACCGCAACGCCCGAAACTGGGTCGACTGATCGGAATTCGATCGGCTTCCCGACGGAGCACATCAATGGATCTCTCCACACTGACCGCAATCTCGCCGGTGGACGGCCGCTACGCCGGAAAACTCGACGACCTGCGTCCCATCGCAAGCGAGTTCGGCCTGATTGAGCGACGCGTCTTGGTCGAAGTTCGCTGGCTCCAACGCTTGGCCGCCGAGCCCGAAATTGAAGAAGTGCCCGCCCTCACCCCTGGAGCCAGCGAGTTCCTCGAGAACCTCCTGGCCCGTTTCGAAGAAAGTGACGCCGCCCGGGTCAGGGAAATCGAGAGCCAAACCAACCACGACGTCAAGGCCGTGGAGTATTTCATCAAGGAACGGATCCAGGGCCAACCCGAGCTCGAGGCCATCTCAGAGTTCGTCCACTTCGCATGCACTTCCGAAGACATCAATAACCTCGCGTATGGGTTGATGATCCGCGAGGCTCGCGAGCGCTGTTTGCTGCCGCAGATGGACGAAGTAATCGGCGCGATCCGAACCCTTGCAGAAGCCAATGCCGAACAACCGATGCTCGCGCGCACCCACGGGCAACCCGCCTCCCCCACCACTCTCGGCAAGGAGTTGGCCAACGTCGTGGCCCGCCTGGCGCGGCAGCGCCAGCAGGTTGCCGAGGTTTCGATACTGGGCAAGATGAACGGCGCCGTGGGCAACTACAACGCCCATCTCGCCGCCTACCCGAACGTTGACTGGCCTCGGATCAGCCAGGACTTTGTCGAAAATCTGGGTTTGGAACCCAACCCCTACACCACCCAGATCGAGCCTCACGACTACATGGCCGAACTCTTCCACGCCGTGTCGCGCTTCAACACCGTATTGCTGGACTTCGACCGGGACATCTGGAGCTATATCTCCATCGGCTACTTCCGCCAACGACCCGTGGAAGGCGAAGTTGGATCGTCCACCATGCCCCACAAGGTCAACCCCATCGATTTTGAGAACAGCGAAGGCAATTTGGGCATCGCGAACGCGCTGATCACCCACCTCGCGGGGAAACTCCCGGTCTCGCGCTGGCAACGCGACCTCACAGACTCAACCGCGCTCCGCAACCTCGGTGTCGGTCTCGCCCACTCTTCTATCGCCTACCAGGCCTGCCTGAAAGGCTTGACCAAGCTTAGTGTCAATCGCGAGGCGATGGCCGCGGACCTCGATGCCAACTGGGAAGTTCTCGCCGAGGCGATTCAAACGGTCATGCGTCGTTACGGGATCGCCGAACCCTATGAAAAGCTGAAAGCTCTGACCCGGGGACGAAGCATCGACGCGGCCACCCTGAAGACCTTCGTCGAATCCCTGGATCTCCCAGCCGAAGTCAAGCGAGAACTCGCCGCGCTGAGACCCGAACAGTATCTCGGCAATGCCAGCGGCCAAGCGGGCAAGATTTCCCGGAGCTAACAGAGATCCTTCGCACAATGACGGCTTCCGAGAAACGCGAGAGCACACCCGGCCCCGAGACGAGTCGGCGACTCCGCGCCCTTGACTCGCCCCTGCTCCATTTCGTTGTCTTGGGCGCGTTGCTTTTCTTCGGCCAGCGGATGCTGCTCGACCCCGAGCCCGAGGTCGTGGTCCGAATGACGACTCAAGACGTCGCGGCACTTGAGAAGGGGTGGCGCGAACGCAACGGTCAAGCCCCGAGTCCCGAACTCCTCCAGGCCCTCATCGACTCCCATGTTCAAGATGAACTCCTCCTCCACGAAGCCCGGGCCCTCGGCTGGCATCTCACCGATGGCATCGTGCAGCGAAGACTGCTCCGCAACCAGCGCTTCCTGGAGGAAGACGAAAGCGTTTCCGATCGTATCCTTCTCGAGCGCGCCTTCGACCAGAAAATGGACCAGACCGATTTGGTCGTGCGCCGAAGATTGCTGGAGCGCATGCGCCTGTTGATCGCCTCGAGGGTCAGGGCAAACCCGCCCACCGAAGGCGAACTCGCAGCCTATCGAGCCGAAAATCTCGATTTCTTCCGGCGGCCCGATCGCGTGGCCCTGAGCCACATCTTCCTGAGTCGCGATAGCCGACAGGAGCACCTGCAGGCCGACGCCGAGGCGCTCGGGCTGCGGTTGGAAGCAGAAAAAATTTCACCCGAGCAAGCCAACGAGTGGGGCGACCCCTTTCTGCTTTCCCATCGAATCGCGCTCTCCAGCGAAGAATCCATCGGGCGCCAATATGGACCCGGGTTTGCGGCCGCGGCCATCCGCGCGCCCGTGGGCCGCTGGAGTGGGCCGATCCCGTCGAGCTACGGGACACACTGGGTCTGGGCCTACGATCGCAGTCCCGCCGAGGTGCCCCCGTTGGCCGAGATTCGCACCCGAGTCGAAAACGAACTCTTGCGCGAGCGCGAGCGCGCCGCGATGGTCGACCACACCGCCCGGCTGCGCGAGAACGCAGAGATCGTCGTTCTCGGCCAGATCCCCTGAGCTTCGGCCCTCTCAGTTTCGGCCCCTTCAGTTTCGGCCCCTTGAGCTTCGCAGGGCGCCGAGGACATTCAATCCTCGCGCAGCGCCTCGACAGGGTCCAACCGCGCCCCGTGGCGACTGGGCAAGAGCGTGGCGCCCAGAGCGAGAACCAGAGCGATCGAAACAACTCCGAAGACCTGGACCGGATCCACTTCCGAGGGAAGCGTCGATATCTGGTAGACACTCGAGGGCAGCGTATCGATACCGGTGAAGTCCTCGATGCGCGCCTGGACCCACGCGAGTTGGGTCGAAACCGCGATTCCGGCCAACACCCCCAAGGCAACCCCCGCGATCCCGATCAGCGTGCCCTCGATGGCAAAAATCAATTCGATGCTCTGATCCCGCGCCCCCATGGTCTTCAGAATCGCAACGTCCCGGGATTTGGCCATGATCATCATCATCAGCGTCACAACGATCACGAAGGCCGAGACCACCATGATCATGACGAGAAGCATGAACATCAATGAACGATTGTCTTGGAGCGCATGAAAAAAGCCGGGGAAGAGTTCCTTCCAATCCCGTCCGAAGAAGGGGTGACCCAATTCGGCCTCCACCGCGTCGGCCACCTGGCGCGACCGAAAGAAATCCGTGCTGCGGACCTCGAAACCCGCAACTCCGACGCTTCCCCCCAGAAAGGCCTGGGCCGCGGGAATGCTCGAGTAGGCGTAGAGTTCGTCGAATTGCAGAAAACTCGACGCGAAGAGCCCCACCACCCGGAAACGAATCATCCGTGGAGCGGGGCCCAGAGGGGTCGGGCGCCCACCGTGCGGAGAGATCAATACGATTGTGTCCCCGATTCCGACGCCGAGACTCTCTGCCAGTGCATTCCCGATCATCAGGCCCGCTGGCCCCTCATCCCCAGCGGCATCGGGTGCGATCAAATCACTCAGATCTCCGGCAAGAACCCGGTCGGCGAGGCTCGTCACCGCCACTGCTCGAACGGGATCGATTCCCCGCAGACGCACGGGAGCTATGCCGCCGCCGGCTTTGCGCACCATACCCTCGGCTTCGACGAAGGGACTGGCCGCCACCACTCCCTCAACGCCTTCAATCCGCTCGAGGAGCGAGGCCGATTCCACAATTTCGCCGTAATAACTGCGCACCAGGAAATGGGCGTAGTTGCCCACGATCTCATCGCGCCAGGTGCGTTCAAAACCATTCATCACCGACAGCACGGTGATGATCAACCAGACTCCAGCCGCCACCGCCCCCACGCAGATCAACGTAATCGCTGAGATGAAAACTTGTTTTCTCTCGGCCAACAGATAACGCGTAGCGATAAACCACTCGGCACGGGTTCGAATCTCGACCAAGCCCGCCAGGGAGAGAGGGAGCAGGCCCAACAAAACGGCGGAGAAAACACCAAGGAAGGCCCCCTGGACAAAACTCAAATCGGCACCCGACTCGAAGAAGCCCCCCCCGAAGCCACCGATCAACCCCGGCAGAACAACGGTGAGCGCCACGCGCGAGGGAACGCCGTGCGCGAGTGCTTGGCGGTACAGCGCCATCGCGACTCCGCTCCCCAGAACCAGCGCACCCAGGACCGAAGAGAGCGCCCGAGCCCATTCCGCCCAAGAACCCAATCCAAGCTCGGGCTGGGCGTAGTCGAGCCAGAGCATCGAGAACACCGCGCACAGCGCCCCCGCTACGGGCGCAATCAACCGCAGCCGGGTCGCCGCCCGGGCGAAGCGCCCGAGCACGACGAAAGCCGCGACCATATACACTCCGCCGACCACGACCATCGCCAAGGCCACCACGGCGATGAAGGCCAGGGACAGTCCGCCGCCAAGATCTGCGATGGCGCTCCAAATTCCGGTCAGGGTGTCCAATGTCTTGATCCGTGGGCTATTCGCGAAGCCGGCGTTTCAGGCCCCGCTCTCGGGAGCGCACACCATAGCGGCGAGGCCCGAGCTTCGGGACTCCCCCTCGGGAGAAGAATCGCATCTCGCCGAGTCCGCGCCGTGGGGCTAGAGTCGCCGCTCTCTAAGCCGTTGGGACCGAGGCGAGTGACCTCGAGCGCGATGAGCGCGGCCCGCCGGACCCACTCCGGATTCCCATGCACGAGATAACTCCCGAAGAGCGCGATCAATTCGAAAGGCTTGGCTTCTTCACCCGGCTGAGCGTCTTCTCCGAGACCGAGCTCGCGGGCATTCGGGCCGCCGCAGAAAACGCTCACCAACGCGTGCTCGACGCAGCCGACGGCAAGGGCGAGCCCGACCCCGGCGGCGATGACGTCGGGCCCGTCGCTCAAGTGGACAACCAGAAATACCAGGAAATCCTCGGTTCGACGATCAAGTGGGAGTGGGACGACGACCTGCGTGCGGTGCGTTCCATGGAGCCGGTTTTCCAGCTCGACGATCGCCTGGCAGGAGTGATCGATGATCCCCGGATCTGGAAACCCTGCGCCGAAATCGTCGGTTGCGAGACCCTCTCCCTGTTCAGCGACAAGCTCAATGTCAAACGCCCGGGCGGCGCGCCCTTTCCCTGGCATCAGGAGGGGCCCTATTGGGCCTATGGGGCCGAGGATCTCGAACGGGTCGTCACCCTGATCCTTTATCTCGACGACGCCACGGTGGACAACGGCTGTCTCTGGATCATCCCGGGCACACACAAATACGGCGCGCTGGAATCCCTCAAGGATCGCGGCACGCTGGGCCGGCTCTACACCGACGTCGATGCACTCGAAGAAGAGCCACTCGCGTTGGATCTGCCGGCCGGCTCGGTGGGCTTCTTCCACCGGGATATCGTCCACGGGTCACAGACGAATCGCACAGACCAGAACCGCCGGGCGTACCTCCTCGCCTACCAACCCTCGGGCCTATCCCAATGGCGCAACGGTCAAAAACGCGACATTCGGTCGGAGTCGCCCGCCCGGGGCTGAAATTCTGGAGACGATCCTGCATGAGCCTCGAACCCGACGAATCCTCCGCTCACCCAGCCATTCGTTCGCTCGAGGAAGCGCGCTGGAGCGTCGACCGGGCGAATACCTGGTGGGACTCGCAGCCCCTGCCCGTGGGCTGCAATTTCATCCCCAGCACGGCCATCAATCAGCTGGAGATGTGGCAAGAGGAAACGTTCGACTTGACCACCGTCGAGCGCGAGTTGGGCTGGGCGGCGGAGCTCGGATTCAACGCGGTCCGCGTCTATCTTCACGACCTCGTCTGGGAGCAGGATTCCAGCGGCTTCCTCCAACGCATCGATGAAGTCCTCGAAGCGGCGAAGCGCGCGGAGATTCGGGTCATTCTCGTTCTCTTCGACGACGTCTGGAATCCGGAGCCCAAGCTTGGCCCCCAGCCGGAACCTTTCCCGGGGCGCCACAATTCGGGCTGGGTCCAGGGTCCCGGGCTCGCGGCCCTCAACGCGTACGAGGATCACCCGGAGATTCCCGCCCGCCTCGAGGCCTATACGAGCGGCATCATCGGCCGCTTCGCCACCGATCCCCGAGTGCTCATGTGGGACGTCTACAACGAGCCCGGCGGCTACCCCTCTCCCGGCGCCGACCCTGTGGGCGAAGCTTGCTTGCCGCTGCTTGCCGACGTGTTTACCTGGGCGCGAGCGGCGAAGCCCAATCAGCCCCTGACCTGTGGGCTCTGGTGGAACCCCCTGAATCCGCTGCCGGCCTCCATCGGCGAGTTGCAGCTGGCCGGTTCGGACATCGTCTCTTTCCACCACTACGGGCCGCTGGAAGACCTCGTCGAGCTTCACGATCGAATTCGCACCTCCACGGATCGGCCGCTCTTGTGTAGCGAGTACCTCGCGCGCAGCATGAAGAGCCGGTTCGAAACCCATCTCCCCGCCTTCCGTGAGCGTTCGGTGGGCGCGATCAGCTGGGGGCTCGTCAGCGGCCGCAGCCAGACCATCTACCCCTGGTGGAGTTGGTTCGATAAAAAACCCAGCCCGGAACCCGAGGTCTGGTTCCACGATATCCTGCGCCCCGACGGAAGCCCCTTCGATCCGGACGAAACCCAATTCCTCCGCACCTTCCTCGAAACCACGGCTGATGATCGATAAGCGCGAAAGCCCAGAGCCCCACTTCCACCGACCGGAAACGACCGGCGATGCGCTTCTGGATTCCACGTCGCGCGAAAATATCGAGCCCGCAATCCTGCGCCGACTCGCGCTGAGACGGGACGGACCCGCGCGAACCCGTGCGATCGCTCAAGTGGGTGCCTTCGCGCTAAGCGTCTGGGCAACCCTGAAACTCGCTGCTGCGAGCCACGGCGGCGCTTGGCTGGCGGTGACGCTCTGCGCACTCATGATCATGGGTTTCTTCGCCATGCTCCACGAGTCGGGCCATCGCACCGCGTTCGCGAGCAAGAACTGGAATGTGGCTTGCTACGTATGGGGGGCGATCTTCATGCTCCAGGCCCCCAGTTTCTTCCGGGAGTTCCATCGGGCGCACCACCGCTGGACCCAGGACCGGGAACTCGATCCCGAAATCGCCTATGCGCCGGAGCAAATGGACGGTTGGCCGAAAAACCCGATCGTCTACCTGGGGCTGGCCTCGGGGCAATTCCTCATGCTTGGCAAATTCGCTTTCACCGTGGCCTGCGCGCTGCTTCCCGAGTCGATTTGGGTTCGACTCTTTCCCTTCGTCCGCGAGGATCGACGTCGACGCATCGCCTGGGAAAGTCGGGCAGTGCTCGGGCTGATCGTGGGCGTACTGTGGCTCGGACTCAAAACCGTTCCGGGCTTCGCTTTCTTACTACTCGCCTGGCCCTTGGCTCACCTGGGCCTCGGCCTTTACCTCAGCGCCGAACATACCGGGCGATCCAATCGCGGATCCCAATTCGAGCGCACACGCAGTCTGAACAGCATTGCCCCCCTGCGCTGGCTGATGTGGAATATGCCTTACCACTCCGAGCATCACGCCTTCCCAGGAATTCCCTTTCACGCGCTGCCCCAACTTCGGCAACATTTTCAGCAACATTGCCCACCCCATTCGATCCACACGCTCCCGGGCTACCTCGCGTTTCATCGCGAATCCATTCGGCAAAGCCTGACGCGTTAACCCCGGTCTGGAAAAACCAGCCGCGCCTCGCCGTGGTCGTCGCACTCGACTCGGGGCGGGGGCCGCATATGGCAACGTCGGCCGTCGGCGGCTCGGCCGTCGTCCAGGGAAAAACGGTAACCGTGCCAGGGGCAGACCACGTGGCCATCGGAAATTTCCGCGTCCGCGAGGGGGCCGCCCCAGTGTGGACACCGGGTCATGTGGGCGGCGAATCCGGCACCGGTCTCCACCACGCGATAGTCCCCCGCCGCGCTGGAAATCCGCAGCGGCAGACGGCTCGAGAGCGACTCCCACGGACCCAGGGAAATCGCATCGATAGCGGGAGGAACTCCTTCGCGCCTCCGGGCACTTGCCGCATCCAGTTCCTGCTGGCGACGAATCATCATGGACTCGTCCTCGTCCCAGAGCCGGGTATACACCGCAACCAACGATGCGCCGACGGATTCAGCCTGTTCGGCGTCGGCAATGGGAAGCCAGAACTCCACCCTGACATGGGTGGAGTTCTCGGTTTCGGGAGTCAGCGTCACCAGGGTATCCGCGCCCTTCCCCGCCCCCTCGAGAGTACGCGTGTGATAGACGTTTCGGTCGGGTTCTCTGCGCAAATCAATCAGAAGAGTTTCGGCTTCGCCCGGGGAGGCCAGCCGAACCCGGGCCCGCCATCCCCATTCGCCGGAATCTTCCAACTCGATCCCCGAAAAGGAAGCATCGTGGAGCCAGGGCAAATGTTCCCAGTCGTGAACGTTTTCCCAAACCCGCTCGAGGGACACCGCAACCCGGCGCTGGTAGACCGCACCCAATGTCAGTTCAGTCGGCACAACGCGCACTCCCCTTCCCGAACTCGTCGAGCATCGGCTCTCCGTCCAGAAAATTTCGGCTTGGCTTTCTGTTTGGCTTTCTGCTTAGCTTTCTGGCCGCATTCAACCCGTCTCGCCAAACCCGGGTCACCTTGGCTCCCCCTTGACCGGCCCAACCTCAGGCGGAACCCCAAGGGCTAGCGCACGATCCGACTCGTCTTGCTGCCCAGGAATCCGGCGCTCACGGTGACCTCGTCCCCGGGACGCAGGTAGGCGGGATCCGAGCCGGCGCCACCAATCATGAAATCGAGCTTCGTTTCGGCTTCGGGATCCACAAGGCTCAGGGCACGTTGCACCCAGCCCGGCACCTGCGCCGCCACCCCGGACGGAGTCCCGGTAATGACCCAATCCCCCGCCTTGAATCCATCGAGTCCGAAGCGCTCGGCCACGCCGGCAAGAATCGCCCGAGGACCGACGATGATATTCTCGGATGGAGCGTTCTGCCGAACCTTGCCGTTGACCTCGGTGCGAAGTTCTACGCACGGCCAAGCGTCCACCCCGGCCTTCTTGGGAACCCAGACCCTCTCGCCCACTGGAAGGAAGCCCGGTAGCCCCTTGCCTTCGGCGAGGTAGGCGACGGTTTCCTCGAAACGCGGCGCCATTCCGATCAGGATTCGCGCCGTAATATCATTGGCGACGAAGTAGCCAACCGGGGGGGCGAAGTTCGCGCGACCGAGATCCTGAACCGAGATATCGGAGAGTACCTTCAGCCCGATCTCGACCTCGTAATCGAGCAGCGCGGGAATTTCCGGAAAGTGTTCCGCGAGGGTCTCGGCATGCTCGATGTCGATGTTGCGGACCCCCTGAAGGAGTACCTCGCGCGACGGATAGACCACCTCATCGCTCGGATTCACGGTGTGGGATCGCTTGCGGAAAATCGGCGGACCCACCTCGGGGTTATAGAGGCCCGGTGACTCGGCAATATGCCCTGCGTAGCTGAGACCGAGGCCGTAAATATCCCCCGGCTCGCCCAACGCTTCGCTCTGCCCCGCCGAAGCGTCCAGACATACCAACTGGGCGGGCAGGGGATACTCGAGGAACGGGCGAAAAAGAAAGAGTCCCAGCGCCGTGAACAAGACCAGCACCAGCAGGAACAAGGTAGGAAGAATCCTCATTGAATCGACTCGGCTTCCATGGGTTGAATGCCCGAAGGGCGACTTGAGATCAGTGGGTAGCCGGCCGAACCGCCCCCAGCGTATGCCTAGCGGAGCACCCGGGCCAATTCGGCGAAGCGATCCAAAAGCGGAAGGGCTTTCTCCGACGGAACCGAAGGGAGCGAGAAGGTCAACTCGGAAAAACCCGCTTCGATCAGCCGCTTGGCGGCTTCGGGCTTCGCGGGCGCCGCGAAAATTGTTTTCTCCAACGCGTCAAAGTCTCGCCCCGTCGCCGCGCATTGGGCGCGAAGTTCGGCCATGCCTTCCTCCAGGCCACCCCGAATACCGATCGGCATCCAGCCATCGCCATAGTCCACCACCCGCTCCCAGGTCCAGCGCGATTGAGCACCAATCAAGACCTTCGGGCCTCCGGGCTGAACGGGCTTCGGCCACGACCAGATCGGATCGAAGTCGACGAACTCACCGTGAAACTCGGGCTCGTCTTCGGTCCAGATCGCCTTCATGGCCAGCACCTTCTCGCGCACCACGGCCCAGCGATTCGCGTAGTCGACGCCGTGATTCTCCATTTCCTCACGGTTCCACCCCGCCCCCACCCCGAGAACAACCCGGCCACCGGAAATCATGTCCAAAGAGGCCACCTGCTTGGCGAGTTGAATCGGATCGCGCTCGACCACCAGGCAGATGCCGGTTCCCAGCCGCAGGGTTTTCGTCACCGCCGCAGCCGCCGCCAGGGCGACGAAAGGGTCGTGGGTGTGCCAATACTCCTCGGGGAGGTCGGCACCGCCGGGCCACGGGGTCTCTCTACTGGTGGGGATGTGCGTGTGCTCGGTGACGTAGAGGGAGTCGAGACCCCGCTCTTCCAGGGCCCGAGCGAGCTCCACGGGCTGGATCGAGTAGTCGGTGGGAAAGAAGGCGACGCCAAAGTCGGTCACGGTTTTCTCCTGAGGGGTGAAGGGGCGAGCATAGAAAATTTTGGCGGCGTCGGCGGGCTGCTACCCTGGGCGATTCTGACCCCCTTTCTTCGCCTCGATTCTGGCGCCCGACTCACCCACCCAGGAGCAAGCTCATGCCCAAAATTCTCAGCACACTGGTCTTCCTCGTTTTCGCCCTACCCCTGACGAGTTCCGGGGAGCTGCCCTCGCCGTACGGTCCGGACGACACCCTCGGCGCCATCAACAACCTCTCCCCCGCCAAAGTGTTGGCCGCGGCCCGCCTGATCAAGACCGGGAAGACCTATCCCCTTGGCGTGCCGACGGGCCCAGAAACTCCGGCCTACGGTCCCCGAAGCTACCAATTGACGGTGACTCAACTCTCCGACGGAACGGGGACGCCCCTGGGTAGCAACAAGGCCACGGGCAATGACGATGTCATTTACGCGTGGATGGGGGTGGGGAGCCAGATCGACGGGCTGGGACACATGGGAGTCAACCATGTCTACTACAACAACACCCCGGCGAGCGAATTCGTCACCACCCAGGGCCTGCTGAAGTTTGGCATCGATACCTTGCCTCCCATCGTGACTCGGGGCGTCCTGCTCGACATGACCCGGCACTACGGGGTGAGCCCCTTGCCCGAGGGCACGGCTTTCAATCAGAAAGAAATCGAGGCGGTGGCGCGCGAGCGCGGGCTCACACTCGAGAAGGGCGACGTGGTGCTCTTTCACACGGGCTGGCTCGATGTAGCCGACAGCGACCCCCAGCGATTCATGGCGGGGCAACCGGGCCTGGGACTGGGGGGCGCCCGTTACTTGGCGAAACTCGGGGTCGTTGCCGTGGGCGCCGACACATGGGCCCTGGAGGCCCTGCCTTCCGAGGATCCAAAGACTGCCTTTCCCGTTCACCCCGAATTGCTCGCGCGCTCTGGGGTCTACATTCTCGAAAATATGGACACGCGGGCGCTAGCCGCCGACGGGGCTTCGGAATTCCTCTTCGTCCTCGGGGCGCCGCGTTTCGTGGGCACCGTACAGAGCGTCATCAACCCCGTCGCCATTCGTTAGCGAGGCGCCCCTGCGGCGGGGCCGGGTCTTCGAACTTCAGGCCGCGCCGGCGACCCGGAGCAGGCCCACCAGTCGATAGCCCGCCCAAACCGCGATCAATCCGCCCAAATTGCTGATCACCAGATTCGCCACCGCGAGTCCCCCGTGTCGATTTTCGAACAACGCGAAGGTTTCGAAGCCAAAGGCTGCGAAGGTGGTGAAGCCTCCCAAAAAGCCCACGGTGATCGCCCAGCGATATTCCTCGCGAACCCCGACCCCGCCCGCAAAGAAAGCCGACAGCCCCCCGATCAAGAGACAACCCGTGAGGTTGACCATCAGCGTCCCCAACGGGAAATGGCTCTCGCTCAAACGTTGGGCAAAACCCGTCACCCCGTAACGGGCCAAGGTTCCCAAACCTCCACCCACGGCAATCAAAAGCAATTTCAGCATGGATTGCTCCCCGAAATGGGCCACCCCGAGACCGTCGCCGCTCGCGAAGAGACCCTGGAAATTGCCCGTGGGCCTCGACTTTTCCCCGAACCCTTCAGCCGCCCACCAACTGACCCACGATCTCGTCGAAAGACGCATCCGCCAGAGCCACCATCTCCGCGTCCGTACGGTCCTGAATCGGATGCGGGATGTAGACCGCCGCGGGATCGGCGCCGAGGGACTTGGCCTGACCCCGCGCGCCGTCCTTGAACACATCGCTCGCGATAAAGACACCAGGAACGCCCTGGGCCTCGAGATTGACCATGTCGTGCACACTGCACGACGTGCAACTGCCTCAATCCGCGAGGGCCTCCACCACCGCCGCGCACTCCTCGGCGATCTGCCGGCGCACGTCGGGGGGAGCGGGTTTGGTGAAGGTCGGTTTGCTGAAACGTTTGACTCGGGCGCCTTGCTGGGTGAAGAGAGTTTCCAGCCGATCCATGAAGACATCGCCCCGGGCCTTGGAAATATCGAGCAGCGCTAGATCGAGCCCGTCGAGTTTGACAGGACGCGGCAGGCGCTCGCGAGTGGCGAGCGATCGCTCGCTGGTGGGGTCGAGGACGACTACGCCGCCGGATGCTTCGGGACTCTCGCTGGCTCCGCTCACGATCGAATCTCCCGTAGGGTGGGTTGGCTCCCCACTTCGCCCGTCACCCACCCGCCAATCATAGTGGAAAAGAGTCCCGCGTCGCCGCCACAGTACACGAGCAGGATACCGCCGGGACGAAACTTGGGAAGGGCTGGGGCAGAAACCTCTGGGGGCACACCTTCGGCCATGCCCCCCGCTCCCCGGACCAGTTCGGTGGTGGGAATCATCAAAAGTTCGTGCAAGCGCGCGACGAGCCGCTCCTTGGTCCAGCCCGCCTCACTGAAGACCCGGGCGTGCTCGGGACCGATGGCCAAAATACAATCGAAGGCCATCACGAGCTTGGGGTGGATCAAGGTACGCAGATTGGCCGCGTAGGAGCGCGCCAGGGATTCGGGCTCTCGGGACAACTGGTCGACAATAATGCGCGGCCCCTCTCCGGGGAAGAGCGTAACCGTGCTGACCCCGGACTCGGCGCCCAGATCGGCGGAGAGGGGTCCCCAGGGTGAGCCCTCCTCGTCCTCGGCAAAACAGAAGGAAAGCTTTCCAGGGTTCCCGAAGGCCGCCCGGTCCACCTCGCCCGGACGCCCGCCGCCCACGTTTCGAATGACCAGTTGCAGGGCACGACCGATGGTGGCATTCGCCCGGTTCCCCTGGCCGAATACATTGCCCCCCGAATTCATTCCAATCGCACGCCGGATGGGGCCGTTGACGATGATGACCGGCCCGGCGGGCATGGTTGTCGCCAGAAGTCCGTGCATGTTGAATTGCTCGGTGCAGGCGGCTTCCACCGCCGCCAGCACCACCGGAAAATACTCGGGCCGACAACCCGCCATGACGGCATTGACCGCCACCTTCTCCACCGTGCACTCGATGAGATCGGGAGGCACAACCGCCACGACTTCGTCGGGCTTGCGGGAGGTTCCCTGGAGCATGGCCAGGACTCTTCGCTCACTGGGGGGCACTACGGGCAGGCCGTCGGTCCAGCCCCGATCGAAGGCCGCTTCCATCTCGTCCTCGAGAGGTGCAAAGCGAACGCGTCGCGACTTCATCGCTCCGCCGCCAAAACGGACCGCCAAATCCAGCGCGTACTGGGGGTCAACCGAGAGCGATCCGCATCCCGGCCGGAAATCCGGAAGTCCCGAACCCAGATTCGCGGCACCCGTCAAGGCTTTCCATTCGGCGCGCTCCCAGCCCACGGTCCTTGACCGCTCGACGCCCCCCTCCACCACGATCAGCGTTGGCACGGCTTCAATGGAATGGCGCCATGAGTTTTCGAGCGTCCGGTCGTCTCGAATCTTCATGCCCGACGGAAAATTCGGATCGTCCTGGGAAAAAATCGTGAGCGCGCCCAAATTGGCCAACTCCTGGAGTACCGGAACGACCAATTCGCACGTCGGACAATCGCGTTTAACGAAGACCACGAAACCCGAAGGCAGCGGAGGGCGGGCGGAATCGGTCATTGCAGCAGGGCTCCTTGGAGGCAAGAACCAAGAGGATTTGGACAACCCGAAGGTAGCCGCCTTCGCGCATCCCGCCCCAGAGAATCTCCCCCTCGGCGCCCGGCACCGCAAACCGAGAGATCCCGCCCTCGATGCACTGCCTCGGAAAAACCCGCGCGCTGAGCGATCTCCGTCTTGGCCTCGCTGGGGACTCTGACCTAACTTCAGCCGCAACCCCGAGTCGGGCCTTGCCCGGCATCCTCTGGAGAACTCCCGATGACCACCGCCCTGCCGATCCGCTCGAAGCGTCTGCACCATGTCGCCTATGCGACTCGGGACCCCGAGGCCACCCACGCCTTCTACAGCGAAAAACTCGGCATGCCCCTGGTTCACACCGAGAACCATCGCCAGGGCGATGGTTATTTTCGGCATTTTTTCTTCGACATGGGAGGCGACGACTACCTGGCATTCTTCCAGGTCGAGGATGTGGGCGAAAAAGACGACTACACCACGGCGGTTTCTCTCGGCGCAGGACTTCCTATTTGGGTCAATCATCTCGCATTCCGCCTCGACAGCGAGGAAGAGTTGAGAGCCATGGTCAAACAGCTGCACGATCGTGGAATCGACCAACTCCAGGAAGTAGACCACGGCTGGTGCCGATCCATCTACCTCGTGGATCCCAATGGAATCATGGTCGAGTTCTGTGTCACCACCGACCCCGAAGCCTTCGCCCAGGGTGAGGAGGAAGCGCTCAAGCTTCTGCGAACGGCCCCCGACACGATCCCGGCCGATTCCGTCAAGGAAACCTCGGTGGCCACTTCCACCTAGGCACCCAGTCAACGAGTCACCCAGTCAACGAGTCGGCCCGAAACCACCGACACGGGCCACGCCATCCCGGGAACCTCTCCGGGCAATCCGCCGCCGACCAGTCGAGGAATCGAAGGTGCACAAGCGCTCGACAACGAAGCGACTCTTCGCGATGGCCGTCCTCCCCTGGGCCCTGGCTCTGGTCGCGCTTGCGCCCTCCCCCGCCGCCGCTCACCCCCTCGCCCCAGCGCTGCTCGAGCTTCAGACCCTGGATGCCGGCCAGGCCGAAGTGGCTTGGAAAACTTCACGCCTCAAGCCCCGGGGAGCAGACATTCGCCCGCTCCTCCCCAGCGAATGCCCGGCCATTTCGGATGCCCGGGTGGACGAGGACGAGCAGAGCGTGACCCTACGCTGGAACATTCAATGCCCCGAGGGCCAGGGGTTGGTCGGTCGACGGATCGCCATCAGCGGCCTTGAAGCCACGCGAATCGACGTGCTGGTTCGCGTCACCCTCGCCGACGGCCGCGTCGTCAGCACGGTTCTCCACGCGGGGGATTCCGAGTTCTTGATTCCGGCCCGGCCCGAGAAGAGCCAGGTCCTTCGCGCGTACACCCAGCTGGGTTTCGAACACATCCTGACGGGTCCCGACCATCTGCTCTTTGTCCTCGGCCTGATCCTGCTGGTCGTCGGAACGCGTCCGCTGGTCAAAACCGTCACGGCGTTCACCGTGGGGCATAGCATCACGCTTTCCATTGTCGCCCTGGGGTGGGTCCGGGTTCCCTCTTCCCTGATCGAAATCCTCATCGCCGGAAGCGTGCTCTTGCTCGCCGTCGAACTCACCACCCGAAGTCCCGAGCGTCCGAGCCTGATTCGCCGAAAACCCTGGCTGGTGGCGCTGGCTTTCGGACTCCTGCACGGAATGGGCTTTGCGGGCGCGCTTGCCGAGATCGGGCTTCCCGACGACGAGATCCCCCTGGCTCTGTTTGCGTTCAACGTGGGCATCGAAGCCGGACAACTGGCCTTTGTCGCGGTTATCCTGACCGGGAATGCCCTGCTGCGCGCCCCGCTTTCTCGCGCGCCGGGCTGGCTATTCCGCGCCCCCGCCTACGCGATCGGCACCCTGGCTGTCTACTGGATGCTCGAACGCACCGCGGCCATCTTCTAGGCCCGAAACCCCTCCATCGCCTCAGAACAGCCGCCTCAGAACAGCCAGCGTCCCAGGCTCGTCCCCCAGAGCAATTTCATGAGCTTCTGCAAGCCCGCGTCGCTCTTGGCCCGATAGGGATAGCGGGAGGCCGACATCTTCCCTCTGCGACGGTCCACAACAATGGGCTCGGCATGGCAGTAGCCCCGCAAGCCGGCTTCGCCGTTCACCTGCCCGATACCGCTCGCCTTGCGTCCGCCAAAAGGGGCTTCCTGGATCCCGTAGGTCATCGTCATATCATTCACGCAGACACTGCCCGATTCCATACGTTGGGCGATCTTGATTCCCTTTCGGTTATCGCGAGTCCAAACGCAGCCCCCCAGCCCATAGGCACTGTCATTCGCGAGTTCAATGGCCTCTTCTTCGTTGGCGACCCGCATAATGGGCAGAACCGGTCCAAACGTTTCGTGCTGCATGATCTTCATTGAATGGTCGACGTCGGTGAGGACGGTGGGTTCATAGAAGAAGCCGTCAAGATCCGGGTTGCGCCGCCCGCCAGTCAGAATTTTCGCCCCGCGCTCCCGGGCGTCGGCCACATGCTCCTCGATGATCTCGAGTTGACGGGGCCAAAAAATCGCCCCGACGTCGAACTCGCCCCGAACACCTTGCCTGAGTTCGGCGACTCTTCCGACGACCTTTTCCGTAAAGGCGTCGGCCACCGAGTCCACCACGTAGACGCGCTCGGTACCGCAACAATACTGGCCGGTATTCATGAAAGCGCCGGCGACTGCGCCGGCCGCCGCGTAGTCGAGATTGACATCATCGCAGACGATCATCGCGTCGTTGCCCCCGAGTTCGAGGGTGCAGGGGATCAATTGCTCGGCGCAGGACACGGCGACTTTGCGCCCGGTCTCGACACTTCCTGTGAAGGTCACTTTGTCTACACCGGCCTTGCACAGCGCCGCGCCCGTCTCCCCGTCGCCCGTCAACACCTGGAAGAGTCCCTCGGGCAGACCCGCCTGGGCAAAGATCTCCCCAGCGAGGAGTCCCGAAAAGGGCGCCACTTCCGAGGGCTTGAGGATCACCGCGTTGCCCGCCATCAGCGCCTGAATCGCGGGATTGATCGCCAAAACAAAAGGCCCGTTCCAAGGACTGATCACGGCGACGACCCCCAGAGGCCGGTAAACAATCCGCAAACGCTTCATCAAGCGGATCAGACCGTGCAGTTTTCGTTTTTCGGTCTTGAGAATTTGTTCGGCGTTGTTCGCGTAGTAATTCAGCGCGTCGCCCACCGCGAAGACTTCCATCTGGAGCGCCTCGGTCCGGGGCTTTCCGGTCTCGAGAGTCACCGTGGACAAGATGTCCTCCTGACGCTCAAGAAGAACTTCCAGGGCAGCGACCATGAATCGGGCGCGCTCGGAGACCGGAAGCACTCCCCAATCCACCTGTGCTTTTTGAGCACGATCTACAGCGGCCGACACGTCGGCGGCGGTATGAACTTCGATGTCTCCGATGGGCTCCAGGGTCGCGGGGCTGGCTAGAGCCAGACGGCGGCGCCCGGACGAGCCGATCTCGAGGGGGGTCACAATGGCCATGAGGGGGGGATCTCCTGGGTTGGAAGCGACAACAGGTTACACGAATTTCTAACAACCGGGACGACCTCCAGCAAATCGAGCGCAGGCGATGGAGACGCTCCCCGAGGAGAGGCTACACTTTCCGTTCCCTAAAAATTCCGCAAGGAGCAGCATGGTTGCAGGGAACAGATCGGCACTTTCGGGCAGACGTGTGCTGGAACTCGCCGACGAAAGTGGCACCTACTGCGGAAAACTCCTGGCCGATATGGGGGCCGACGTCATCAAGGTCGAGCGCCCTGGAGGCGACTCCGGGCGATGGATTCCCCCTTTTCTCGCCGGCATCGCGGGAGCCGACCGCAGCCTCCACTTCCTGTACATGAACACGAGCAAACGCGGCATCACCCTGGACATCAACCGCCCCGAAAGCCGGCCGCTGCTCCGAAGCCTGGCGCTGAGTGCCGACATCGTGCTCGAAACCCTGCCGGTCGGCCGACTCGACGATTTGGGGATCGGCTACGCGTCCCTCTCGGCAGAGAAGCCCGAAATCGTGGTCACGTCGATCACGGGCTTCGGACAGACGGGCCCCCATGCGGGCTGGAAATCCTCGGACTTGGTGGCCGGAGCCACCGGTGGGCCGCTTCATGTCATCGGCGAAGCCGACGATCCGCCCGTGGCCCTGGCGGGGGAGCAACAGTTCCTGATGGCCTCTACCTGCGCGGCAGCCAGTAGCATGATCGCCCTGCTCGCGGCGCGGCGAACCGGGCGCGGCCAGCACGTGGACATCTCGCTCCAGGAAACCACCCTGGCGGTTTCCCACATTTCCGGCGTCGGCAAATGGCTCGACGACGGAATCATCCCGCGCCGGGTGGGGACGGGGCTAACGGCCTCGGTGCCTTCGGGCGCGTATAAGTGCCAAGACGGCCGCGTCTACCTGATGGTCAATCGTCCGGCGCACTGGAAGGCCCTCGCCCAGTGGATCCACGAGGAAACCGGGAACGAAGAAGTTTTGGATCCCCTCTTCGAGGGACCGTCGTCGAAGCGGATCGAATACCGCGAACTCCTGGATCTCTTCATCTCGGATCTGACCGCCCTCCACACCGTGGACGAAGTTTTCCACGAAGGGCAGCGGCGCCATATCGCGTTCACACCTCTGCGAACCACCGAAGACTCCGCCCGGGATCCCCACCTGCTCTCGCGAAATTATTTCGTCGATGTGGATCACCCCACCGTCGGCACCCTTTCCTACCCGGGCGCCCCCTTCCGCCCGGAAGCGACGCCGTGGGCGATTTCTCGCCCGGCGCCCCGCGTGGGCGAGCACAACGCCGAAGTCCTGGGCGGAGAACTCTGCATGGCCCAAGAAACGCTCCAAGCCCTGGGCGAATCGGGGGTCATCTAGACCGCGATGGACGCCCAGGCGCTAGCAGGTCTCAAGGTCGTCGAGTTTACCCAGGGCATGGCGGGCCCGTGGATCGGGCGCATGCTGGCCTGGTGCGGGGCCGAGGTAATTCGTATCGAGTCGCATCGGGTTCCTGGAGTCGTGCGACTCTATATTCCGCCCGCGTCGGAGGACCGAAGCATTCAACCGGAAATGTCTCCCTGGTTCACCGATTGGGATGCGGGCAAACTCTTCGTCACCCTCAACCTCAAACTACCCGCCGGCGTCGAACTCGCGACCCGACTGGTGGCTCGAAGCGACTTGGTCATCGAGAACAATCGCTACGGGGCCATGGAAAAACTCGGGTTGGGTTGGGAGACACTCCGAGCGGCAAACCCGAAACTCATTGCCATCAGCAGCAGCGGTTTCGGCGACGACGGGCTGCATCCCGGCTATGTGAGTTGGGGTCCGAATATCGAGGCCATGTCGGGAATGGCCTGGCTCGGGGGCTTCCCCGAAGGTCAGGGCGCCATGACGCAATACGCCTATCCGGATTCCCTGTCGGCACTGCACGGACTCTTTGCCGTGCTCTGCGCCTTGGATCACCGGGAGCGGACCGGCCAAGGACAGCGGATCGCCCTGGCCCAACTCGAGACCACTGTGGCCATGATCGGCCCCGAGATGATGGATCAGATCGCCCACGCCCGGCCCCCGGCACGCTTGGGCAATCGCTCGACCCACCGCACACCCCAGGGCTGCTATGCATGCGCGGGGGAGGATCGCTATTGCGCGATCTCTGTCGCCAGCGAGGAAGAATGGCGGGCGCTCTGCCATCTCATCGGCCGGGACGAGTGGGCGCTGCACCCCGATTTCGCAACCGCCACAGGCCGGCGGGAGTCTGCGGACCGGATCGACGAGGCCATTGGCCGCTGGACTCGCAAGCACTCGCCCCATGACGCGGCGAAAATATTGCAGGCCGCCGGAGTTCCGGCGGGCGCGGTGCAGAACACCGAGGATCAGTATCTCCGCGATCCGCACCTGGCCGCGCGTGGTTTTTTCGAGACGATTCCGCATCTGAAGAAAGGCACCGTGGTGGCGACGGGCATTCCCTTGGGACTCACGGGAACCCCCGGGCGAACCCCCCGTGCGGGCGCGGCCATGGGAGAGGACAATGCGAGCGTCTTCCGCGATCGACTCGGCCTTTCCGAGGCCGAATACAACGACTATCTGGCGACGGGAGCCATAGAGGCGCCCGCCACCCGCAGCGCCGAGACCCAAACGCGGCCCGAAGACTGACTAGGAGGAAATATGCCGGGGCTTGAGGACAACTACGAATGGATCCGAATCGAAATCGACGCGGGCGTCGCGTGGGCGACCGTCGACAACCCCCCCATCAATCTCATCACGTTGCCCCTGTTCGCCGAGTTGATGCACCTGGGCCAGGCCGTCGCCGCAGACGATGCGATCCGGGTGCTCGTGCTGCGGAGTGCCAACCCCGAGTTCTTCTTGGCGCATTTCGACGTCGAGGCCATCCTGGGTTTCTCCATCGAAACCGAAGCCGTGCGATCCCCCGACAACCCGTTCCACCAGATGTGCGAGTGCTTCCGTTTGATGGACAAGGCCACCGTGGCCCAGATCGAGGGACGGGTGGGCGGCGGCGGAAGTGAGTTGGCCGCGGCCTTCGATATGCGCTTCGGCGTCGTTGGCCAGACGGTGATCAACCAGATGGAGGTGCCCGTGGGCATTCTTCCCGGCGGCGGCGGGACTCAGCGATTGCCCCGCATGCTGGGGCGAGGCCGGGCGCTGGAAGTCATCCTCGGCGGCATCGACCTGGATGCGGAGACCGCCGAGCGATGGGGCTACCTGAACCGCGCGCTTCCCGCCGAAGAAATCGGAGGCTTTGTCGACAACCTCGCCCGGCGCATGGCGGCCTTTCCTCCCGAGGCCCTGCGCCTAGCCAAGCGCGCGGTGAACGCCGCCGAAGGGCCCCTGGCCCAGGGCTTGATCGAAGAGGACTATCTATTCCAAACCCTGCTGCGGACGCCCGAGGCCCCCAAGGCGATGAAGCGCTTCCTCGAACTGGGCGGCCAGACCCGACAGGGCGAATTGCGCGTAGCCGAACTCAGCGGCGAACTCGCCAAGAAGGGATGGGACTGACCTCGCATCTTGTGACTTCGCTCAGCCTCGGCTAACTGCTGGGGATGGACGCGGCGAAGGGCCAACGGGAATTTGATGCGAACGAGAAGCGTATCGTTCACTTCACGGGTTTTGCCCACGCGGCCACCCACTACGTCGAACTCATTTATCCGACACTCGCGGTGGGTCTGGTCGCCCAGACCCCAGGGGTCGACTCGATTGAAGAGGCGTTGTCCTGGAGCTTCGGCGGCTACCTGCTCTTTGGCCTGGGCGCCCTTCCGGCGGGAGTGGCGGCGGATCGCGTGGGCGGTCGCCGGGTCATCCTCGCCGGACTGGGGATCGCGGGTCTTTCGGCCTGCCTGGCCGCAGCCAGTTCACCCGGCTGGACCCTCGCCCTAGCCCTGTGCGGCATCGGATTGGGGGCAAGTCTCTACCACCCCGCCGGAACCGGACTGCTCTCCCGTGCGGTCGTCGCCCGGGGGCGCGCCCTGGGGATCAACGGCGTCTACGGGAATGTGGGCATCGCACTTTCGCCCCTGGTGACCTCCCTGCTGGTGGAGAGCCTGGGCTGGCGAGAAACCTTTCTCGCCACGGGCGCTTTCATTCTTTTTGCCACCCTGGCCTTCAGCCGGATACGAATCGTCGAACCCGGGTCCATCCAGGCCGAGCCCGAAAGCGACTCCGAGTCCGGAGGCGATACTCGAAGAGCCGTGATCGCCTTCGTGCTGCTCTGCGCCGCGGCCACCCTGGGCGGCTTCGCCTATCGGGGCAATACGGTCGCCCAGCCCGCTCTTTTCGCCGAAGAAATTTCCTTCATGGGCTACGGCCTGGCGGCTTCCCTCGCCATGCTGCTGGGCACCCTCGGGCAGTACGCGGGTGGGCGGATTGCCGACCGCTTCGATCTCAGAATCAGCTACCTCGGATATCACTTGGCCAGTCTGCCCGCCCTGGTGGTGATCGCCTCCGCGACCGAATGGCCTCTGCTCATCGCATCGGCCATCTACGCCTTCTTCGCCCTGGGGATGCAGCCCATCGAAAACAGTCTCTTCGCCGCGCTCACGCCCGAGCGCTGGCGCTCCACCGCTTATGGACTGAAATTCATCTTGACGTTCGGGGTGGGATCCAGCGCTGTGTGGATGGTTCGAGCCGTCGCCGAAAGCGCGGGCTGGCACGCGGTCTACGCCGTTCTCTGCGGCGTTCTGGGAATACTGCTGGGTGTCATCCTCGCGCTCATGGTCGTCACCCGAAACCTCAAAATCCGCAATGGCTAAGCGTCTTAAGGGCTAAGCGCTGTAAGGGATAAGCTCCGCAAGGGGCAAGCGCCGCATGGGAATAGACCCCACCGGAGCCGCTAGTCCTCCAGGGACTCGGCCACCAATTCCGCGATGTCCGCCACCCGGACCTCGCCCTCGGGATCGAGAGCGCTGCTCGCATCGGCAAACATCTGCATGCAGAAGGGGCACGAGAGTGCTGCGGTCTTCGCTCCGCAGCCCTGAACCTGTTCGAAGCGTTCCTGGTTGATACGTTTCTCGGGGTTGTCGTCCATCCACGCGTAGCCCCCACCCGATCCGCAACAGTGGGATTTCGACCGACTCTTCTCGAGTTCGACGAACGCGCCCTTCTCCGACACGCTCTCCACCACCGTGCGCGGAGCCTCGTAGACTTCGTTGTGGCGGCCGAGATAGCAGGGGTCGTGGTAGGTCACGCTATCCAGGTTTTTCTTCGGCGTCAGTCGGCCGCTGTGAAGCAGTTCCTCGATCAACTCGCTGTGATGGACCACCTCGAGTTCACCGCCATAATCCGAATATTCGTTCTTCAACGTGTTGAAACAGTGGGGACAGGTGGTGATCACCTTCTTGATCCCGTAGCGCTCGAAGCTTTCGATATTTTCCTTCGCGCACATCTGGTAGGTGAGTTCGCCGCCCACCCGCCGAGCCGGATCGCCGGTGCAGACCTCCTCTGCGCCGAGAAGACCGAAATCGACGTTCGCCGCGTCCAACACCTTCACCATGGAGCGGCTGACCTCGATGTTGCGATCCACCATGGAACCCGCACAGCCGACCCAAAAGAGGTATTCGGCCCGATCTCCCCGACCGAATACCTTGACGTCCAGATCTTCGAACCATTCCTCTCGGTCCCGGGAAGCCCCCGCAAAGGGATGCATCCGGTCGTCCATATTCTTGAGAAACGCCTGGGCATCCTCGCCCATTTTCGATTCGGTCATCACCAGATGCCGCCGCATATCGACGATCTTGGGCACGTGTTCGATGTACATGGGACACTCCTGCATGCACGCCCCACACGTCCGACAGCCCCAAAGCTCGGCTTCGAGCACAGCGGGCTGACTCGCATCACCCGCTTCGCCCATCAAAGGGAGCGCATCGGACACCGCCTCGCCAGCCAGCATGGACCCACCCAACTTGTCGAGATGCCCGTGCATATCCTGGATCAGTTTCCGCGGGCTCAGAGGCGAGCCACTGATCGTCGCGGGACAAACCGACTCACAACGCCCGCAATTCACACAGGCGTCGACATCCATCAGGGCCTTCCAGCTGAATCGATCGAGTTGGCCGACCCCCAGCCGATCCAGGGCTTCCTCGTCCTCGTCCAACAACTGGTCAATGTCGGGATGCGAAAGTTTGCCCATGGGGCCCAGATTCCGCAGAAAAATATTTCCCGCACCGTAAATGACATGGGTGAATTTCCCATAAACGAAATAGGTGATGAAGGCGATGGCCGTCACCGCATGAAACCACCAGAGCCCGCGATGGAGCGTCAGCAGGCTGGCGGAATCGACCCCCCGGAACATCAGGGCCACCGCGTAGCCAATGGGCGACCAGCGGGCGACCTCGGGAGCGGAGTTCAATTCCGTGGACTCGATTCGAATCCCTTCGACGACGAAGCCCTGAATGAAGAGCAGAAAGAGCAGCCCCAGGGCAACCCAATCGTCCATCACCGAATGAAGGCGATCCGGGCGAACGATGAGCCGCCAATAAAGCGCCATGGAGAGACCCACCAACCCAATCCCTCCGGCAATATCGGCGAAGAGGGAAAAATAGAGATAGAAGGGGCCGGCAATGAAGTGGATTCCCGTCCACTCCTGAAGCGCGATCAGCGTCGTCGCGATAAAAGCGCCCAGGAAGCCGTAAAAGATCAGCAGGTGGGCCACCCCTGGAAAGGGATCGCGTAGATGACGACGCTGGCCGAACACCTCGATGAGGAGCCCGCGCAACCGCTCGGCGAGCCGGTCCGTCCGGTGCTCCGACGTGCCCTGGCGCCAGAGCTGGCTACGGCGCCAGATCCCGCGGAGCAACAGCCCCACTGCGATTATGGCCAGGCCATAAATTGCGGGCCCGCCGACGATGTTCCAGTAGATCTCGCGTGTGGGTTCCATTTAGCCGACCGCAAACTACCAACCTCGCCGCGTTGGTCGCAACCTTGGCGCCCGCTACACTCGGCCGCTGAGTCGGGCAAGCCTCTCCGAATGAACCCGAGGGTGGCATTCAGGCCTGCCGACCGATCAATAGAAACCTTCCCGAACGCGTAAAAAAATCAAGAAAGGGCGGAAAATTCGTCCTCGGGAGAACGTCGAGGCGAGAACGTCGAGCCGATCGTGGGCGTTCCCGATTGAATTAGCCCCCAGGGCTGCGCGGGCCAGCCCGCAGACCCAGCAGGAACAGCCGCAAAAAGTTTCAGCGGCACTGAGTTCGCCCGGAAACCCTCCCCTCTAAGCGGGGACACAGCCTTCGGGCAAGGACTCGATTCGTCAGCGAAAGGACCCCATTTGGCCGTTGAAATTACTGAAACGATGCAGGTCGATGTCCCCCTGGCGATCGCCTGGGCGTTCATCACCGATGCCCGGCGGGTCGCCGGGTGTATGCCCGGCGCCGAAATCGTCGAAGAAATCGACGCCCGGACCTTCCACGGCAAAGCGAAGATCAAACTCGGAGCGATTACCACGGCCTACAAGGGCCAGGTGGTCTTCTCGCATATCGACCCCGCCGCGCACACCATGCGGATCGAGGGCGAGGGGCGTGAGACCGGGGGCGGAACCGCCAAAGGCAGTCTGGACGTCGAACTCAGCGAAACCGCCGAGGGCGGTACCGAACTCCGATTCGATGTCAGAGTCGACCTGACCGGCAAGGTCATGCAGATGGGTCGGGGGATGAT
The DNA here is from genome assembly GCA_012959865.1 of Myxococcales bacterium. Taxonomy (GTDB): domain Bacteria; phylum Myxococcota_A; class UBA9160; order UBA9160; family UBA4427; genus JAZXM01. The sequence continues at coordinate 16,334 of DUCH01000493.1, read as the reverse complement.
CAAGGGCGTGTCCGCCCAACTCTTCAAACAATTTTCGAGCAACGCCAAGACGCAGATGTCCGCCGAAGCTTCCACAGACGCGGTGACGCCTCCGGCACCCGAAGCCGAAGAGGCGCTGGCGGTGGGCGCGCTTCTGGCCCGCACCCTTTGGCAGATGGTGGTGAATTTCTTCCGGCGGCTGTTCGGAAAGTCCGCCCGCTAACCCTTCGCTAGCCCTTCAGGAGAAGCACTTATGTCCGCAGGCGCCTTGGAGGGAATCAAGGTTATCGAGCTGGGAGAGAGCGTCTCAGCACCTTATTGCGCCAAACTCTTTTCGGACTTTGGAGCCGACGTCATCAAGGTCGAGTTCGGCGATGCCGGGGATTCCTCGCGCACCTGGGGCCCGTTTCCGGGGGATGTCCCCCATTCGGAAAAAAGCGGCCTCTTCCATTTTCTCAACACCAACAAACGATCCGTGCAGTTGGACCTCGAAACATCCCAGGGGCGAGACGCTTTCCGCGATCTGATCCGCTCGGCGGACGTCCTGATCGAAAACATGACCCCCGCTTGGAAACGCGAACACGAACTCGATTGGGAACGGCTCGAACCCCTCAATCCCAAGCTGGTGATGATTTCCATTACGGCCTTCGGTCAGACGGGCCCCTACGCGGACTGGAAGGGCTACGACCTCAACGCCTACCACCTCACCGGGGCCAGCGACCGCTACTGCGGTCGACCCGGGGAAATGCCCCTGGAGCACGGCACCTTCGCGGCGGACTTCTTTGGCGCCGTGAGCGCGGCGGCATGGGGACTGGCTGCCACTTTGGGCCGGGAGAATGTGGGCGGAGGCCAGCAAGTCGACGTTTCGTGCGCCGAAGCCATCGCGGCCGCATTCGTGGGTGGACAGAACATCGGCGGCTTCGCCCAGGACGGCGCTTTCGACAAGCGAACCGGTATCGGAATGCCCCTCGCCGCACCCGCCAGCATCGTGCCCTGCAAGGACGGCCACGTGTGGATGCTGGCCCTGGAAAGTGGCCAATGGAATGGTCTGCGCGAGGTCATGGGCGACCCCGAGTGGATGCAGCTCGAAATGTTTCAGGACATGTTCACTCGGGGCGAAAACGCCGATCTCATCTATTCCATGGTCAACGAGTGGTGTGCCGAACACGGGAAGATGGAAATCATGGACCGCTGCCAGGCAGCGGGCTGCCCCATCACCGCGGTTTTCACCGTGGCCGAAGCCGCCGAGCACCCGCACCTCAAGGAACGGGGCTATATCGTCGAACTCGAACACGACCAACTCGGTCGCTTCCGAACCCTGGGAGCGCCCTTCAAACTGTCCAAAACCCCCGGCGGGCCGAGTCGGGCCGCGCCGACCCTGGGCCAGCATACCCGCGAGGTCCGCGAAGCCGCTTCTTCTTCAACTTCCTCTTCCTCTTCCGCTTCCTCTTCCTCTTCCGCTTCAATTTCCGCTTCCCGTTCCCCTATCCCCGCTGGTCCCGGCGGCAAACTGCCCCTGGATGGCTTGAAGGTCGCCAATTTTGGTTGGGTCTGGGCGGGCCCGGTCACCGGGCAAACCCTCGGGTTCCTGGGCGCCGATGTCTACAAGATCGAGTCCTACGCCCGGGTGGACATGACCCGTACCCTCCCCCCCTTCGCCGGGGGCGAACGCGACCCCAACCGAAGCCTTTCCAACAACGCGTGCTGGGCGGGCAATGGAAGCGTGAGCCTCAACCTCAAACAAGACGAGGCCCGAGAACTCGCCCTGGACCTCATCGCCCAATGCGACGTGGTGGTGGAAAATTTTGGCCCCGGAGTCATGGACCGACTGGGCTTCAGCTACGAGGAACTCAAGCGCGTGAAGGAGGATGTCATCCTCTTCTCCATGCCCGCGGCCGGACTCTACGGCCCGCTCAAAGATGTCCGCACCTATGGACTCAGTTTGACCTCTACAACCGGGCTGGATAGCTTGGTGGGGTACGCGGAAGGCGACATTCTCCCGGTCGAGAATGCCTTTTCCGACCCCTACAACGGAATTTTTGGAGCCTTCGCGATTCTCACCGCGCTCGCCCACCGAAACCGCACGGGCCAGGGACAACAGATCGATTTTTCCCAGCAAGAAGCGGTGATGCAGATGGTGGGGCCGGCCTTCGCCGACTACGCGCTCAACAAGCGAGTCGCCGGACCCTTGGGCAACCGCCACCCCCTGGCCATGGCGGCGCCCCACGGCGTTTTTCCATGCAGCGGCGAGGACCGTTGGGTCAGTATCGTGGCCCAGGAAGAAAGCGAATGGACCGGACTCGTCGCCGCCATGGGGGCTCCCGAGTGGGCGTCGGCGCCCGAGTTTTCCGGGCTCGCCCAGCGCCTGAAAAATATAGATGCCCTCCACGAAAAAATCGGGCACTGGACCCAGAAGTTTGATGCGCGCGAAGTCACGGAAAAACTTCAGGCTGCAGGCGTCGCTGCAGCACCCGTGCTCGGCGTTGCCGATCTCCTCGATGACCCCCACTACACCGCGCGAAAGACATTCATCGAGGTGGACCATCCCCTCGGCTACCGGGAAACCATTTACAACGCCTACGTGAAAATGAGCCGCAGTGTCCCCCGAGTCACTCCCGGACCTTGGATTGGCCAGGATAACGATCGCGTTTTTCTCGACTTGCTCGGCCTGGACGAAGCCCGCTATCAGGCGCTGAAAGAGGCTCAGGTTATCTACTAGAGCTCGATCTTCTCCCCCCATAGATTCTCAGATCCTCCACCCATAAAAAATATCGAGTAGGGAAATAGAGTGAGCGAAATCGACGACTCCATCGACCGCATAGCGAACTACCGCGAACAACTCGAGCAGGCCCCGGGGACTTGGCCGGCGAAACGCGTCCTGGCCGACTCGATCCGCCAGTTGATGGATTGTCTGTGCGCCACGGACGCCCCCGAAGAGGAGCTCCTCGCCATCGCGGCTCAGGTCCGGGAGAGCGCCGAACGATTTCAGATTCAGCCGCGCATGACCAACCTGCCCGGCATCGCCGAGGGTTCCCTGGCCGGCGGCATGGAAATGTTCATGGACCGAAGCCCGGTGGTGGGGCGCTCCAACCCTCTGGCGCCACCGGTCAGCCTGGACCCGGATCATGCGTCCAAGATCGTCCACGGCAGTGTCTATTTCGGTCGAGCCTACGAGGGCGCCCCGGGTTGCGTGCACGGAGGCTACGTGGCCGCCACCTTCGACGAGGCTCTCGGCCTGGCCTGCGTTTTTTCGGGCGTGCCCGGAATGACGGGCGAGATCACTGTCCGGTACCGAAAGCCCACCCCCCTGGAGGTGCCCCTGCGACTGGAAGCGCGCTTCGATCGCCAGGACGGTCGGAAGATCTACAACTCGGGAGAACTCTACGCCGGGGACCTTCTCGTCGCCGAGTCCAGCGGAATCTTTATATCCATCGAGCGCGAAAAATTTGAGGCTCTCCGCCAGGCCCAACTCGAACGCCAGAAAAAATCCGCGAATTCTTAGCTCCCAGTCCGCGTGAACTCGACCGGGAGTCGCGCACGGCGCCGAAGAATCTAATCCAATGTGCCGGCGGCGTTCCGTGGACGAAGCACAAGACCCATCGTCTGAAGACCTTCGTCGCCCCAACGCCCCTTGTAGTCCGAGAACCCGCCCAGGTCGTAGCTGCGAACTCCCGCCTGGGCCAAATGGCCCAACGCCCGAAATTGCAACGCGTTTCCCAAGCCCACGTCTGCGTGGGCCTGGTCGAAACTGAACTGCAAACCGCGAAAATGGTCTCCGACCCGGCCGCCATGGAGATACCCCACGGCGACCCCATTGCGTTCGGCCAGCAAGACCCCGAGCCGCCCCCTCTGAACGAGCAGGGGCCAGAGTCTCCGGTAGAATTCCTCCATGGGCCCGGTCCCTGCGCCCTCTCCCCTGAGTCCCTTCCAACTCCGCGCCTCCACGTCGAGTATCGTGGCGTAGAGGGTTTTCATTGTTTCTTCGGAATTCACTTCGCTCCAACGAAACTCGATCCCTGCGGCGTCCACCCGGCGCAATGCGGCGCGAAGATTGCGACGGAACGATGGTCGGCGACCGGCCAGCCACCCCTCGACACCTTCGGCCAAGGGCGCCACGAATCGCGTGGTCGGCGGCAGGACGCTGAACTCGTAGCTGGGAGCGAGGGACTCGACCAGCGGCGCGAGAAGCTCCCGGGTCGCGGGCAGGCCCCGCAGAACCGCGGGCCGGGGACGCTCGAGCAACCACGGAGACACCAACTCGGCGGCGCCGGGACCGATCAGCGGCGTCCCAAAGCCCCACATATTTTCGAGGCACTCCAGAACCCCATTGGCGCGCTCGGCCAGAACCACCATGGCCTCATCGCGGTGGTCCAGCCAGAGGACTCGATCGGGTTCGAAGGCCCGGGCGAAGGCGATCTGCCACGCACTCCGCGAGCAGAAAGCGTCCACGCCGGCATCCTGGGCCACCCGGGCGTCCCAGTCGCCCGAGAGAGCATCGAGTTCATCGAAGGATACACGTCGCATGCGGACCCCAGTCTCGCGCACGAAGCGGCAATAAGCCGCTCTGGCAGAAACCCGACTCCCCCGGCTAGTTTTTCGCCCGTGCCCGATCCCGCCGCCCACGATTGGCCCTTTTACTGCGAAGAGAATATTTGGCATCGCTGCGGCGGAGCACTGGGCCGACTCGAAGGAGCCAGTGTCGTTTTCGTCTCGAACGCCCGGCGCTCGGTCGCAATCTGGCAGCAACGCGCGGCGGCCTCGACCACCGAACCCGTTCTCTGGGATTACCATGTCGTTGGGCTGGCCCGAAAAGCGGAGACCTGGTGGATCTACGATCCCGACTCGACCCTGGGCGTGCCGGTGACGGCAGCGGCCTACCTCGACGCCGCCTTCCGGCCGCTCCCCCCGTCTCACAGCAGCCATGCACCTCGCTTTCGCTGGCTGTCCGCCGATCTCTACCGACGCGAATTCCGCAGCGACCGTCGCCACATGCGCGATGCGACCGGTGAGTGGCTCGAGCCTCCGCCACCGACGCCGTGCATCGGGCAAGGCAGCAATCTCATGCATTTCGTCGATACCGAAACCGAGTTTCTGGGCGAGGTCCTCGATCTCACGCAGCTGCGCGTCCGGGTTTGCGCCTCGCGCTGCGCCTAGCCCATCCCGCAGCAACGGGTTGCAGACCGCAACCGGGTTTCCTCTTCTAGGCTCAGGGCTTCCACACGTCGGCGGCGACCGCATGTCCGATGAGGAATCCATTGTGAAACCCCTCGTTCTCCAAAACGAACTCGCCGAACCGCCGCCCTTGCGCGCTTTCGCGCAGAGCCTGGAATATCAACGGCCTCCCCTCTGCCCCGAACTGGGTCTCTGGCTTCTGGGCGATCAGGTCGACCTCGAGTCAACGTGCCTCGGCCTGGGTCAACTTCATGCCCCCCCCTTCTGGGCCTTTTGCTGGGGCAGCGGCCAGGCCATGGCGCGCTTCCTCCTCGATCAGCCCGAGTGGGTCCGCGGCCGGCGCGTGGTCGATTTCGGAACCGGCTCCGGGGTCGCCGCCATTGCGGCGGGGCTGGCCGGCGCCGATTCGGTGATGGGTGTCGACTCCGACCCCGAGGCCCGGGTGGCGGCAGCGCGCAACGCGGCCAGCAACGAAGTCGAACTGGTCACAAGCGGCGCCCTGCCCGAAGAGTGGGATGTGCTGCTGGCCTGCGACGTGCTCTACCAGCCCTCGCAGTGGGCACGACTTCAAAGTTTGGCCCAAGGCGGCCGACCCGTACTGGTCAGCGACCCTGAACGGCCGTCCTCACCGCGTTTCGAAATCGCTCCCCAAGCCCGATACGCGGTCCGGACCCTTCCCGACGTGGATTCGCCGGCAAAGTCCGCGGCAGTCTTCCAACTTTCCAACCGAGGCTTCGGCCCCGGCTAGCGACCCTTGAACTCTGCCGGGCGCTTCTCCGCGAATGCGCGCGGCCCCTCCTTGGCGTCCTCGGAGTTGAGAACTTTCTGGCCCAGGGCTTTCTCAAGCACGAAACCGCTCTCGAGTTCAAGGCTGCGCACCGCGATCTCCTTGGCGGTCTGCATGGCCAGGGGACCGTTGCGGCACATTTTCTGCGCCCAATCGAGGGCGGTCTCCATCAACTGGTCGGCGGGAACCACGGCATTGATGAGACCCACTTCGTAGGCCCGCTGGGCGTCGATACTCTTGCCCGTGAGCAGAAGCTGCATCGCCATCGCCCAGGGGATCTGGCGGGGCAGGCGGATGTGGGTGCCACCGAGAGGGACAAGACCCCATTTCACCTCGCCCAAACCAAAGGTCGCGTGCTCCGAGGCGATTCGCAGGTCGGTGCCCAGGAGCATCTCCATTCCGCCCGCAATGCAGAAACCGTTGACCGCACAAAGGACCGGTTTGTAGACGTCGGAGAACTGGCGCTTGGTCCAATCCTCAAAGCCCAGCTGATCACCGCCGGTGAGCATGGGGGCGGCCTCCTTGAGGTCGAGCCCCGAAGAAAAGGCCCTCTCCCCCGAAGCGGTCAGAATTGCCACCCAGAGATCGGGATCGCCGTCGAATTCCTTGAAGGCGGCTTCGATACCCAGGAGCATATCCGCTGTGAGCGAGTTCAGGGCGTCCGGGCGGTCGATGGTGATGATCGCCACGTGGTCTTTCTTCTCGTAGAGGATTTCTTTGGGCAGTTCCAAGGTTGAACTCCAATCTGGATTGACTCGCGCGATTCGCTTCTCTCTGATCGGGACCGATCGGTTTGCTAGCCGGGCAGGCGATAAAACACCGGCAGGTGGATGGCCTCGGTGACGGCCTCGAAGCCCACCCGGACACGCATTCCGATCTCGAGGTCTTCGGGCTTCACGTCGGCCACCCGGCTCAAGACGCGAACGCCTTCGTCCATTTCCACCACCGTGACCGCGTAGGGGGCGGCTTCCCGGAAAGCAGGATGCAGAGCCCGACCCACCACCGTAAACGTGAAGATTTCGCCTTGACCGCTGGAAAGCGCCCATGCCCAGTCCCAACTGCCGCATTCCGCGCACATTTCCCGGGGCACGTGACGCCAGGCGTCGCACCCACCGCACCGTTGAAAGCGCAGCTCACCCTGCTTGCAATAGCCGTAGAAATCCGCGCTGTGACCTTCAAGGACGGGCAGCGGGCCGTTGTATTCGCTCATTGAGCCCCTCTCTATCATCGGGCCAGCAGCGCCAGACTGCCGTCTCCGAAATCACCCCAACCGGTCACTACGCCCACACTCGCATTCTCGACCTGGCGCTCCCCCAAATCGCCGCGCAGTTGGCGAACGGCTTCGACGATATGGCTCATCCCCAGGACATGGGCTTCGGAAAGAAGTCCTCCGTGGGTATTGACGGGCAATTCACCCCCGAATGCGATCCGGCCCCCTTCCACGAAGGGGCCGCCCTCCCCCCGCTTGCAGAACCCCATCTCCTCGAGTTGCTGAAGCACTTCGAAAGTGAAGCAGTCGTAGATCATCGCAAAGTCTACATCCGAAGGGGTTAACCCGGCTTTGCCGAAAGCTTCGGGGGCCGCGATGCTGAGGCCCGTCTTGAAGATATCGCGCCGATTGGTGATTTCGTCGGCGGGATAGGGCTGCCCACAGGCCGCGGCCAAGATGCGAACGGGCTGAGCCGACAAGTCCCGGGCGCGTTCGGCGCTGGTCACCACCACCGCCGCGGCCCCGTCGGTTTCGAGACAGCAATCAAAAAAGCGATAGGGGTCCGCGAGCATAGGAGAGGCCATGTAGTCATCCAGGGTCATGGGCTTGCCGTGCATCACCGCCTTGGGGTTGAGCTGAGCGTGCTCTCGCATGGTGAGCGCGATGGCGCCCAATTGCTCGCTTCGGGTGCCGAACTCGTGCATATGACGACGCGCCAAGACCGAATACCACTGGGGAGGCGCGGTAAACCCAAAGGGCAGGTAGTAGTCCCGGGCGATTGCGCCGCCGGGAATCGACGAGACATCCTGTGAGACCGTTTGTCGTACCCGCGCCCCCGAGTACCCGTTCCAGCCGGCGGGCAGCAGGACGTAGTTCGCCATGCCCGAGTTCACCGCCGCCGCTGCGGCTTGGAGGGACGCGGCCGGTGCCGCGCCCCCCATGTGGATAGTGGCCGCATAGCGAAGGTTCTCGCAGCCGAGATTGGCGGCGATCTCCTCTGCCCTCCCCAGGTTCGGGAAGGGCATGATGCCATCGATTTCAGAAGCCTTGAGGCCCGCCTCGGCGATGGCTCGAGTCGACGCCTGGAGTTGAATGCCGAGTTGGCTCAGCCCGGAACCGGGCTTGCGACAATAATCGGTTTCCCCGATTCCGACGATACAGGCTTCCTTCATGCTGGCGATCCGTTTCCCCTCAAACCCGCTTCTTGGTATCGATCTTGGCCAGCTTCGCGAGGTTCGCACCCAGGAAGCCCCGGCGCATATCCTCGGTGATCTCGAGGTAACCGTATTGCTCCCGAAGTTCCTCGGGAATTTGCAGGGTCCGCACCCAATCAACCACGCGCTTCATGTCGTCGAAGGTGAGATCCAGGCCCATCACGATCTTGTGCGGCTCCACCCACTGCAGTGCGGTCCCGATGGCGTGATAGCCCCGGTAGGGTGAGCGCGCATACCAACCGATGATCCCCGACATACTGAGGTAGAGATTGGTGTGCTTACCCGCCAGACCAATGAGTTCCTCGGTATGGGGCCAACCCATGTGATACGCGATGATCTTGAGTTCCGGAAAATCAAGCAATACCTGATCCAGCCGATCGGGATGGGTATGACAACTCGGCTGCGGCACCACATAGGACATTCCTGTGTGGACCGTCAGCGCGACGTCGAGTTCGCAGGCCTTCTCGTAGAAGGGCCAGAGCCGCTTGTCATCAAGGCCCCCGAGATCTTCGGGTGCGTAAACCTTGCAGAGCTTGGCGTTGCATTCCTTGACCATGTACTCGAGTTCCCAGATCGCATTGTCGACGCCGCGCCGGATGATGGGCCCGACCATGCATTCGAGATACATGCGATCGGGATAGGGAGCAATCTGCTGCATCATGAAGCCGTTGGTCGAGAGCGGCGCCGTCTGTCCGCTCACGTCCATCATGCCTTCGCGAAGGCAGAAACAGACGTCGACCTCGGCGATGTCCATGTGCTTGATCAATTCCTCAGCGACAGGAGCGGGCCATTCGGCATCCTCGGCGGTGAGGTCACGATCCGCCCAGGCGCGCATGACGCCATTCACGCTGTCCCACCAACGAGGCATTCCCGGGTAGTAGCTAAGCTCCTCCATGGTCTGGGGGTTCATGAAATGGCATTCGGATAGCGCCACAAAATGATCGTTGTCGGCCACGTCTTCTCTCCTCTTGGCTGTTGGGGCAGTGAATGGTCTGAACGCTGTGCGGGGACCCGAATCAGGACGCTGTCCCTTTCCGGGCCTCCTGGATGAGCTTCCAAAGTCGTTTGGGGGCGGCGGGCACTTCCCGGGCCGAGGTGCCCAGGGGCGCCAAGGCGTCGTTGATGGCGCACATAACCGCCGCCGGTGTGGTGTGCATCGCGCCCTCTCCGCAGCCCTTGGCGCCCAGAGGCGTAAAGGGAGACGGGGTTTCCACGGCCACCATTTCGATCTCCGGGGCGTCGAAAACCGTGGGCATCAGGTAGTCCATGAAACTGGTGCAGAGCGGCTGGGCGTCCGAATCGTAGGCGTACTCCTCGAGGAGCGCGGCACCGATGCCCTGGACCACGCTTCCGGCCGTCTGGCCCTCTACGGTTTCGGGATTGAGCCGGGTGCCGCAATCGTCGGCCAGGCAATAGCGCTGAATCTCGACCATGCCCGTGTCGCCGTCGATCTCCACCTGAACAATATGCACCGCGTGGGCGGCGGTGAGGTAACTCTTGGCCCGGCCCTCTTCGTCGGCGGGAGTCCGCCCCGGGGCGGTCCAAACATGGGTCGCCTCGGGTCGAGGATCCACGTCCGGGGGCAGGAGATCACTGCGCGCCAGCATCATGCCCGCCACCTCGGCCACGGTCATCTCGGCTCCCGGCGCACCCTTCAATAGGAATTTGCCATCCATCAATTCGATATTTTCGGGTTCGGTCTGCATCGCCCCGGCCACCACTCGACACATCTTTTCGCGAATTCGCTCGCAGGCGCCGAGGACCGCGCCGGTAATAGCCACCCCGAGCCGGCTGCCGCCGGGTCCAAACGACGGAGGCGCCGACTGAGTATCGAGTTGGACCACCCGAACCGACTCGATCTCGTAGCCGAAATAATCGGCCACCAGCTGGCTGACCAGGGTGTACTGGCCCTGCCCCTCCAAGGAGAATCCCACCCGAACCGTAGCCATGCCCATGATGTCGATGCTCACCGTGGCCCCTTCGGGCACCCCGGTGCCCGGCATTCCGACGATCGCGTAGGCATTCCAATCGAAGACGCCCGGCTCGATGGCGCTCGCCACACCGATGCCCACCAATCGCCCCTCGGCCCGAGCCCGGGCCTGCTCGGCGCGAAGACCCTCGTAGTCGGCGAGGGCAAGAACCCGATTGAGCACCTCGTCGTAGTTGCCACTGTCGTATTCGTTTCCGCTGGGGATCGTGTACGGGAACTGATCCGAAGGAATGAAATTTTTGCGCCTGAATTCGGCGGGATCCTCGCCCAGACTCCGCGCCGCCCGGTCCATCATCTGTTCGAGAACAAAAAAGTGCGGCGGCGGCCCCATGCCGCGATAGGGGCCGCAGGGCAGCTTGTTGGTCGCCACCAGTTTGAGATCGTATTGCGCCACGGGAATCGTGTAGGGCCCGGTAAAGGCCGCCAGGGGCTTGGCGGCGGAGATCGCCCCGTAGGCTTCGCCCGTCGCGCCAAGATCGTCCACGAGACCCACCTTCAAACCGGTGACGATTCCTCCGGCGTCCACCGCCAGCGAAACGTCGTAGTGCCGATCCCAGGCCTGACTTCCCCCGGAGAGCAGGTACTCGCCGCGATCTTCGATCCACTTCACCGGGCGACCGCCGACCTTGCGCGAGAGCAGACAGCTGATGTCGCACCCCCGGGTGCCCCCCTTGCCCCCAAAGCTCCCGCCGTGGGGATGAGAAATAATATTGACCTTGTTGGAGGGGAGCCCGAAAGTGGCCGCCCTGCCCAAACCAAACATCCCGGCGGACTGGATACTGCCGCGAATGGTGAGGTCGAGCCCCATCGGATCCCAAGCCGAGATGCAGCCGAAGGTCTCTGTAGGATTGGCACCCAGGCGATTCCAACGAAATTTTTCTTGAAAGACATGGGCCGCGTCGGCGAAGGCGGAGTCCACATCGCCCCAGGTAAAGACCCGGTCCATCATGATATTGCTCGCGTTGGCATCGAGCACCCGGGGGCTGTCGGGCTTCATGGCTTCGAAAGGATCCGCCACCGGATCCAAGGGTTCGTAGTCCACTTCGATGAGTTCGAGGGCATCTTCGGCAACCCGGCGACTCGAAGCCGCCACCGCCGCCACCGGCTCGCCCACATAGTGAACCTTGCTGCCCGCAATACAGTGCACCCCCCAACCGTCGGGCGAGGACTGGGCGGGAAAGCTCCAGCGCTGGGCGTCCTCTCCGGTGACTATCCCCTCCACGCCTTCCAGGGATTCGGCTCGGGTCGTATCGATCCCGGTAATCCGGGCGTGGGCAAGGGGGCTCCGCAAGATCGCGCAGTGCAGCATACGGGGCAGCACCACGTCGTCGATAAATTCGACGCGCCCGGTCAACAGAGCGACATCCTCGACTCGCCGAAGGCGTCGACCCACGAAACGCGGCGCGGTGGTGGGGAGATCGGCTGGGCTCTTGGGAATTTTAATGGCCATGCGGATGACGATCCTCTTGCCCTTCTCGCCCCCGGTCAGGAACCGGTGGCACCCATTTTGGCCGCGGCGTTCTGAGCCGCGCGCATGATGGAGTTGTAGCCCGTGCAGCGGCAGAGCTGTCCGCCCACCACTTCCTTGAGTTCTTCCTGGCTGGCGTTGGGATTGCTCTCGAGCAATTCGCACAGGGCCATCATGAAGCCACCGGTGCAGAACCCACATTGCAGCCCGTGCTCCTCGATAAACGCCTCCTGGATCGGGTGCAGCTTGCCCCCTTCAGCCAAGCCCTCGACGGTGCGCACTTCGCGTCCATCGGCCTGCACGGCCAGCATCAGACAGCCTCGAACCGCCCGGCCATCCACCAGAACATTGCAGACCCCGCAAACCCCGTGCTCGCAGCCCACATGGGTCGCCGTGAGGCCGAGCACCTCCCGCAGGTAATCGACCAGGGTCATGCGCGGATCGACCTCGGATTCGTACTCATCCCCATTCACCCGCAGCTTGATGCGACGTCCGGGACTCGATGTGGATGGGTCTTGAGAGGCAACTGTCATCGGCTCAAGCTCCTACGCTTTCTCGGCTCGCCCTCTCGGCGGCTTCTCCCAGCACCCGACCGCCCAGCACCACGGCGAGATGGCGGCGATACTCCTCGCTGGCATGCACATCGCTCAGGGGATCCTCCACGGCTTCGCCGATTCGATTGGCGGCCGCCTGGAAATTTTCTTCGGTCGGGGGTTGGCCCGACACCAGGCCTTCGGCCTCGCGAATCCGAATCGCTCGATCCGCAGCGCCGAAAACAACGATGCGCGGATCCACCACCCCCCCGCCTTCGAGCCGGAGGGTGGCCACTGCACCCACGATGGCGAAATCGCCATGACGACGCGCCACTTCCTGAAAGGACCAGCCCGTCCCCACGACCGGACGCGGAATCCGCACCTCGGTGAGAATTTCCCCGGGCTCGAGGGAAGTGGTCAGGTAGGTGACGAAAAAATCCTCGGCAGCGATGACTCGCTCGCCGGCCTTGCTCACCGCGACCAACTCCGCGTCCAACGCGATGGCGGCCGCCGGGTATTCGGACGCCGGATCGGCCTGGGCCATGGACCCGCCCACCGTTCCCCGGTTGCGAATGGGCGGGTGGCCGATGGCCACGGTGGACTCCCAGAAAAGGGGGTGCTCACCTCGGATCAGCTCCGATTCCTCCACCGCCCGCTTGGTCGTCATGGCGCCGATGGCCACGCCCCCGGCGGTTTCCCGAATGAAGTCGAGACCGGCAACGTGGCCCAGATCCACCACGAGTTCCGGCCGGGCCAGGCGCATATTGAGCAGGGGCATCAGGCTCTGCCCCCCGGCCATGAGTTTCACCTCGTCGGGGTCGTTCTCGCCGAGGATATCCAGAGCCTCGGCAATCGTGGCGGGAGCGGCATACTTGAAGGGTGCCGACTTCATGGCTTGGATTCCAATTCAGATTCTCACGTCAGGCAGAACGCATCCCGCTGGATTCAAAGGACAAGCCAACCGGCGCGCCGCGGAGGGGGTCGGTCGGTGCCCTGCCCGGGGAGGCGAGGTGTAGAGGTGTACCCAGCCTTGGGCTATGCCCTGAGCATAGACATTCCCGAGTCCGATGGGTATATCGACAGATCTCCCGTTCCGACTTTTCAACGCCGGGCGGGCAGCCCTTCCGGCGGGCGGTGACGGCCAGCGGGCAATCCGTAGCGGGCGACGAACCAGGAACACCAACTCAGATTTCGACAGTTTCACTGAACCCAGGCCGGCAGCGGGACGCCTCGTCCCCTTCGCCCGGCTGGGCCCATGAGCAACGGGCGAACACGTCCGTACGGGGAGCCGGCAGACCGATGACTTGGACCGAGTGGAAACAGGTTGAAGGCCAAGGAATGGCCTTCGACGAGATTCTTTACGACAAAAAGCATCATCAGGGGCTCGGCGGAGGGATCGCCCGGGTGACGATCAACAAGCCCGAAAAATACAACACCATGTCCCTGGCCACGGTGGACGAGATGTTTCGAGCCTTCTATGACGCGAACCACGACCCACGGATCGGAGTGATCATCGTGGCCGGCGCGGGCAAGAATTTTGGCACCGGAGGCGACGTGGAGTGGGAGCAGTGGGGGCTGCGCGAGGCTTTCTACAATCGCTACCCCCACAACCGCCTGATCCGGAATTCGCGCAAGCCCGTGTTGGCGGTGGTCCAGGGTTATTGCCTGGGCGGCCACAACCACATGGCCTATTGCTGCGATTTCACCCTCGCGGCCGACACGGCCAAATTCGGCCAGGCGGGCCCCAAGGTCTCAAGTCCCGCCGACGGCTTCTTCGTCCCCTACCTCACCAAGGTGGTGGGCGCGAAGAAGGCCCGGGAGATGTGGATGCTCTGCCGTCGCTACTCGGCGGAGCAGGCCCTCGACATGGGTCTCGTTAACGCGGTCTTTCCCATCGATGAGATCTGGCAGGAAGTGGACAAGTGGTGCGAAGAGTTGCTCGAAAAGAGCCCCGGCTGCCTGGAAATCCTAAAGGCCAGCTTCGACCAGGAGATGGACGGCTACAACGAAATGGGAATCATTTCGAGCCAGTTCTATCCCGACTGGTTCGATATGCCCGAAGGCAAGGAGGGCGGCGCCTCCTTCCAGGAAAAGCGTACCCCGCGCTTCTGGTCCATTCGACAGCGCGAGGCCGAAATGCGCCAGGGCCTAATCGACGAGTACGAGGAGAAGGACGGAGACGGCTAGCCGCCCGGGGTGCCGGTCGGCGGAACCGTCATGGCGCTCCGTCGAGCATCCCCGCGAAGCCCGAGGGGTCGTGGCGACCGAACGCGATGGTCTCGAGGGTGGCGATTCCCTTGCGGTCGCCCATGGTGGCCCGGCAAACCTGGTGGTTGTGGATGTGCTTGTAATCCAGCAGATCGATCTCGTCGAGTTTCCATGATTCGCCGGCGATGATTTCTTCGCCCTTCCAGACCGCGTGCCCCCATTCGGGATGTTGGTAGCCCAATGCGAGCAGGTGAAAGCGAATCATCGGCTCCAGGGTGAAGGCGAGGACATCGCCGTCGGGCTGGGTCAACTCGAACTCGGCACGCTCGGCCAGGCGAGTGCCCTTGTGCCAGTGAATTTTGTGCCGCGACGAAGCCATATCGACGATTCCGGAGTCGACCTCTGCGGGAATTGCGTCGGCGCTTTCGTACAGGGGGACCCGATGCCCGCTGACCTGGGTGGGATGCCCGTCGCGATCCTCGAAGGTGCCGAACTGGGTGCAGAAACCGTCCTGCCAGAAGGTCGGGGCCCAAACCCAGTACACCCCGGGTTCACTGGTCAGCAGCCCCGGCGCGCCGGCTTCGGGCTCGCCCACGGGCCGAACGCCCCAGGATTTATCCCGGGTCCCGTAGGTGGTGTCCGGACGGACGTCCGTGCGCTGGCCGTTCACCGAAAAGTAACCCTCCCAGCGCCCGAGTTGGGTGAATCGCGATGTGTTCATGATGCAACGGCGCTCGTCGTACATCACGTTCTTGGGTTCGAGATGGGGGAAGGTCCGGGCGCTAAACGTCAGATCGCACTCGATGCCGGTTTCGTTCGGGGCCAGGCGCACGTGCAGGCTGCGCATGGGTTCCACCACTCGGATTTCCAGGGGGCCCAGAGTGGATTGGGTGCGATCCGCCGGCGCCCGGCGCGAGCCGTGAAAGCTGTGCTGAACCCCGTCGATGGAGACGCTCCAGTGGGCATCCAGAACCTTGCGATTGGGGTAGACCCCCATTCCGCACTCGAACAAGAAGCCGCCCGCCGTGTCGTACCCATTCATCCAGTACCGATCGTAGAAATTCCGATCCGTGGGCTCGGGCTGGGCGATGGGCTCGGGCGTCTGGTGGATCAAGTAGTCGTCCATGGAAGTGATCACAAGGCGTTCCTTTCAGGCTCGAAAAACGGCTTCCATCATATCACCCCTGGGCCTGGGCCCGCGGGCGCCCGTCGAGCAGAACTCGGGTCAAGAGGACCAGAAGCCAGGCCCCGTCGACGAAGACCAAGCCCCCCGCCAGACGGCACAGGGGATCGCTCTGGGCGAGGATGGCCCCAGCGCCCGCCACGAGGGCCGCGCCGTGGAGGACAAGCGAAAGGTGCGAACCCCCCGAAAGCCAAGCCAGGGTGTCGGCCGGGGCCCGCGAAGAGTCCCGACGCGCAATCAGCCAGGGAACCGTGCTCACGAGGAGTCCCGAAAAGAGCGTCCCCGCCCACCCCAGAACCGCTAGCCAACCAAAGAGCATCCCCAAGCGAACATCCCCCCAGAACCAGGCCGCGATGCCCACAAGAAAAACAGCCGGACCCAGTGCAAGGCCCAGTTGCCAATGACGAAGCCCCGGTCCCCGAGCGCCCGATGCCAGGGAGGAGAGACACAGGCCCGGATGAATCAACCAGATGGCCACCATGGCGGGAACCAGGGCGCCGAGAGCCCAAGGTTCAATCCAGCCCTGGGAGTGCGTGGGCACGAAAAAATACCCGTAGAGCAGGAGCACGAAGGGCACGAAGATCCCCAAC
>DUCH01000492.1:8076-11467 GCA_012959865.1 Myxococcales bacterium | reverse complement strand
GCCCCACCAGATATTGGGCTGAAATACCTTGAATCCGACGAACTGGTCTTCACTGAAAAACAAGGCAAAGAGCAAGCTCCCGCCGCCGGCCAAGAGCGCGAGGTCCAGAACCCGAAAATCTTCGGGCTGGCCGAAGCCGAGATTGGATGGGCTGGGCCGGCCGGGCTGCTTCAGCATGCGCAGCAGCGCCCCAGCGGAGAGAATCACCAGACTCGGACTGGCCATCTGGGCAAAACCGAAGACGGTCGTCCACTGCTCGCCATTGAAAGCGAGGTGCCAGAGGGGCGCTTCGGGCAGAGTGAAGAAGAGCGCAGGAATTGCGTAGACGAAAGCCCCCCCGGCCAAGGGTAAGAGAACACACGAGTACTCACGCATTCCGGCGCGATTGAGGGCGAGCCATAGAATAAGGGCCGGACCGTAAAAAATGATCAGCGATGGCTTCGACCAGCCGCCCCCTATCAGGAAAACGGTAGCGATCACGAGAAGCCCCCAACCCGTTTCCCGCGACCTACGAGCCGCAGCAAAGGCTTCGAACAAAAGCAAACCGCAGAGCGTGAGCGCAATCGAAAGCGTCTGAGGAAGATTCCAGAACCCCCGACCCGCAACCCAATACCCCGGAGCGTCGAGCTCAAATCCGCCGGCGATATGCTCGCGCAACGGATCGTAGAGCCGATGCACTTCGGGAAACGTGAAGGCTCCCCAGACCAGGGTGCCCAGAACGAGCAGCACGCGCGCCACCCCAGGGATTCGCGTTCCGGCGAAGAGCGCAAGCGCCGCCCACGCGATCAGAATCGTTGCCGCGATCCAGAGTATGCTGGAAGCCTGGTACAAGCTGACCCCCAGCCACTGGGAAAAGCCGGCGATCAGGACGATGTGGCCCGTATGCGAGAGCCACCAGAACTCCTGGTCCTCGCTGCCCCACAAGCTCTGCATGGGCAAGCCACCGTCGCGAACGAGCCCTGCCATATTGACGTGCGCAGCGAGGTCGCGTTGCAGATCAGAAAAAACCAGACGCGGCACATCCTGGACGACGAGCAGTTCAGTGGCCGCGTGTTGCCAGACTCCGAGCCCCAGGGCCAAGAGCGAGGCGCAGAGCCAGACCAGGGGGTTGTCGAAATTTCGAGTGAGTTCCCTTCGGCCCCTCCAAGCCAGTCCCGCACCCACGAGACAAGCGGCGTAGAGGATCCAATTTCCCAGCGAGAAACTTCCAAGAGCGAAAAGGGAGAGGGTCCAGACAGTCACCGCGGTCACCAACCCCGCCGCCGTGGCGATGGGAAGCACTAGAACCCAATCCCGTCGGAAACCCCCATTGAGGGTTTGGCCATCGGGCCCCGCCGAGGAACTCCCGCCCATCAACACCAGTGGGAGCCAGAGCCCGATCAACCCAAGAGCAAAGAGGCCGCTGCCGGTCTGGAATGTGAGCCCCAGAACCGCAGCCCCTCCGCCGCGGAGAAGTTCGAGATAGGTTTCGTAGAGTTCCATTCGATGAAGGGCCGCTTACTCTCTGCTAGGCTCGCGTTTCGACGCCGGTTCCCACTGGCCCGGGGTGCGACCGAGTTCACTCGTTTTCACAGATCTGTCAACCGGCTGAGCAGAAAATTGCTGAACTCCCTTGCAAGGTGTCCGATATGGCAATAGAGCCCGATGCAAGAACCCTGAGCATCGTAGTCCCGGTCTACAATAGCGACGAGGCCCTGCCAAAGCTGATTGCGCGTCTAGAACCCGTTCTGGCCGAACATAGCGACGCCTACGAGGTCATCCTGGTCGACGACTGCAGTCATACCGATACGTGGCGAGTCATCGAAGATCTGGCAGCAACTCGCGAATGGCTCCTGGGCGTTCGGCTGATGCGAAATTATGGTCAGCACAACGCACTGCTGTGCGGAATCCGAAGGGCCCGATACGACATCATCGTCACTCTTGATGACGACCTGCAAAATCCGCCCGAGGAGATTCCCAAGCTTCTGGCCCAACTCGATCAGGGACACGACGTCGTCTACGGAACGCCTCTCCGCGAACAACACGGACTCTGGCGCGATATGGCCTCGCGGATCACCAAGGTGGCCCTGAGTGGCGGGATGGGGGCCGAGACAGCACTAAAAGTCAGTGCGTTTCGCGCCTTCAGGTCGAGGGTGCGTGCGGCCTTCGCCAACTATCCAGGTCCCTTTGTCTCCATCGACGTTCTGCTCACCTGGGGGACCAACCGATTCGTGTCTGTCCCTGTTCGGCACGATGCTCGGCAAGATGGCGAATCCAACTACACGGTCCGTCGCCTGATTGTCCACGCGTTAAATATGATGACGGGTTTCAGCGTCGTTCCGCTCCAGATCGCCAGCCTCGTGGGCTTCGCGTTTACCATCGTCGGAATCCTGATTCTCGGCTTCGTGCTTGGGCGATATTTGCTCGAAGGAACCAGCGTACCTGGGTTTCCCTTTTTGGCCTCCATCGTGGCCATATTCTCGGGCGCCCAACTTTTTGCCCTCGGAATCATTGGTGAATACCTTGCGCGCATGCATTTTCGGAGCATGGAGCAGCCTGCCTACACGGTTGAGGCGACCACCGCCCGCGATGTTCCGATTGCGGACACCGGGGAGCCCGGTCGAGAATGATCGACCGCTCGGGGTTTTCCCTTCTCGAGTGGGATTCGAATTTCTTCGAGCGCCGCATCGCTCGGGTGGCGGAGTCCGAGTTTTCGGCCCGGTCGGTGCAACGACTTCTCGGCGGAGCCCGTGACGAAGCCATCGAATGCCTGTACCTCCTTGTGGATGCGAGAGACTCGGGGAAGGTCCAGGCCGCCGAGGAGGCTGGATTTCGATTGGTGGATGTTCGGGTCACTCGAGAGCGCGAGGCCCCCGGCGAAGAAGACCGCAACCTCCCGGCGAACATCGACCTCGGCCGAGCCGAAGACATCCCCCACCTTCGCGCCATTGCCAAGAAGAGCCACACAGACAGCCGGTTCTACCAGGACCCGGAATTCCCCACCCAACGTTGCGATGCTCTCTACGAAATTTGGATCGAAAACGCCTGCAACGGAAGTTCAGCGGGGGTTGTTGTCGCTCGCCCGAAAAGTCGCGCCGTGGGGTACGTGACGTGCGAAATCCAGGAGCCGGGGCTGGGGGGGCTTGGTTTGGTCGCCGTAGCAGCCGACGAGGCGGGCCGAGGCTATGGTGGGGGCATGATCAAGGGGGCGATGGGCTGGCTCGCCGACAAGGGTTGCACGCGGATTCGCGTTGTCACCCAGGCACGCAACATCAACGCGACCCGGCTCTATGAGACGAACGGTTTCCGGACAATCTCGGTCGAAAACTCGTATCACCTCTGGCTGGGCAAGGAGTCGACCGATTGAGCGCGTATCGGATCCCTTTCAACCGCCCATCCATCGTCGGTGAGG
>DUCH01000492.1:2485-8014 GCA_012959865.1 Myxococcales bacterium | reverse complement strand
TCAGGAGACGGCCCTCTCACCCGGCGCTGCTCGGAACTGCTCTCAAGCTGGCTTGGCGGGAATCCGGTGCTCCTCACCACCTCGTGCACCCATGCACTTGAAATGTGTGCGCTCCTGCTGGGTGTAAAGGAAGGTGATGAAGTCATCGTCCCCTCTTTTGCATTTGTCACAACGGCAGGTGCATTCGCCCTGCGAGGGGCTAAACCGGTTTTTGTCGATGTCCGCCCCGATACTCTCAACATCGATGAGACCCAGTTGCGCGAGAAGATAACCGAGCGCACCAAGGCAATCGTTGTACTCCACTACGCAGGCATCGCCTGCGAGATGGAAGCGATCCAGGCAATCTCCGCCGACACCGGAGTGCCCGTGATCGAGGATAACGCCCACGGACTCCTCGGATCCTATCAAGAGAAACCATTGGGAAGCTTTGGCTGCCTCGCCACCCAGAGTTTTCATGAAACAAAAAATTTCATCTGTGGTGAGGGGGGGGCGCTGGTCGTCAACCGATCGGATTGGGTCGAGCGAGCCGAAATTATCCGCGAGAAGGGAACCGATCGAAGCCGATTTCTTCGCGGTCAGATAGACAAGTACACCTGGGTAGATGTCGGTTCGAGTTATCTTCCATCGGAAATTCTGGCCGCCTTCCTGCTCGCCCAACTTGAATCTCGTGAAAAAATCCAAAAGCGGCGAAGTGAAATCTGGCAACGCTACCGAACGGAACTTTCGGGCTGGGCGGCGGAGCAGGGCGTGGAACTCCCCCATGTACCTCGCCGATGCACCCACCCCGCCCATCTCTTCTACGCGATCTTGCCTTCGGGTGGCGACCGCACTCGCCTCATCGAACACCTAGCTACGCGCGGAATTCTCGGGGTGTTCCACTATCAGTCCCTGCATCTTTCCGCCATGGGGCAAAGCTTCGGAGGCCGACGTGGCCAGTGCCCAGTTACCGAAAGAATCAGCGACCAACTTATTCGCCTGCCCCTCTACGCCGGGCTGAACGAAGCCGAGCAATCCGACGTCATCGAAGCCGTCCAGAACTTCGGTACGGGCTGAGGCGCTACCACCATTCGCCGTACCGATTGCCCTGCATCTGGCCAAAAACAAAAATGGTGCCACTCAGCACCTGCAGGCCAAAAACCCCCCAGCAAATTTTTTTCGCGGCGCTCTTGGGCTGGCGAATCAGAACGGGGACGCACGCGACGTAGAGGACGAATACCGCGATGTAGCCGCTCCAGAGGAAATTTCCGTGGGGAAAACGGGCGCCAGACTCGGCGAGAAAGTAGGCGTAGAACAAACCGAAAAGAGCCGTCGACCAGGCGACAACAAGCCGAGAATCACGCCGCGCATCGCGGAAACAAACCGCCGTCACCAGGACAGGGAAAAAGATGGAGAGAAGGAATTTGAGAAAAACACGGTCGGCCAAGAAGTCGATGACTTGAAAAGGTCCAAAAAAGATTCCAGAAGTTCCTCCCTGAGAAAAACCGACAAAGAATTGCCAGCTCAGAACCAGAACGGAAGGCAAAGCGATACCGAGCACGCAGAGACGAAGATCAACCTCTCTTTTTCGCAAGAGGGCCAAGCCCGTCAGAAGGCCCAGCCCAGGCAAAAAGCAAATCTGGAAGCTCGGTTTCGAAAGGCAGGAAAATACGGATAACCCCGCGGCCGTCGCGACCAACCCCCAACGGGGAGCGCCGACATTCTTATCGAAAGCCCGCGACCCGAGAATCAACAGGCCCAACGCTGCTGGCCTCAGCAGCACATAGGTCGGACTGTGGAAGACGCCCGGTGTGATGTAGCCCAAATAGAGTTCCCTCTCCGGCAGAGTGACGAGGCTCAGCGGCCCCACCACCAAGAGCGCCAGGCTGAGGGAGGCCGCGACCCACGGCTCGGCGACGTCTCTCATGATGAGATAAAGCACGAGGGCCGTCGCCACCATGGCGATCACGCTGAGCAGAATTGCGCTCCCGGTGAGTGAAAAACCGAGCGAGTAAAGAAGGGCGACACCGAACTGGAAGAGAAAATGGGGCAAGGAGGTACTGCCGGTTCTGAGCAGGGATGCCGCGAACCTAAGATGAGCGCCGAAATCGGTGTATTGCTGGCTCAAGCTCTGAAACAAGGGAATCGATAGAAGAACGGTGATAGCCACCAGTACGGCAATCGCTTTCCGCTGCCGATTCTCGTTATTCCCGACGCTCATGAAATTCATGGGACAAGCATACCCGGCGTCGCGTTCGCTGCACGGCGGGCTGACCCAGCTCGGAATTCTCAAGCTTTCGGGCTCGGGTAGGAATCCCCTGCTCCAACACGGATCTCGCCCCTTGGGCGCCATGGCAATACCGAGCGGCCAATATCCGGACGCTCCAAATCTTGATCCCATGTCCAAAGAATCTAAGTCGGCGGCTCCAGTGCCGAACGCAGGGGTATCGACACCGCTGCTCCGGGGCGCTGTACGCAGCGGGCCGCCGCCCGGCACGCCAAGTGAAGCGCACGCTCGGGGTCCCCGCCGATCGCCATCTCCGCTAGCCAGTAGCCCGCGAAGGTGTCCCCCGCTCCGGTAGTATCCACCACCTCCACACTTTCGGCAGCCACCTCCAACCGAATTTTGTCTCGTGCGTAGAGGGCCCCGCGATCTCCCAGCGTTAGAACCGTGGCCGCGTTCGGATAGCGTTCCTGCATCGCATCAAGAATTCGACCCGGCTCGGCTTCTCCAGAGAGACCTCGACCTTCGACGCTGTTGACGATGAAAGTGTCCACCCCGTCGAGGGGAAGCTCGAGCACCGACGCATCAAGGGGGGATGGGTTGAATACGACCTTGCTGCCCCGCTGACCTGCGAGTGCCATAACGGTGGCGGGCGCGTTGGTCTCGTTCTGCAGCAGAACCCAGTCCTCGGCGCTCAGGGTCGCGCAGACTCGCACGAGCGCATCCTTCGTCAGGTCACGGTTGGCGCCACCGTGCACCAGAATACTGTTTTCCCCTCTTGCATCGACTTGAATGATCGCATGGCCGGTTGGAGTCATCGCGAATGCGATATCCCCCGTCTCAACCCCCTCTTCCGCGAGCATATTCACAAGCCACCGACCGTCTTCACCCACTCTTCCCACATGGCGAACCTGGGCGCCGGCCCGCGCCAGGGCGATCGACTGGTTGAACCCCTTGCCCCCCGCGAAACGCTGCTGGCTCAAGGTCTGAACGGTCTCACCCGGCGCCACCAGTCGCTCGACCCGGTAGACGAAGTCGAGATTAATGGAACCGAAGTTCACGATGGGCATAGAAATTTCCTCAAGTCGGGCATCCGCGCAGGTTCGGCTAGCGCACGGTCCCTGCTGGAACCGCCAGAATAGAGCTAGTCAATTCGCTGCTCTTCCGCCATGCCTCGCCCCCACTGGGCTCAGCCACCCTCCACAATCGCTGGCGGAACATTCCGAAATCTTGAAGACTCGCAAATAGACGGGCGCAACCGTTGTACGTTTCCGGCCGGGTGAGCGAGCTTCTGATCGGGCAGTCGCCGCGCCGTGGGGGAAAATCCATATGAAGCCCATCATCTCCTACACGTTGACCATCTACACGTGGACCATCTACACGTTGACTACCTACACGTTGACCATCGCGCTCGTCCTTACCGGGTCAAACGCTTGGGCTGAATCGGACATCCTCTCCAAAATTCCCGGAACCCCCCGTTCCGACACGCATTACGTCTTCTATCTCCACGGAAAGATCAGCGAGGGCGCCAGCCCCAGACCCAATCACCCGCGATTTGGCATCTACGAGTACGAAGCCATTCTCCTGGCCCTGAAAGAACGCGGCTACACGGTCATCGCGGAACAACGCAAAGCGAACACGGATGTGGACACCTACGCGATTGACCTCGCGACCCAGATCAATCGACTACTTTCCCAAGCGGTTCCGGCCGATCGAATTACAGTGATTGGTTTCAGCAAGGGGGGGCGTATCGCCCAAGCTGTCTCGGCCAAGCTTGAATTTTCTATCCGCTACGTGCTGTTGGCGAGCTGCCCGAAGTCGGGACAGGGCCCCCAGCTTCACGGGAAAGTACTTTCGATTCGAGAGAAGAGCGATCCGCTCGTTGGAAGCTGCAATGCCCTCTTCGTCGGCTCGCCGGATATCGACGAACACAAAGAAGTCTTGATCGAGATTGGGGGCGGGCACGGCGCGTTCTACGAACCCGATAAGGCCTGGCTGAGGCCGCTTGGCGAGTGGATCGAAGGTTGACCCCAAACGTTCCCCCACAATTCGGCGAATTCAGCGCGAGGCAATATGGTTTTTCATTATCGCAAGGGACGAGCGAGTTCGGCGTAACCGCGAAGACCTCCGAGAAGAGTGCCAGAATTCTCGAGCTTAATCGGGCTTATCCCTGACTCGTCTCTTTCATATCTTGACGGACTGGCTTTCAAACTCGACGAGTGACCGCGAGACGAAACCGAGCGCCGTCACAGGTCGCAAACTCCCAAGCGGTGGGTTTTTGACGGACCCAACAGGGGGGGGGAATTCCCGATTGGATTAAGCCCCAGATCTTCCTGGGGTCGGACTCACAAAGCCCACTCACTCGGGACGGCTTCGGTGTTCCAATCGCTACGGAAACCCTACGGAATCGCTACGGAACCCGTGCAGCGCTCCCGCAACCCCTCGCTTAGCCAGAACACCCAGCGCCATCCCGATGATCCCGCCATTGCCATCACTCAAGTCCGCAAACTACCGACGAATTTCCTATGCTGCGCGCCAGAGCATCAAACCCGCTTCCCACTGGAATCGCACGCCCTCAAGGTCGGGTGGATTTCACCCGAATAAGTCCGCTGATGCAGGCCTCATTGACCCAGGGAATCGCCAACATGGAACATCACCAAAAAACGAGCAGGGGGATGACCCTCGTCGAACTTATGGTCGTTGTTGGGATGCTTTCGGCGCTACTCGGCATTGCCTATTCGAGCATGACCGATTGGCAACAGAACGAGCGGACTTCGGCGTTCGCCCGATCGATCGCGGATTTCTATCGGTTTGCCGCGAGTGAGGCGGTTCGCACCGAAAACGTTCAAATCGTATTTCTCGCCGCAGGAGGCGCCGGCGACACCGCGGGCGCCGCCCTGCTCGATTCGGGAGGCAACCCGGTTCCTGTTCTTCTCCTCGACGATGGACCCATCGGAAGCGCCGGACAGAACTGTCGCATCGATGCCGGAGAGCCGACCCATTTTCTACCGGCCGCCAACGGCGTGAACTGGGGATTTGCTTCATCGGGTGGCGCCAAGGCGCCCGGTGATTCCACTGCCATAGTTTCGACCAGCGGATCGAGCTTTGCCACGCCATCGGGCTCGGCATCCACGTGGGTCGCATTCATGCCCGACGGCCGCCCCCTGGCCTTCGATGCCGCGTGCAGCATGGGCCAACTTGGAAGCGGGAATGGCGGCGTCTACCTGACCAACGGCGAACGAGATTTCGGCATCGTCCTGACACCCCTGGGTGGAGTTCGAATCCACACCTGGAATCCTGGAGCAGGCCAATGGCGAAGCTGACCCCTC
>DUCH01000492.1:315-2443 GCA_012959865.1 Myxococcales bacterium | reverse complement strand
CCTTCGCGGTCTTCGGCGGCGCGCCGGGTTCTCGCTCGTCGAAGTCACCATCGCCTTCACGATTCTTGGAGTCGGACTTCTGACTTTGGCCGGAGCTCAGCTTCGAGCCTTGGAGGGAAATCAGCGCGGGCGTCATCTCAGCCAGGGATCCTTGGTCGCGCAAAATCAGCTGGAACAATTGGTGGGAAGTAGTTGGAGCGCACTGGTTCCCGGGAGTTGGACTCCTCCCATCGTCATCTCGACCGATATCGACGATGGGCACGGAGGCTCGATTGAGCAGAACTACTCGGCTTCATGGTTGATCCAGGATGTCGTGCCCAATGAAACCCGCTCCATCGATATTCGGGTGACATGGACAGAACCCGGCGGACGGACGAGATCGGTGGCCGCCTCAACGTTTCGCTTCAACCGCGAGAATCTCTGATGCATTCCAATCAAACTAAAAAGAACGAGGGCTTCACCATTGTGGAAGTCGCAATCGTTACTGCGCTCCTCGGCATTCTCGTCATGGGGGTCATGACGTTTTTTTCGACGCAGAAGAAGAATGCGAGTATCAACAGCCAGATCGTGGACGTGCAACAAATCACCCGGCTGCTGGGCGATCTTCTAGAACAAGATATTCGACATGCAGGGCTCATGGTGCCCGAATCCGCTGCGCTCTGCGCCATTGATCGCACTGATGCTCCGGACACCCTCTTCCTCAGCGATGCCGGAGCCATCAACACCGTGGACGAAAAGCGTCACGATCTCGCCGGCCGCATTCAGGGAGGCGCCAGCAATATCACCACCGGCACACAGGTACTGACTCTGGATACTTTGGCGATCGAGTTCACATCTCCCGATCCCGCCTACGACACCAACGCCGACGGAGTTGCGGACAGCGATTTTCGACCCGGTTCGGGTGTCATCGTGACTGATGCGGGGAATCCCAGTCGCGGCACTGCCTGCGGTACCGTGGACTCGGTTTCTCCCGGAGGAAGCCAAATTACCATCACGATCGTCAGCGGAGTTTTAGCCGTACTTTCTGCAGGATCCAACGTAGTCGATCTCGTAGCGGTGCCCGCTCATCTCTACGAAGTAAACGGATCGACCCAACTGATTCGAAACGGCGCGGTAGTTGCCAACGATGTCGAAGATCTACAGATTGCAGTTTTTCTCGACGACAACGACGATCGCATCGTCGACCCGGGCGAATATCGAGGTGACGGCGTGGGCGCAAATTTTGATCCGAATATCGAGGATATTTCGAGCGCTCGGGAGATGCGGGCCAACCTTCTGGTGAGAACCCGGCTCGAAGATCCCAACAACGTAGACGGGCGATACCAGAACTCCGAGAACCGCGCCGCGGCCACAGCGGGCGATGGTTTTCGGCGGCGCCTCTACACTTCCACCGTGATGTTGCGAAACGTCGGTTCGAGGATGCCCTTGTAATGACGTGCATCGAAGCCACTAGACAAAGCGACTCGCGGCACAGTCACAAGCGTGAGCGAGGTATCGCATTGATCACCGTAATGCTGATCCTTGCCCTCGTCTCGATCCTCGCTGTCTCTTCCTTGGAGAGCACCATGCGCGACCAGCAGGTCGCGGGGGTACAAATGCGGAATCGCGTCGCCTTTCAGGCTGCCGAAGCGGGGCTCGCTACAGCGCTCATCTCGGTTACGGGCTCGAACACGCCTTCCCTGGCCAGCGGGTCGATCGGGGTCGTCGGGGACTACCCCGTTGGACAACCCAGCTATCAACTAGACCCGAAGGTCGGGACACCGGTAGAAAACCTCGGCGCCCAGCCGGCGCCGGGAATGAGTCTCAACATCGACGGAAACGGACCCAAGTTCCAATTGCAGCTATGGCGAATACATGTAGAGGGCAGCGAACCCCGCGGTATGAACTCTCGGGTCGAAGCGGCAACAGCCGCATTGTGGGGGAGCTAGCTATGAACACCATCGCTCGATTCGACAAATTTTTAGCTTACACATGGGTACCGGAGCGCGGCTCCGGTTTCGTGGGGCATTTCCTCGCAGTTCTTCTGGCGGCAGGACTCTCCGTCGGCCTGGCATCAACCTCCTCGGCACAGACTGAAGATGATCTCTTCCTTTTTACGTCATCGGTTTCCCCGAACGTTCTCATTCAA
>DUCH01000492.1:0-284 GCA_012959865.1 Myxococcales bacterium | reverse complement strand
GCATCCCAACTTCGATCCCGAGGGAGACTACGACTGCCATTTCTTCGTGCCAGGGAACGCCATTTTCATCTCTCAGACCGGAACGTACAACTTCTGTGGCCGGACCCGAACGATCTATCACGATACCGGGTCCACCGGTTATACTCGCTACGACCGCGACTACCTGAATTGGGTGTTCAGCTCCCAGAACACAGTTCAGGCGGAGATCGACGACAGCACCAACGGCGTCCGCTACTGCCAGGGCCCGGGGGCGCCTACTTACGCCAAGTACCAAATCAATCGTC
>DUCH01000491.1 GCA_012959865.1 Myxococcales bacterium | reverse complement strand
CCCCCACCCGAACCGATGGCTGCCGTGCTGGGGATAGGAAATACAAGCTGGCTTCTGGCACAACGTCCGAGCCTGGGCGTTATGTTAAATCCCTATGGGGAGCCCCGTGACGGGACGGGCCACCTTAGTTGGGTGCGGCCTAGTTAGGTGGGTGAGCTCATTCGGTGCAGGTGCCAGGGGCCACCTCATTTGACGATTTGACAGCAAAGGTGACGAGGCCCCTTGTCGTGCGCTCGAGGACGATCTGCAGGCCAGACTCTCGTGCGATCTCAGTGAGCCAGCGAGGGTCGAGTCGTAGCTTCTCGTAGCTGCTGACAGTGAGAGCCCAACCGGACGGAGAGCGCTCGTGGACGAGGTCGTGAACCCGTACGGAATCGTCGAGATACTCGAGGAAGCACGTGAGGCTTCGGTGCCCATCCGATCGGACCGGGATAAAGCGTGTGTCTCCCTCCAAAGGGTTCGAGACATAGTCTCGGAAGGTTGTAACGAAGAGTCCGCCGGGGACGAGTACCGAAACGATTCGACCGATCAAGACCTTGACGTCGTCGAGCGACCGAAGATGAGTCAGTGTATCGCCCATGCAGACCACGAGGTCGACACGGGGTGGAGTATGGTCTTGGAAGTCCAGGATGTCGGCGCGAACCGTCTCGATCGGCAGCGTGTCCGCGCGCACGTCGAGCTTTCCGAGGAGCTCGGTGCACAGATCGATCGCGACGACCCGAAAACCGCGTTTCGCGAGTGGCATGGCCTGTAGGCCGTGACCACAGCCGAGGTCGACTGCGACGCCAGCGTCGCCGGGTTGCAGTTGGAGCTCTTCGAACAGCTGCGTGCTCTGCATAGAGGCCGTTTCGAACGGTCCTGCCATCCAATCGTAGATCGGCCCCAGGTGCTCATCGTAGTGTGTCCGAACGTCTGCCATCGCTCCGAAAGCGCCTCCATCATCGCAGAAGGGCATTGTTGCACAAAGCGGCCGCTCTGAGCGCTGCAGCCTTCTCCGCCAAAGGCTCGCAGACTCTGAGACGGAACCGTGAAGGCTGCGGGAATCGCGGGCCGGGGATAGGACATACAAGCTGTCTTATGGCACAACGTCCGAGCCTGGGCGTTATGTTAAATCCCTAGGGGAGCCCGGTGGCGGAACTCTTCGGCTATCTGGCAGTCCGCAACACGAGTTCACCTGCCCCGAGCAGACGGGAACTCTTGCAAGATTTTCGACACAGCCTCGGAAATCACTGCCCTGGAATCATCACTGCGTGATAGCCGCTTGGAAGCCCACCCGACCCAGACAGCCTGCTCGGTCTTGCTGTCGTACAGTTCTATAGATAGCGTACCCTCTCTATACTGCTGTACGCTGACACTGGAAGTCGAGTACCAGCCCCCATATCGATACTGACCGCCATACGGATAGACGGTCACGGCCCTTCCCGGCGACTGGTGGACACGAACTTTATCTTCAGATCCTACGCTGTAGGCCACGACCATGTCTGGCACATCGGGTGGCACGGCCAGCCAGTAGCCCAACTTCTCCAGCGTTCGGTTCACCGAGGAGCGTATTCGCTGGTCATCGAGTGGGCTGATGAAGCTTGCTGTGTTCGTGCCCGCCTTGGCTTCGGTCAACGGTCCAGGGCCGACCCATGCGAACATTTTGTATTGGCTCAGGTCAGCGGCGGGATCCACATCGAAACCTGTTTTTATCGAAGAGGCGCAGGAAAGCGTCCAGACTGTAAATAGAAAAGCTGCGAGTAGCAGTGGTTTATTTTGCGAGCCCATGCAAATAAGATCCTCAGGGGTTTTGTTAATCCGGGTTGACGCTAATGAAAAATTTCAGGAATAATGCGATGGCCGTGTTTTTCTCATCCGCCAGCGCCTAAGCGCGCAGGTTTCCTGATTTTGCGCCATGGCGGATCAAGCTCTGAATTCTGATACGACAGGACTACGCGATACATCGTCGCCTAAAGAACCCGACGATTGGCCATCCAAGGTGAACTCTCGCACAGCGCGGTCATCGGAGGTAGGTCAAATTTTTTGGGGAGATCCGTGACGAGGGCTGTCCCCTTACCGCCGCCGGACAGGTCAGCTTTTTGGTCCGCATGACGTATCCGAACGAAGCGATACGTACCTGTATGTACCTATGCAGAGACGGAGTGACGTGCTGAGACGCTCCTGAACGCTCTGGCACGTACCGGTAGGGCAGGGCTTACTCAGCTCTATTGCGAGCTTGGCGCTCGCGTCGGGCAAGGGGATAGGACATTCAAGCTGTCTTTTGGCACAACCTCCGAGCCAGGGCGTTATGTTAAATCCCTAGGGGATCCCGTGACGGGGCTCGTCCGGAATTACGTGTGCCTAGACGCGCCTCGCGTGATCCGGTCTAGCCAGGTTCTAGAGTGCTTTTACCGTGCCGTTCTTGACCAACTGGATTGGTTTGATCTTCTTGGCTGGCAATGAGAAATACAGGATGTACCCGTTGGTGTCCTTGTACGGCTCGACAACTCGTCGGGCAGGAAGATCAGACACGGTCTCTTGGAGTGAGTCGAAAAGGGCGCAACCGAGCAGCCCGTGTTAAATATTACACGAGGTTGCATGAAGCTCCTGACACCGGCACAACGAGAGCAGTGGGAAGCACGAGGTTTCGTGCTTCTGCCGCGGGCCCTTGAGTTGGAGACGGTCCGTGACCTCACCCGGTGGGTCGAAGAGATCGAGGTCTGGTCCAGGGGCGACGGCCCCGGCCTGCACCACTTCGAGCAGACCGACCGCGGACCCCGCATCGCACGCTCCGAGAATTTCGACCCACATCACCCGGGTATCTCTGGGTTCATGCGGGGCGGCACTCTCGCCGCCTTGCTGGCGGAACTGCTCGGCGAACCGGCGGTCCTGTTCAAGGAGAAAATCAACTACAAGTATCCGGGCGGCGGCGGCTTCTTCCCCCACCAAGACGCCTCGGCCTACCGTTTCGTCGATCACCACATTTCCTGCATGGTGCCGCTCGATTCGGCGACCGTGGAGAGCGGCTGTCTCTGGTTCGCCTCGGACCGCCAGGAGGGGCTTCTGCCGAACCAGGCCGGCCGAATCAGCGAAGGGTGGCTGCGGCAGGCCCGCTGGGAACCGGTTGAGGTGGCGCCGGGCGACCTGGTGTTCTTCGACTCGTACGCGCCACACAAGAGCGACACGAATCGGTCCGACTCGCCCCGCCGCTTGATCTACGTCACCTACAACGCCGCATCGAAGGGCGATCTTCGCGAGACGTACTACAGCGACAAACGCACGCAGTTCGAAGCCGCCGGCGATGAGGGGGCCTCGGGGCATGTCCTGATGTCGATCAACGACGACTTCCTCGGCATTCCCGTTGACAGGCCGACCGCTACACCCCCTGGTCAGCCGACTCAGAAACGCCGAACCTCGTCGTCCTGATCCGAGCGTAAAGAAACCCCTCTAGCTGCTTCACATAAGTTGGAGTGGGTCTTTGCCGCTCAGACCGAGCGTCATCGTCGTCGACGACCAGCCTGCCTCCACTCGCACCTACTCGCCATCGGTCGGGTGGGGCTGGGGATTCGGCGGAGGCGAGTCTAGACGCTACGCTATCGATCGGACAAGGAGGTGTTATGCGGAGAGTCACAGTTCTTCTGATCGGCCTTCTCTTCGTGATGGGGTGTGGGGTCCAGTCGATTCCGAAATCTGAAAATCAGGTCGAGGCGTCCGTTGCAGAGGTAACGAATCAATACAAGCGCCGAGCCGATCTGATTCCGAACCTCGTCAAAACTGTAAAGGGTTATGCGAGCCACGAGAAGGAGACCCTCCAAGCGGTGATCGAAGCCCGGGCCAACGCCACCCGGGTGAGTATCGATCCCTCCAACTCCACACCTGCGCAGATCCAGAAATTTCAGCAGGCTCAGGGCGGCCTGAGTCAAGCGCTGGGTCGCCTGATGGTGATTGCGGAGCGCTACCCGGAACTGAAGGCTGACCGAAACTTCCGCGAACTCCAGGCTCAGCTGGAGGGAACCGAGAATCGCATCACGATTGCGCGGCAACGCCACATCGAAGCCATCAAACAGTTCAACGATCTCGTCACGGTTCCGCCCGCGAGTTGGACCAACAGCCTCTTCTACCACCATGAAAAGATGGCCCAGTGGACACTCGACGACGCGGAGCAGAAGGCGGTCGAGAAGACACCCGAGGTCGAGTTTTAATTGAGGATCCAGGGGACATCTCTTCGAGCGCTCGCGCTTGCTTGCCTGATTGCGTGTCACGCAAGCGCCGCCGAATTCGAGGTCCCCCCGCTGCGTTCAGCGGTCACAGACCAGGCGGGGGTTCTCTCTCCAGCGACCCGTCAGCAACTCGAGTCGGCGCTTCGGCAGATCCAGAGGGTCGGTGGAACGCAGTTGGCTGTGCTGACGGTTCCCGATCTCGGGGGCCTCACCATCGAGCAAGCGTCGATTCGCGTCGTGGACGCGTGGAAGCTCGGTAGCGAGAAGGCCGACAAAGGTGTGCTGCTTCTGGTGGCTCGGGACGAGCGCAAGGTTCGCATCGAAGTGGGACAGGGTCTCGAAGGGGCTCTGACGGACGCCTATTCCAAGCGCATCATCGACGAGGCCATCACACCGCTGTTTCGGCAGGGCGACATGAACGGGGGCGTGATCATGGGGGTCTATCAGATCGCTCGCATCACCAATCCGAACATTGACCTACTGCCCTATCTGGAGGGACAGCTGCGCCAACAAAGATCGGGGCGTGCGAGCAGCCCTTGGCAAATGCTCTTCGGGATACTGATGTTGGTTGCGGTCTTCTCGACGCGGCGAGGATTCCTCCCGCTGATGTTCCTGGGAGGCATGGGGATGGGGGCCTATGGCGGCCGTCGGGGCCTAGGCGGCTTCAGCGGTGGTGGTGGAGCTTTCGGCGGCTTTGGCGGAGGTGGGGGGGGATTTAGCGGCGGTGGAGCCTCGGGAGGATGGTGATGGGCGAAGATCCTAGTTCCATTCCGGATTGGGCGCGTCAAGTACTTGGCGACGACGGTGCCGAGCGTATCGAAACAGCGATCGCGGACGCAGAGTCAGGCACCTCCGGGGAAATTGTTCCCATTCTGGTGCGACGCTCCTCGACCGTCGGACATGTCCCGCTGACCAGCTTCACATTGCTTGTGCTGTGCGTGTTTCTCTTCGATCTTCCCGCGCGCCTGGCCGAACTGGGTGGGACGTATGGGGTCTGGCTCGGCGCGTGCTGGCTGCTTGCCGGCGGACTGGCGCTGGGCCTCTCCCGCCTCCATGCGGTTCAGCGCATGCTCACGCCCCGCGGCGACCAGATGCGACAGGTGGATCTGCGAGCGCAGATCGAGTTCTACGAACTCGAGATGAGTCAGACACTGGACCGAACCGGAATCCTGCTGTTCGTGTCGCTGCTGGAGCACCGTGCGGTCGTTCTTGCGGATCGCTCGATCGCCAAGAAGATCGACGCGAAGATCTGGCAAGAATTAGTCGATCTAATGACTGGGGGCGTGAAGCGCGGCGATCTCGCCTCGGGGATGGCGGAGGCCATCCAGCGCTGCGGCGAACTTCTCTCGCCTCACTTTCCCATCGCAGACGACGACATCAACGAGCTACGCGACCACCTTGTTGTCAAGGAGTAACCCGCCGCACCCCGCGAGGGCAGGCTAAAGAGTCTTTGCCCCCAGAAGGGGATAGAGAGAAGGGGATAGGAAGTTCAGGGGCCCATCGTGCATCCGTGAATACGCATGCTGCCAGGTAAAAACGACATCGGGAGCGGATTGCGGCTGTTGGCGACTGAGGAGGATCAAGCATCTGGCCGTGGGGGACAGGCCATTCAAGCTGTCTTTTGGCATAACGTCCGGGTATGGGCGTTAAGTTAAATCCCTACGGGAGCCCCCGCGGCGGGGAATCGACCGATTTGCCGTGTCCCGAAGCCGCCCCCAGCCCGAAAACGTCAAAGAGCAGCTCTCTCATCGAAGAGAACGGCTGCTCTTTTGGTCGTGGATGTGTGTATTCGCGCGTTCTTCTACACCTTTCTGAACGCCCGTCCCGGGCCACCGAGGAGTCTTCCGCGATGAAGCATTTCAAGAGAAACTTCGTGCGGATTCTATTGGTTCTTTCGTGTGTCTTTACAGGAGGTCGTGTGAACGCGGAGTCCTCGTTGCCTCCGTGTCGCGGGGATTACAACGAAACGACTTGGACGGACTGTGTTGGCACCAAAACCAATGCGACTGGGAGCAAATACGTCGGCCAGTTCAGGGATGGCAAGCCGAACGGACAGGGCACCGCGCCCCGTGGCGATGGAAGCAAATACGTCGGTGAATGGAAGGATGGAAACCTTCACGGACAGGGTACTCTCACCCCTGCCGATGGCAGCGAATACGTCGGTGAGTTCAGGGATGGCAAGTATCACGGACAGGGCACTTTTACCGATGCCGACGGGAAAACGAAAAGCGGTGAATGGAGAGATGGGGAGTATTACGGGAAATAGCAGCGGCAAATTAGCCGCCGCGATGTCTCTCCTTATCCTGCGAGGAAGACGCCCTTGGAACCGACTTCCCGCCTGTCCAATTCCTGTCCAATCCAGATCGTGGAGGCGAGGATAGGGCATTCAAGCTGGCTTCCGGCAGGGTGTCCGGGTATGGGCGTTATGTTAAATCCCGATGGGGAGCCCGTTGCGCGGCCCCACGCGACCAGGGCGCGCAGGCCGGGCGGGCGGAGTGGAGGTTATGAATTCCCCAGCCTTCGACGGCGGTCCCCGAGAGTCGGCATGGGCTCGCGACTCCCCCCACCCCCAGAGAGCAGCGGGATCGCGCCCTTGATGTCAGCGAGCCGTCGCCGGTCGCCTCCTGCCTGAGACCGAGGAGGAGGGCGGTGGAGGGCTCGGGGGCCTGGGTTACACCGAAGGTCCCCCAGACGCGTCGCGGTTCCTGCGCATTTCGAAGAGCGTTTCGAGAAAAAATGCGGAAATTTAAGTAGGGGGTGACCCAATTGATCGCGAACTCGCGACTGACTTCCTATCGAGCCAGAGAAACCCCTGGCCGGCAATCAACAAAGTTGGGAGCGTAAAATGAAAATTCGGACGACGACGCGGAAAGGGACCAATGTCCGCGGGGCACGAGGCCGTTGGGGTCCAGTTCAACTGGGACACAGGCGGTAAGGAGCTAAATATTCGCCGGCCTCGCGATCGGTGAGGCCGGCGTTTTTCTCTGGAGGATCACTCTCTGCGAAGCAGACCCAGAGAACCACTCCCAGCGGGGGTGCCTAGCGTCGCTACCAGCGGCAATTTCAAGCCCCGCGTTCTTTGCAGGCATCGGTTAGATTGTGTCGGGTGCGTGATTCCCGGGCCCGATGTTGTTTGCCTCGAGGCGAATTCCGCCTTCGAAGTCCCAAGTTCTGCGCGTCTTGCTCCCCGCATGCGAAGCGACTCTCGTGACCCCGTTTTCCCAGACACTCAGAGCTCAGGAAGCAGAGGCCCGATCGCGGCGCCTCGCGGCGGCGGGTGGCGTGCTTTGCGTCGGTCTCTTGCTTGGCTGGTTGGGTTGGTTTTTCTTTTCTGAGTTGACGCTGAAAGCTGTGAGCGCGTCGGCGCGTCTGGAAGCGTCGATCGAGCCATATCCTGTGGTGGCCCAGGCCTCAGGCAGGATTTCAGCTTCTTGGGTTGTGGTGGGTGCGACGGTGGAGGCGGGCCAGGCACTCGTCGAACTCGACACCCGGATGTTGGATCTGGAGATCGCCGAGGCGAGGGTTCGGCGCGACAGCCTCGCAGCGCAGATCGATGCGGCGCGGCAGGAATTGAGCGTCGCCAAGAGCGCGCTCGAACAGGCTCGGTTTGCAGCCACCGCAACCCGGGGCGCCGCCGAGGCTCGGGCTACCGCGGCCGCAGCCGCGGCTTCATTCGCTGAGGGCGAAGTTCCAAGGATGAGAAAACTCCGGGTGGCTGGAAGTGCCTCGCAGACCCAACTCGAACGGGCGAAGTCAAATGCGGTGTCGCTCCGCGCACTCGCCACAGCCGAAAGTCGAGAATCCGAACGCGCCAAATGGGCGGAGGGGAGGGGGCTGAGTGACCGTGCCGCTGCGGTGGCGGTTCGCGAGAGCGCTTTGGTGGGAATGGAAGGTGCGCTGGAAGAGAGCAAGGTCATCCTCGAGAGACTCGCCCTCGATCGCGAGAGACATGTCATCCAAGCTCCGATCGCGGGCCAATTGGGCGAGGTGGATCCGCCGAGGCCCGGGGCGCAGCTTCGCGCTGGCGAACGCGTTGCCGTCGTCGTGCCTGCGGGTAATCTGAAGTTGATTGCCGATTTTCTGCCCGAGGTCGCGGTTGGGCGCATCCGCCCGGGGCAACAGGCTTCGATGCGTCTGCATGGCTTTCCCTGGCTGCAGTACGGTGTGCTTCGCGCCGAGGTGACCGGGGTTGCGAGCGAGATCCGCAAGGGGCTGCTGCGGGTGGAGCTCTCGATCGACGCACCACAGATGAGCGGTATCCCGCTCATTCACGGTCTGCCTGGAGACGTCGAGATCGAACTCGAACAGATCTCTCCCGCTTCGCTGACGCTTCGTGTCGCTGGACGAAGGGCTGCAAGCGGCACGGCCCAAGGCGCTGAATGAGTGTGCGGCGGCGTCTGGTCCCCGAAGTCATTCAATCCTCCGCGATGGATTGCGGCCCCGCGGCCTTGAAAGCTCTGATGGAGGGCTTCGGTCTCCCGGTGAGTTACGGGCGGCTCCGCGAGGCATGTCAAACCGACGTCGACGGGACGTCGATCACCACCCTCGAAGAAGTCGCAAACCGTCTCGGTTTGACGTGCGAAGAGATCGTGATTCCTCGCGACCACCTCTTTGTGGAAGAGGCGGGCGCACTCCCGGCGGTCGTCGTGGTCCGTCATGCGAACGGCGAGACGCACTTCGTTGTGGTGTGGAGCGTTCACGGTCCGTTCGTGCAGATCATGGATCCCGCGGTCGGGCGACGTTGGATCCGTCGTCGCGAACTCATCGAGCAGCTCTATGTCCATGCGCTGCCGGTGCCCGCCGAGGAGTGGCGGGAATGGGCGGGAAGCGATGAATTCATCAAGCCCTTGCGTCGGCAACTCGAAGACGTCGGCGTCTTACCCGCGCCGCTCATCGAGACCGCGCTGGCCGATCCGGGATGGACCGCGTTGGGGGCACTCGATGCCGCGACGCGGATGGTGACCGCGATCGTGAGGAGTCAGGGCCTCGCGCGAGGTGACGAGGCGGCGGCGGTCATCAAACGCTTCGCCGAGGCTGCGGTCGCGCAGCTCGATGGAGCGCACGACGCGCTTGCGATTCCCACCGAATACTGGTCGGTTCGGCCATCTGAATCCGATGCAGACGGCGTACCCCAGGTGATGCTCAGTGGGGCGGTGATGGTGCGAGCGCTCGGGCGCGGAGAGGCGGCAACCGAAAGCCTTTCGCCCGAGCTAACCGCAGCCTTGCGCGAGCTTCCGCCCAGACCCCTGCGTGAACTGCTCGATCTACTGCGCCGCGACGGCCTCGGGGCGCCGATGGTACTCGCCTCGGTCGTCGCGTTCGCGGCTGCGATTCCCCTTCTCGAGGCGCTGGTCTTTCGCGGTCTCATCGACATGGGAAGCGTGCTCGGTCTTCCCATCGAACGGTTTACAGCGGTGATGGCGCTCGCGGTGATGATGGTTGTCGGATTGGGCCTGAAGCTCCCGGTGGCGTGGAGTGTTGCGGGCCTGGGCCGTGCGCTGGAGGTTCGCCTGCGTTCGGCGTTTTACGAGAAGATTCCTCGCCTGGGCGACCGATACTTTCGCAGCCGTCTGGTCTCCGATATGGCGGAACGAAGTCACAGTGTGCATGAGCTTCGGATCCTTCCCGAACTTGGCGAGCGATTCCTGAGTGCATCGACTCGCATGGCGCTGACTACTGCCGGGATCATCTGGCTCGACCCGGCCGGGGCTGCCTTTGCCGTTGTTGCGGCACTGCTGTGCGTCGGGCTCCCGCTGATTTTTCATCCCCTGCTCTCCGAGCAAGCACTGCGGGTGCGCGCCCATCTCGGCGGTCTGAGTCACTTCTACTTGGACGCGCTCTTGGGTCTCGCCCCGATTCGTGCGCACGGAGCGGGACGCGCCGTGCGCCGGGAGCACGAGGCACTCGTTGTCGAGTGGGGCCGCTCGGCCCTCAGCCTGCAGCGCTCTGCAGTCCTCGTCGAGGGCGCTTTGACCGCCGCCGGATTTGCGCTCGGCGTTGGATTGATTCTGATGCATGTCGGGCGCGGAGCCAACGGTTCGACGCTGCTCCTGGTTTACTGGGTATTGAGTTTGCCAACGCTCGGAACGGAATTGGCCGTTGTCAGTCGCCAGTACCCGTCGCTGCGAAGCGTCCTACTCCGACTTCTCGAGCCCCTGAGTGCCCCGGATGGTGAAGCGGAAGCGAGGGCGGGCGCTGCCGATGGCGTCGGTGCCCGTGAACCGAAGCCCAACGCGGAGCCATCCCACGACCACCCAGCGGCGAGCAAAGGCATGTCGATTCGCTTCGACGACGTGAGCGTGCGCGCCGCGGGTCTGGAGATTCTCGAGGATGTGAATCTGGAAATTCCGGCGGGACAGCATGTCGCCGTGGTCGGTCCTTCGGGTGCGGGCAAGTCCACGTTTGTCGGACTGATGTTGGGATGGCACTGGCCTGCCCAAGGGACGATCCACGTCGATGGGCATGTGCTTGAGGGCGAGACGTTCGCAGCGGTGCGTCGCGCCAGTGCGTGGGTCGATCCCTCGGTTCAGGTCTGGGCGAGGCCACTGCTCGAGAATCTTCGCTACGGCGGTGCACGCGAGACCGCATTGGGGCCGACCCTCGAGGCGGCGGGTCTGATCGAGGTGCTGGAACAGCTGCCGGATGGCCTCCAAACCGATCTCGGCGAAGGCGGGGGGCTCGTGTCGGGTGGGGAAGGGCAGCGCGTTCGGTTGGGGCGAGCCCTGCTCCGAGAGGACAACCGACTGGTGCTTCTCGACGAGCCGTTCAGAGGTCTCGACCGCAGCCAGCGCAGCGTGTTGCTTCGTCGCGCCCGCACCTGGTGGTCCGACTCCACGCTGGTGTGTGTGACCCACGACATGCACGAGACGGCCGCCTTCGATCGGGTCTTGGTGATCGAAGAGGGGCGAATCGTGGAAGATGGCTCCCCCGGATCTCTTTCGTCGGACCCAAACTCGCGGTACCGGGCGCTACTCGATGCCGAGCGTGCCGTGGGAAGCAGCATGTGGTCCGGCGAGAATTGGCGGCGCGTTCGACTCGAGGACGGAACACTCCACGAAGACAATCGTGGCGACGCGGATGGCCTCGAACCCGAGGAAGCAAGATGAATCGGTTTTCGGGGGCAGGCTGGTCGCGACGCCGCATGGGCGATGCCTTGTTGGCACTCAGCCGCGCGGCGGGTCTGGCAGACGTGGAGGCGCAGTTCGGTTCGGTTCCCGACGACGCGCCGATCGGCGCTTGGATGGAGATTGCAGCCGCGCGTCTCGGGCTGGAAGCCGAGCCCGTCAACACACCGTACCGAGAATTGGATTCGATGATTCGCTCCATGGGGCCGGGACTCCTGGCGCTCCCGGAAGGCGGGGTGCTCGCGTTGCTGCGGACGCGCGGATCCCGCGCGCAGGTGATCGCCCCGGA
>DUCH01000490.1 GCA_012959865.1 Myxococcales bacterium | reverse complement strand
CAGCGAGAGTCGCAGTGAAGGGGGGGGCAGTCGGGAGTACCGACAGACGGGTTGGGGTACAGGTTTCCGGTCGGTTACAATCGTCTATGATGACGCCGCTGGGTTTCCAGGAGCGCGGGGTGCGAAGGTCGAGAATCCATGGTGCGGTTATCGGGCAACCATAATTCTTCTCGGCGTGAGCGAAGAGGAGCAGGCGTCTTGAGTGACGGAGGGAAACGGGGTTTTCCGGTTACGGCATGGTCGGCGGTAAACAGCCTTGGAGCCACTACCCAGGAAGTCATATCGGCTCTCAGGCGGGGTATTCCTTCGCTCACTTCACCTCCGCCAGAGACACCCTTCGAGGCGATTTGCGGCCGGTTGGATGACGATTTGCCGCCGCTTGAAGATGGACTCGGAGGATACGACTCGCGCAATAATAGGCTCGTCCAGCGGGGTCTCTTGGAAATCAAGGGACCTCTGTCGGCCGCTCGCGACCGGTGGGGGCCGGAACGTATTGGAATATGTGTAGGCTCGAGCACAACCGCTATGGATGAGCTTGAAAGTGCTTACACCGACAAACTCAACGGTCTTGAGATTCAGTCCGGCTCCGAACTTTTTGCTCGGGGGTCCGCCGAAGGGCTGGTTCATGTTCTGCGTGAGATCACCGGTGCTCAGGGACCGGCTGCGATTGTCTCTAATGCCTGCGCATCGAGCGGAAAGGCTTTTGCGAGTGCCAAGCGCTGGCTAGAAGCCGGCATTGTGGACGCGGTGCTTGTCGGCGGAGCAGATAGCCTTTGCCAGACGACTCTCCGTGGCTTTCGTTCGCTGGGATTGCTTTCCGACGAGCCAGGTCGTCCCTTCTGCCGAGATCGGCGAGGAATCAACATTGGCGAGGGAGCGGCTTTCGCACTCTTGGAGCGGCAAGGCGATGGCCCCCGACTTCTTGGCGTAGGAGAGAGTACGGATGCTCATCACATGACCTCGCCCGACCCCGAGGGTCGCGGAGCATCCGCCGCGATGGAGGCAGCAGTTCGTGATGCTCGAGTTTCAATGGCCGACGTTGGCTACGTCAATGCTCACGGAACCGGCACCCTTATAAACGACGCTGTGGAAGCGCGCGCGATTCGTTCCTGTCTAGGTCCGAATTCCGATGCTCTAGTGGTTTCTACGAAAGGTTACGTTGGGCATACACTCGGTACGGCAGGTGCGACTGAGGCCGTATTTGTGCTGGAGTCGCTCCGTGGTGGTTGGGTTCCAGCGAGCGTAGGTGCGAACCCTTTGGATCCGGAGCTTAAGATCAACGTGCCGTTCGATCTCTGCGAACTCGAAGTGGGCGTGGCGCTGAGCAACTCCTTCGCATTCGGGGGCAGCAATGTCAGCCTAGCCTTCGGGGTCCCTGAATGAATCCGATTTTCGTGCGGGGTCTCGGTCTCTGGACTCCGGGATTTTCAAGTCCGGGGGCATGGTGTCTCGGAGACAGCGACCCCGGGGTCACAGAGCCGGCCGCAAATTTGCTCACGGGATCTCTCAAGCGGCGTTCCTCTCTGGTCACGCGAATCGCGGTGGATACGTATGCGCAGGCCGCTGCCCATGCAGGCTGTGGCACTGGTAGCGTACCCACTGTTTGGGCCACGGCGCACGGTGAGCACTCAACCGCTTTGAATCTACTCAAAATGATGAACCATGGGGAAGGGAAGGTCTCTCCGGCCAAGTTCCATAGCTCGGTTCACAATACGCCTGGTGGCTATGCGTCCATTGCGGCTGGAAATGTTGCTCAGTCGACTACGCTCACCGGCGGGAGTGAACTCGTCTCCGCGGCGCTAATCGAGACGATGTGTCTGGTCGAATCGATCGAGAGCGATGCCATCGTGGTTTTCGCCGATGAGGCTTTGAAGCCCCCCTTCAACGTTCCTGGTTCCGGCCCGCCCCTAGCCGTTGCATTTTGTCTGGGGACGGAGCCTGCCGGAGCCCTGGCTCAGATCTCGTGCCTACGGGGTGACGGCACCGGCCTTCCCCTTGATGAACGGTTCGGACTTCTTCACGTGAGCGCGGCGATTCCTCTGTTGGAGCGAATCGTGAATCGTATCCCTGGTCGAGTAGCTCTCGAGTTCGAAACGAGCCCGGCGGGGCTGGTCTGGACATCTGACGTTGAACCTTGTGGGGATTGACACCACAGGGCTGCGGCGACGGCAAGAGCCATATCGGGCACGAACCGAAACATGACCTTCACCTAGGTGGCCGGCCATCGGCATTTTCCGGGTCTAGTCGTGCCGCTCAGCAGAAAACTCGAGGCGGACTGGGGACCGGCCTGAACTCGGTCCAATTCCGTTGTCCGTTTTTGCTGGAATCGGTGGTGACGGATTCGGGAACTTTGTTAGCTGTCCGCATCGAGGGAATGTGTTGGGGAGATTCGCATAGCGAGCGAAGCCAGCGCGCGAATCCCTCCATGGGTGCCATCGGGCTTCGAGCAGGGTGCGACTGAGAGCTCCGTGACCGGAGAACGAGACGGCGCTCAATTCCGGCGGGGTTTCTCCGACGACTGCGCGCCATAGCTCGCGAGAAGTTCGCGTATCGACTCGTCGCCCGCGGCGTCGATCAGCGATTCGCCAGCGGGCGCTAGATTGGGATCGGCTCCGTGCTCGAGTAGAACTCGCACAGTTGCCTCTCGTCCGTGACTGACCGCTTCGTAGAGAGGAGTCCTTCCGACGCGGTCGAGAGGGTCGGCTTCGGCGCCCCAGTTGAGAAGCAGCCCTACGGTACCGCTCTCGGAGTGCGCGGCGGCCTCGTGGAGCGGTGTGCGTCGATCCCAGGTTTTAAGCGGGACGTTTGCGGCGACTCCGTGATGAAGCAACACTTCGACGGATTCGGTTCGATTGTTTTCGATGGCGAGTTGGAGGGGAGAGCGGCCATCGGGGCTGGTTGTGTATGGGTCAGAACCCGAGGAGAGAAGTGCCGTAAGTTCCTCAACACGGCCCAGGCGCGCGGCGGTCGCCACATTGAGTTCGTGCCCCTGGTCGAGGTAAACATCCACGAGCGCATCGCCGCCGTATTGGAACGTATAGTCGAGAGGCGTCAACGCCTGCCCGGCATTCCCCCAAGCATCGGCCCCCTCCGCGAGCAAGACCCGCGCCATCTCGGCCGAGCCGCTCTGATTCGCCCGATAGAGCGCCGAGGATTTCTGGGCATCTGTACTGCCACCGTGTTCCAGCAGTATGGCCGCCGTCTCGACGTGTCCTTTGGCCGCCGCAGCCTCCAGGG
The DNA here is from genome assembly GCA_012959865.1 of Myxococcales bacterium. GTDB lineage: Bacteria > Myxococcota_A > UBA9160 > UBA9160 > UBA4427 > JAZXM01. The sequence goes on along the minus strand of DUCH01000490.1, from coordinate 8,409 downwards.
CCGATACTCCTGTATCGGTCTCGAAGCTGGGGTTGGCGCCACCCTTCAGAAGGGCGCGAACCGCTGCTTTCTGGCCGGCCGCCGCCGCGACTTCAAGGGGGCTTCGCCCGCCATCACCAGGCAAATCCACATTCGCACCCGCCTCGAGAAGCGAGCGGATCGCGGTCACGTCGCCCACCCGAGCTGCCAGGGTCAGGGTGTCGGGTGTTTCCGTGTTCTCTCTAAGGAACCGAATCAGATCGACGCTTTGATTGGGCGCATCGAGTGCGATTCGGAGGGCATCGTCTCCGTCGGGTAAGCGTGCCTGGGTGTCGGCACCCGCGGCGACGAGTGCTTTGACCATGTCCATCCGTCCAAGCTTGACCGCGACGTGCAGGGCGCTCCAGCCGTCGCTCCCTGCAGCCGAAAGATCGGCGCCGGCCCCGAGCAGCAGGGCGAGGATATCCGCGTGCCCGTTGATCACGGCGTGGATCAACGCGGAACGAGCATTCTCGCTTGAGCGCGCATCCACGTCCGCCCCCATGGCGAATAGGCGGCGCATCTGGAAGGAGTCGCCGCGCGCGGCGGCCGCCAGTAGCAGGCGATTGAGCTGTTGTGGGTCGGAAATCTGGAAGCTCGCGTCGAAGGCCGCCAGGTGATCGAAGGCCGCGCTTCCGTCGGCCTGAAGCAGCCAGCTCAGTCGCAACCCATCGGGCTCGATCGCATCGATTCGGATCAGCGCATATTTCGCATCGGTCGTTTCGACGAGCATCGCGCTCCCGGGGAGGAGTTCGGCGGCCGGAATGATCGAACGCGCTTTCAACCGTGGGCGAAGGTCGCGACCTTCAAGGGGAGCTAGAGGACCGGTCCCCAAGCGCGCCATTTTGCCCCCGGCGATGACCAGCATTCCCGAGCGCAGGCGAAAGTAGGCGAGATCGCCGGCTTCGCCGATCTCGGACACGAGCTTGCCGAGCGAGTGCGCCGATAACGGCGATGGGATCAGGGGACCCTCCGCAAACTCGCCATCGGCCAGGCGCAGGACCGCTTGGGGTGCCTTCGCGGGCAGTGTCCCCGGAACCCCTTGGGCTGATTCCTCGGATGCTGTGCCCAGGGGCGGCAACAGCGCTTTCGCGAAGCGTGGGGCTCCGACTTTCGCGATGGCGTCGACCCACTGCATGCGGACCCGGGTCGTAGGGCTCTGGGGCGGCGACCAAGCCAGGCGAATGGCCTTCCCTGAACGCGCGACGACGCGTCCCAGGGAAAGCTCGCCGGTGCGCGAGCGCACGGCGAACCACGCGCCTGGATCGAGTTCGGGCCCAAACAGAAAAGTTCTCGCTTGGAGTTTTCCGTCGAGACCGCGCAGCGCGGCCAGTGTAGGAATTTCAGAACCGAGGGGAAGCGCGAAGCCCGAGGCGACGAACAACATCCCCCCTTGGCCGTCCTCGTAGGCGAGGTCGCCGAGCCGAGCGAGTGCGGCTTTGTATTGCTCGACCGAGGCGAAGGAGGCCGGACGCGGTGCAACCGCGAGTTCGCCAAAAGCGAGGTCGAGCACAGCGCCCAGGCGCTGGTCGAGATCCGGAAGGGTTTGGTCCCGGATCGGAGCCGCGGCGTTCGCGTCGAGACCGGCTGCGATGACAACCAGGCAGGCGATAGCGCCTGCGAGACGCGAAATTGCGCGCCGCGCGTTCATGGCGCCCCTTCGACGGTAACGTTGGCCGAACTCGGGTTCGAGGCGCCCGGTTGGCTGAGCCGCTGGTACACGGTGGCCGTCGTCTCTCCGCTCGAGCCCGCGCTGCCTTCGATCTGATTGCTTCCGTTTTTGAACAGGAAGAAGTCGGGTTCCGAGTAAGGCACCAGCGCACCCGTGAAGGCGCCCGCCGGCATCGAGACGTTGAAGCTTCGACTCTCGAGAAGCGTGTCGGTGAAGAAGTTGTCTTCCAGGAGATCCGAGGTCACCGACTGGGTTCCCGCGCTGATTCCCGCCGCGGTCGCGAGCACGCCGCCCTGGAGCGTAAAAGGGCTCCCGGGCGCTGGGCCGACCTGGAACGGGGCCGTTTCGCCGGGAACGAAGGGGGTTGGCAACGAGAATGACGGAACATCGATGTCGGTCCAGGGGGCTTGGGTGTAGTCCGGCGCAGCATCGATGTCGTAGCCAAGTCCCCAGATTCCGGTGCCCCCAGCGCTCCCGTCGGGCCCGACAACGCTCGAAGGGCTGCGTCCGAAGTTTGCATCGATGGAAAAGGTAAAGAACTCTCCCGCAGGTGTCGTTCCCGGGTCGAGGGTCTCGGTGACTGCGTTCAAAGACGTATCGAAAAAGAAGCCATCGGTGACGAGGGTGACCGTCTCTGTTTGGGGGGTTCCGGCTATGTCCGTCCGGACCATGCCGGTCATCGTGGCAGTCACGATTCCGCCCGATGAGTCGAGGAGTGGCAGTCCTCCGGCCTGGCCGAGTGTGGGTCCGGAGAACTTCACTTGCACGATGGCGTCGTCGACCAGGCCACCGCCCACGCTCTCGGTGCCCAGGAGCGTGCTGCCCCGGTACGCATTCTCACGCGAGGTGTTTTGATCGATGGTTTGGGCGAGAAATGCCGCCCGATGTTCCGCCCCGAGAGGAATCGTGGAATCCTGCAACCAAATGAAAGTGATGTCATGCACCAGAGAACTCGCGTGGAAGCTCAAATGATCCACGGCCACATCCGTCGAACGAGCGGAAAGCCGCGCGCTCCAGACGGGGACCACGGCATCGCTGGCATTCGCACCGCCGTCGAGGATCGGCATCATGGGGAAATAGGATTTCTGTTGCGCCAGTACGCTGACAACCGGGTCAAGGTCGTAGTGAACGTTGATCGTGAAAACAACGAAGTTGAGCTCGCTATCGGTACCCACAATTGAGGCGTAGGCCACGTTGTCGTTGAAAACCGTGGAATCGTTCAACTGGCCCAAAACCTCCGAGCCGAAGGCCATCACTTGGAGCGAGGGGACGATGTCGATGCCGCCCGTGTAGTTCTTTTTCCAGCGGAGGAATCCGAAATTATCGATAAGCTCCAGCGTCCCGGCGACGGTGTCGACCGGGGAGAAGAGTTGAGAGGAAGCGTTGGCGATGACCGGGTCGACCGCTGCCTGGGCATTCATGTTGGTGGCGCCTACGCCTCTATGGGGCGTTCCCAGCGTGATCAGCTTGCGAACGTCGTCGCCATAGTCAGGAGCCTTTTCGACGTACCAACGCGAGCAGAGTCCTCCATAACTGCTCGCAATGATGTCGACCTTCTTGACCGCGATCGCAAGGCCCGGGTGTGCGGTCGCGTGGCCGGTGCGGAAACGATCCAGGGCTTCTGCGACTCCAATCTGGCCGGGCAGGCCGCCGCGCACGGCGGTGTAGCAGTGGTGGATGTCGCTGTTTCCGCCCCACCACGGCGCGCCACTCGTGTAGGCGCCCCCGGAGTGGTCGGCCGCAAAGGTCTTGAAGCCCCGGTTGTTGCGAAATTCGAGTTCGAAGTCGGCCCAGGCTGCCGGGTTTTGGCTGATCCCATGCACGAGGACGAGTGGCGCCTTGACGAGAACGATGGATTTTGAGACGACGAAGGAATCGCCAGAGGGCGGGTCGATCCGAACCGCGAGAGTAATCGAGCGTTGGGCTGCGACGTTGGGGCCCGTGGTATCGAACTCGATGGGAGGCGCGTACAATTTCTCACCGTTCGCAGCCGGAACAGGATCCGCGTAGTACCCATCGGCCCCGCTCGCCGGAAGGCCGGGAACGAAGTTCCCTCCACCGTCCGTATGGCCGAAAGTGAGAGAACCCTCGGTCGTTGGAATCGATAGTTGCAGTTGGGCACCAAGGATGATTTCACCTGGGTTCGGCCCGGGGAGTGAGTCGCTGGCGATTCCATCCACCGGGCCTGGGATTTCCCCGGACGGGTCGGTGATACTGAGAGCGACGTTTGGAATCGTGGCCACCAGCTGAATGCGCGTCGGATTCCCAGCTTGGGCATGTGCGACGACCGCGACCGACAGAGCGATGGCGAGGCACAGTACGCGGCGAAATTGGGCGGTCATAGCCATCTCGGTTCCGCCCGGCGTCGTCCGGTGAGCCCGGTGCCAGCCAGAAGTAGGAGTGCGACAAGGAGGGCAAGCCCAATGTTTTCCAGCAGCGGTACGGAAACGGATCCGCCTCCACCTGGGAGTGAGGACGCGTCGAAGGGATCACTTCCGAAAGCGATCTCATGGGCATCGCTGACACCGTCGGTATCGCTGTCGACTCCACCGGGATCGGGCGCGGGTACACCGACTCCGACAACGCCTTGTGCCTCGGCAGCGGTCAGCACGACCTCGAGCGGAACCGGCAGGATGATCGCGACGGACTGGCCGGATGCGACGCCGAGTACCGTAATGGTGAGGTTGCCCACAGATCCGAGAGTGGCTCCCGGGGCGATGTCAAAGTCGATTGCCGCCAGATCGCTCCCCGCAGCGGGAACGGAGGGGGGCACAATGCTGGCGCTGGCCTGGGAAACAAACGCTGGCAGGTCCTCGCTGATACTGATCGAGTCGAATGCCGCGGTGGGATGCAGATTGCGCAGCAGAGCGAAGATCTGGTTGCCCGCGCTGTCGGGCTCGACATCGTAAGCCCGCGCGTCCCCCGCCGCTGCCGCTAAAAGAGGCAGCACGAGAACCACGGAACGAACCCAGCTCAAGCGATTCGGCATATACGGTTTCTTATTTCTGACGTCACTCGCCCGAGAGCTAAACGGTTCGGAAGAGGAGGCGGATAGCCAGGCCCCACGGGGGAATAATTCCCATCTCGACTGCGAGTATATACTCAAAGTCCAAGCGAGAGAAACCAAAATCCTGGCAATTCCAGCCACGACGAAGCTGGGCCGACTGGCTTCAATAGTCGTGCGCTGCGCGACCCACCCTTGGAATAATTGCCTCTCCGTGTTGGATTGTGGGTGAGCCACCGTGCCGGCTTCGAAAAAATTCGCGTCGGGGCGTATTAGACCCCTGCCGTCCGTTCCCTGCAAACCGCGTAGGCGGCGCTGACCACGGCGCGAACGGTCACCGGGGCGGTGCTCGAGCAGGTTCGCTTCAAGAGATCGACTTGCGGCAACTCGCACATCCAACCATCTTCCTGGCTTGTCGGTGGAGGAGGCGATATGTCGAGCAAGTCGGATGCGGGAGTTCTCGGAGAAGTTCTCTACGAAGTCGAGGGCCCGGTTGCTTTGATCACGCTCAACAGGCCCCGGTACCACAACGCCCAGAGTTGGAAGCTTCTTGACGAACTCGACATTGCCCTTGATCGGGCAATGGATGACCTCGAAGTAAAAGTCGTGGTGTTGCGCGGAGCTGGGAACGATTTCTCCTCGGGTCACGATCTGGGCACGCCAGAACATTTGGCCGACCAGGAGGCGAGGGGGGTCGCGGATCGCCGGGGCCTTCGGTTCTACGAAGCGTTCCGCAAGTACAACCTCGATCTTACCCACAAGTGGCGAAACCTCCCGAAGCCCACCATCGCGATGGTGCAGGGTTATTGCATCTTCGGGGGGTGGATGATCGCCGCCGCGATGGATCTCGTCTTTGCCTCACCCGACGCGCGATTCTTGGCGGGCCTGGTGGAGTATTTCTCGATCCCCTACGACATTCATCCCCGTAAGGCGAAGGAACTTATTTTCGAAAGCCGCTTCATCAATGCCGAGGAGGCGCGGGACTTGGGCTTCGTCAACCGGGTTCTTTCCTCGGAAGATCTCGAACGCGAAACTCTCGCCTACGCGCACCGGGTTGCGGAAAATGGGCTGACGCTGCTTCGTATGGCGAAGTTGGCCATCAATAAAGTTCAGGATGAGCAGGGTTTCAGCTCGGCGATGGAGGGCGCTTTCGCGGATTTTCTGGTGCTTACGTCCACCGGGGGCGATGGCCGCAAGCAGGGTGAGCGCAGGCTCGGGCCGGTGGATCTGGCTCTGCGCCATGCCCGGGGCGACCGCCACGGGCTCAAGGGCGAATAAATCTGTCGCAAACCAGAGATCAGGTTCCCCAATGCGCCAACCCGCGGCCCCTTATTGCTCGTTGCAAAGATCTTCGAGCACCGGGTAGCCGCAAAGGTCTCGCCCGGTCTTGATTTCGCCTTTCTCGAAGCGGTCCCACGGGAGAAGCCAGTACTGGCTGGGCACTTGGTTGCGGAGAAGATCTCCGAGCGGCGTGGACACATAGAGAAGGCGCCGGTTGGGAAAGTCCAGCGTCTCCTTCAGCCAGGGCGTGAAAATGCGGTTCTGCAGGAGTTCGGCGTAGCTTCCGTCCTTCAATGCGCGTTTGAAGCCCGCGACCACCGCATCGTAAAGGCGCTGGTTGTTCGGATTGACGTAATAGATCCACGCCGCCGGGTGAACGATGTGGATATAGGGGTCCACGGTAACCGACTCATAGTGATTGTTTCCCGAATTGCATTCGGATTCAACGCTCGTGATGCTTCTCGGGAAGTAATCGACCCGGCCCTCGTTGAGGAGGTTATAGGTCAGGGTTGTTTCGATCTCGAAGGTGGGCAGGCCGCCTTGCTTGAGAATGCGCGCGTCGGTCCATCCCTGGCCCTGGACAGCGATGAAATGCTTGAGGTCTTCGAGGCTGTAGACGTTTTTGAAGCGGTCAGCCGACAGGCTGTTCACGCAGGCCACTCGGAGGCCTAGCAACCCTCCGGTCACCGGAATTGTCGTCGCCCGGAGGCCCTCCAGGCCCTGGCTCCCCAGCCCGGTAAGCATGATGTTGACGCCATCGGGGTTGGACCTTGAAGGTCTGAGTGAGCCGGCGATGTCTCGGCTCCCTCGCGAACTGTCAGAAATACTCTGGCTGTAGCCGAGCGTGTACTTGACCCCGCTCTTGGCCATGATGAGCTTGAGCATCGCGTAGGCGAGAGTGTTCTCTCCGTAGGAGGAATCCACGCGATGAAGGACTACGGGAAGTGTATCTGCGGGCAAAGCTCTGATCTCGTCGGGCGTAAGGATCAAATCGGAATCACCCTGCTTGCGCACCTCAATCTTGTCGCGAATGAGGTAAGCGCCGACGATCACAATCGCGAAGCTCGCCAGGATGGAAAAGAATTGAGGGCTGCGTCGGATCAGGTTTCGCATTGAATCGCGGATGTCTCTTTACGGCTTGGGGAAGCCTGGGTTCGGACCTTCACATTACGTGGCTGGGGACAACGAAGTAGATGGCCAAAATTGTGGCGAACAGGTATGTGGGCAAAAGTGCCAACTTCAAGAACGAACCGATGCGCTGGCTCCATTGGAGGGGAACATGGTCGGTCAGTTCGTCGGCGGTAGCGGCGTAGAGGATGCCCGTGTAGACAATGATCTGGATCTGCCCACTGAGCCCGCCCAGGGCCGATACGGGCAAGATTTCCGCGAGATAGACCGAGTTGGCGGCAGCAGAGACCACCGCTCCCAGAATCAGGTCGTCCCGGCTCCGCGAAATCGCCAGGGCAAGAACACAGAGCCCAATTGCGAGGAAATACCCGAGAAAGCTTGGGACAAATTCGAGATGGCCGCGCCGTCGCATCTCGATGAGCGCGTTGACCACGGGCGCCTGGTAGACCGCGCCACTGTCGTGGCCCGGCATCCCGAGATTGCCCACGATGCTGACAAAGCCGGAAACCAGGTCCAGGGCTCCCATCTGCCAGTCGTAGAGGATTAATTCGGGATGGACGTAGCTGTTCAGGCGGTCAACGCTAAAGGAAACCGAGCCCTCCATGGGATTTGACATTCCAATTCGGATGCGGAGAAGCTGACTGTCGAAGGGATAGTCGGACAGAATCCAGGGATTGATGATCTTGCTTCGGACAGCGTAGAGTCGCCACTCGAGGTCGCCGAAGGTCCGGTCGCTGATCAGTTCAAATCGGCCGATGTCGTTGTTGTGGATGGCATTGAGTACTTCCAACGAGTCGCTGGGATTTTCTCCGCCGGCTTTGGACCAGACGGTGGAAAGATAGAACTGGGCGTTAAAGGAATTGCCCAGGAGATCGATCTCGTCGATGGCGGTTACGTACAGGCTCAACCGCAATGTGCCCTGGGGAGGAACCGGGGTCGTAGTCGGATCGGGTACCGGCGGCGGTGATCCCGGGATTTGTTGGACCCGAGCGCTGGCGGACTCAAGGGATTCGGCAAGGCTCGAGGCTGGACTCAGGCAAACCCCAGCCGCCGAAATGAGAATGCCCAGGGTCATGGCCCGGGCCCAACCGGTGGCGCTACGGAACCAGGCACCGAAGCGATCTCTGGCGACAATTTCGGATCGCATTCCGCGGGTCGCCCTCCAGGTCAGATGTTGGCCCGCGCCGATTGGGCGATTGCAACGGAGGTCAGTCTAGTCCGAGGCGGGGGCATATGGTATACCCGTCGATGCGTAAGCGGATGCGCTCGCCTTTCCCCCCCCCTCTTTTTGTGGCTCCCGCCCCCT
>DUCH01000489.1:3845-11661 GCA_012959865.1 Myxococcales bacterium | reverse complement strand
ATCCCAAATTTCATCGGAGCAGTCCCCCTGGTCTCTTCCTCCAGCGACCAATTTATTTTCTATGTTCGAGGATAGAACATTCAAGCCCGGTCTTGGTAGGGCATCCGGGTATGGGTGTTGTGTTGAATCGCTACGGGGAGCCCCGCGACCCCCCCTCCACAGGTCCGCTTTTTGGTCCGCATGACGTACCCGAACGAAGCCGTACGTACCCGTATGTACCTGTGCATGGACGGAGTGACGCACTGAGACGATCCTGAACGCTCTATCACGTACCGGTAGGGCTGGGCTTACTCAACTCCATTTCGATCGGCGGCGTGCGCTGATCGCCTTGGACGCGCACCCGGACAAACGCGCGACCGAGGCCGTCGCCCTGGGGCTTCGCGCCGAGGAACTCGCCGCCGGCCTCGATGCGTGGACGGGGGGATGGTTCAGCCGGGCGTTGGCGGGGGAGGCGGGGATAGGACATTCAAGCTGGCAATTGGCACAACGTCCGGGTATGGGCATTACGTTAAATCCCTAGGGGATCCCGTGACGGGTTTCTCTCGATCCCTATACGCAGGATTCTGTTCACCCCATGGGCTCCTTAGACTCCCCTCTCAAGATCTCCCTTCCCATTTCAGCGGGTTCTGTCCAAGATGGCTGGAGGGGTGTATGTCAAGCCTCTACGGGGGCCCCGCACGGGCGTCTCTCAGCTCTTCGGTAGAAGGCTGGAACGGTTCCAGTGCTCTTTCGGAGTGAACTGTCCTTGAAGAAGCAGGAGAAATTACGATGAGAATTCAGAATCCGATTCACAATGAAGTATTTGCTTACTGGCAGTGGGCTATTCGAGCCGGCACGCGGTGCCTCTTGGCGGGGGCCGTCGTCGCTACATTTGCCGCCATGGCTCCCTCGACGGGCTTCGCACTCACTATCATCTCGGTGACCTCGGACGTACCCGTATTCGATACGAGCGTTGGCGGGAGTACCAACCCCGCGGTCACGGTCGACGGAAACACGTCGAGTGACGTGGGATCGTTCGTGGAGTGGGCCAACGACGGAGCGGCCGGCTTCCTGATCGCTACGTTCACTTACCAGTTCGATGCGGCCTACGATATCAACGCCTTTGAACTCTGGAATGACAGAGGACAGATCGATACGGGGATCTCGAATTTCGAGCTCGTCTTCCGCGACTCGATAGGCCTCATCGGGTCATTCACTGACACGGCAGTGCAACCCGTCACCACCTCAGCGACGCCACAGGGCGAAGTCTTTGCCTTCGCGGCGGTTCCAGGTGTCGAATTCGTCGACCTCCGGGTATTGGGGTCTTACGGTGTAGTGACGAATCAGTTTCGAGAAGTTCGCTTCAACGTCGTGCCCGAACCGACCACGGGCCTGCTGCTCGCTTTGGGACTCGCCGGCATGGGAGTGGAGGGCCGCCGCCGTCGGGGGATAGGACATACAAGCTGCCTTCCAGCACAACGTCCGAGCCTGGGCGTTATGTAAAATCCCTAGGGGAGCCCGTGACGGGGTCAGTCCCGTGACCGCCTCTCCACAGGTCCGCTTTTTGGTCCGCATGAGGTACTTGAACGTACCTGTATGTACCTGTGTGTACCTGTATGTACCTGTGCACGGACGGGGTGACGCATTGAGACGCTCCTGAACGCTCTATCACGTACCGGTAGGGCTGGGCTTACTCACGGCTATTGCTTGTGCGCCTCATATTGGGCTTTGGCGTCCAGGATCTCGAACCAGGGCGCTTTAGATCCGACGAAAATGTGGTGAGCAATTTTCCGTTCAGGATCTTCGTTCAAGCAGCCAGCGTGCAGGAACACCATTTCCCGATCATCAGCCTCCGAAGGGACCGGAGATCCGCACTTCTCACAAAATCGCACCTTATAGCTCGACGTATCTTCATACTCTGTGATTGAGTCGACGCCAGAAACCCAGCGGAATTGACCTGGACGGCAAACCGCGCTCGCGTGAAAAGCGGAGCCAGTCTGGTGGCGACACTTGGAACAATGACAGAGCCAGATCGGCGAAATTTTCCCGTCGATCTCATATTTCACTTCACCGCACAGACAGTTTCCGGTCATCGTTGCAATCCTCGGTTCTGGTGAGAATAGGACATTCAAGCTGCCTTTCGGCACAACGTTCGAGCCTGGGCGTTCTGTTAAATCCCTACGGGGCCCCGTGACGGGAATGGGTTGGGTCGTCGCTCAATCAGAACTTCCGATGGTCAGGTCTTCCTATATTCGCTGCAACCACTGCTACGACTTCTCCTGATCGCATGTCGGCCGGCTCGACGCAAGAGCTCCACTTGGCTTTGGTGTGCCGTTGATCATCGATTCGCTGGATTTCGATTGCGAGCAGCCCCGGCTTCGACGCCACACCGGGCAGCCCCTACGTGTGATCCTTTGGGAAAATCGGTGTGCGCGTAACCGGCGCGCCTCAATGGCCACCGGGAGCTCAAATGAAGAAACGCGTCCGTGTTTAAGGCTATCCGCCCATCGAGTAGCTACTATGCGCGCGCCGCGGTCGAGTTGCGGGTGTACACAGTTCAATGGGGAGACGCGGTTTTGCCGACGATCAAGAACATGACGAAGAAACCACTGAACGTTCCGCTTCCTGGCGGGAAGCGGCTTTTCCTGGGCCCGGGCAAAGAAGGCAAGATCCGCGCACGGGCGGCCGAACACCCGCCCGTCGCTGCTCTCGTTGAGACCGGCGAGCTCGAGGTTGTCCCCGACGCCGGCAAGTCCGGCGGTAAGGGCGGCGGGGGAGGACGCGGGGGCGGAGGCCAGGGCCGAAATCCGACCAGCACCGTATTTAAAAGCGGCGACGGCTGATCCGATCGAACTGCTCGCCACGAGCGGGGGCCGTGACCGCTCGCGCGGACATCGTCTTCCTTTGTGGGGAATAGGATATACAAGCTGTCTCATGGCACAACGTCCGAGCCTGGGCGTTATGTTAAATCCCTAGGGGAAGCCCTGTGGCGGGAAAGCTGGAAGCCCCGCTTCCGCCGCGGCACCCAGATCGTGAGAAACCACCACCTTCATGTCCGGTTCGTTGTCGAGTCGTGCGAACCACAACCGGAGTGCTTCCGTCCGCGCTGTGTTTTCGGGGACCAAGAACCCGCTGTACAGCAAACCTTTGCCGCGATTTTCGAGCAGGTTTTGTTTGACGTTGGTTGTGTCGCCAACCATGAGCCAGAGCGTGCCCCCAACCGGGACGACGAATAACGTTGAGCCCGGTGTATGTCCGCCTAGGCCAACGACGCCAAGCCCCGGAAAGCCTTCAACAGAAAGCAAGCCCTCTCCATCCAGCACGGTTTGGGCGAGACACGACGCCTTTACTTGTTCGGCGCTTTCAACAGTATGCAGATTATGTTCGCTCGACTGCCAAGCTGTCCAAACCACAGAGGCCCCAGTGCCGCGTTTTGCGCAGAAAGGGGCGATGCCCTGAACGTGGTCGGTGTGCAGGTGCGTGAAACCGACGCCGTCGACGCGGGCGATCGTGTCGCCCAACTGTGTCGCGACCGAACCGTTGAACTCAAGCGTCATGTCATTTCCCATCATCGCCATCAGCTCGGAAAAATCGATCGTAGCGGCTTCATCCATTGCGAGATCGATGACAAAGTTTCGGCCGTTGGCCCATTCGATCACGACCGACGAGTGACCGAACGAACCGCCATCTCGCTCTTGCTGAGAACTTCGAATTGTCGAGATCTGGGTCGGACCCTTTGGCACCGAGAGCAGAGAGCGAAGCTCACTGTCGTCGGGAAGCGAAGGGGTGATGCCGCGCAATTGCAAATGTGGAGGCACCAACACGACGGCCAGGCCAGTGGCGACGAGGACGAGAAGTGCAGATATGGCGATAAAAATTCGACACATTATGGTGCCCTGACGATGAAGGTTTGAATCGGGGAGCATACCCGGAACACGAAGGTCGGTCTCGTCCGGTTCGGCGCCTCATGCATCGGCCGCAGCCCTCAGGCCCGTCACGGGACTCCCTTAGGGATTTAACATAACGCCCATACTCGGACGTTGTGCCAGAAGACAGCTTGTATGTCCTATCCCCCTGCTGGGATTAGGCTTGGAGTCGGCGATCTCGAGGGTGCATTCGCCGCGAGTACCTGCTGCGCAGGTTCGTAGCCTTGGCCTGCCGCCTTGGAAACCCATTTGGCTTCTTCGCGCCTATCGGTCAGGTCGCGAGCCCATATTCCCTCGCCACGGCGTCCAGGGTGGGTGGGATCTTTTCGACCGTGGGCGCCATCGCGAGCAGCACGCAGCGATCCACACCCAAATCCTCGAACCGAGCCAGATCCGCCCCCTCGCTCGGTTGGAGATACGGCGAGACGGAAATTTCCAGATCCGCCAGGCGCCGTCCCTCCATCTCAAGGACGTGGGTGAGCCTCACGAGACATTCCGCCGCGGTCTGGGGCGTGTGATTGAAGCCGAACCAGCCATCGCCCAGGCCGGCGGCCCGGCGCAACGCCGCGTCCGACTCGCCACCGAAGAGAATCGGCGGGTGCGGATCTTGAACCGGCTTGGGGTAGCAACGTGCATTCACGAGGCGATGGAATTCGCCCTCGTGATTCGAGACCGCGTCACACCAGAGACGCTTCAAAACCTCGACGTATTCGGCACAACGCGCTGCCCGACGTTCGAACGGCACACCGAGGCTGCGAAATTCCTCCTCGAGCCAGCCGATTCCGAGCCCGAGAATCGTTCGCCCGCCGGAGAGCCAATCCAGGGTGGCGACTTCCTTCGCGGTATACACGGGATTGCGCTGGGGCAGAATGCAGATCCCCGTTGCGAGCTTGATTTCCCGAGTCGCCGCCGCCGCCCAGGTGAGAGCCAGAAATGGATCGAGCATGCCGCTCTCACTCGTCAAGCCGATCAATTTCCCATCCTCGGAATAGGGATAAGGGGAATCGTAGTCGTCGAAAAGCAGGGCGTGTTCCCCGACCCAAAGAGAATCAAAGCCCCTCTCTTCGGCGGCACGCGCGAAGCTGGATACGTATTCCGGCGTTGCGATCGGATTAATGGTGGCGAGGAAGAGGCCAACCCTCATGTCTGCCCTTTCGTGGCCGAATTACGCCGCTCTGAAGCGAATCTGGAGTCGATCCGGACCTCGCAGCACGGCGCCCTGCATCGTCGGCGGCTCCAATAATTCTATGTCGCGAAGGCGCTCCAGAAGAACATCCAGTGCTGTACGCATCTCCGCCCGGGCCAGGTGAGAGCCGAGGCAGAAGTGGTTGCCACAACCGAAACTCAGATGGCCGGCAGTCTTGCGAGCGATATCGAAGCGATCCGGATCCGGGAAGACGGCGGGATCACGATTCGCTCCCGCGATGGCCAACAAAACGATCGAATTCGGCCCCAATTCCTCCTCCCCAAATTTTCCTCCGGTGACCGTCATGCGGGGAAGGAGTGCGGTGGGGGGTTCCCAGCGCAAGGCTTCCTCCACCGCTGCGCTGCGAGCGTCGGGATTGGCGCGAAGCCCGTCCAGGCTGCCGGGCGTCTCGAGAAGCCCCACCATCAGCGAACCGAGTGCGAGATAAGTGGTATCCGCACCGGCGGGAAAGAGCACCCTGACAAAGGAGAAAATTTCCTCATCCTTGAGCCTATGTCCCTCGATCTCCTGGGAACAAAGAGCCGAAAGCAAATCCTCCTCTGGCGATTGCCGCCGCAAATCAACCAGTCGACCCAGATACGCGGTGAACTCCTTCGACGACGCGAGTGCCCCCTCTGGGTCCCAGGGATAGCTGATCAGATCCATGGCCCAACGCTCGAGACTGCTGTCGTCTTCGGGTGGAATACCCAGAAGTCTGCAAATGGCCGCCAGGGGAAGTCTCTTGTTGAAGCGTCGAACCAAGTCTACCTGCCCCTCGCCCTCGAATTCGTCCACCAGGGAGTGGCAGAGCGGGCGCACGCAGTCCTCCATCACTTGGGGCATTCGTCGCAACCCAAAACGGGGAGAGACCAGCGCCCGGTTGATGCGATGCTCTTCCCCCTCCATCCCCATGATATTGCGACCCATCACGGGAAAGGTATTCGCAATTTGGATCGCCTTGGCGGAGAAGAGATGCTCATCTCGAAACGCCTCGATCACATCGGCGTGCCGGGTCAGAATCCAGGCGGGGCGACCGTGAAAAACAATCGGCGCGACGGGTCGATTTCTGCGCAATTCGGCGAGCATGTCATGAAATCGGGGGAGGGGATCGCCCTGCCCCGGCAGGAGCGCAAAGTCGATCTCGGGAAAGCAGACCTGGGGGACGTCGGTATTCGACATGGATTCTCTAATAATGGAAACACAGTACCGGAAAGAGCGACTGTTGTTCAGAACTCGATGGTAGAGCCTCTTGAAGTGATTTCCACTGCGAAAAATATCGACGCAGCTTCGTCATCGACTTCACCAACCCATTCGGCTTCTGGATCAAATCGCGTCCATCTGCGTGTGCAAGGCGAAACCAGAGCGAGCCAGATCTAATATCGCTCGCCAGCCGACAACATCCAACTTGACTTCGGTCTCAAGCCGGAATTACACTGACCACCGGTTTTCCGACTTACCCTGCGAATCGAAGCAAGAATGATCGAACCTTCGAGGGAAAATCATGGCCGATCGCGCTGGCGACCCCACCGACTTGAGCCCACTGCCCTCCGATCAGGTGATTCCGAGCGAGGGGTTGGATGGTGGTGCAGTGGAACGCAATCGTCGAACAAGGCGGCATCTCGGCCCTCGCCGATGCATTCCGAAACTCGAATCCTGCATTCGCCGGCCGTGCGGCGGTTGGCCCGCAGAATTACGATCAAATTTCAGAGTTGGCCGAGCGGGGTCGGGCCCGTGCAGAAGCCTTCTTCAATGACTTCGACCGTCACCTCGAGGGGCGGAAATACGCCGCCACCGAAGACTTCACATTCGCAGATATCACCGCGCAGGTGGCCGTCGATTTCGCCAGGATGGCCCGTCACGGGATCCCCTAGGGATTTAACATAACGCCCATACTCGGACGTTGTGCTGGAACCCAGCTTGAATGTCCTATCCTCGACCCAGCTGCAGACCCGTCTTGAATCGCCTGGCCACCACGGACATGCAGAGCCTCGGTCCGCGCCAGACCCTATTCTGGCGTCAGTCCGATATGCGCGAGAGGACCTCGAGTTGCTCGGCAAGGATCCGTCCCACGGCAGCATCACTCAGGTACTTCTCCACGTCGCTCTTGGCCCGAAGGGCCCTCTTCTCACGCTCCAGTGGATCGCTGTAAACCGAGCGCATCTGCTGCGCCGCGTGATCGACGTCTGGCTCCGCCCAAACCGCTTCTGCTTCATAAGGGCCGATATCTCTTTCGAGTTCTACGAGTGCGTAGCGCACGGGCCAGCCATTGTTGACATTGAAGAAGTCGATATTGCCGGAGTATGCTGTGGCAATTACTGGCTTCCCCATGGCCATGGCCTCGGCGATCGTAAGGCCGAAGCCTTCAGATCGGTGCAGGGAAATATATGCATCGCAAGCCCGAAAAAGATCGCTGATCTCTTGCCGTGAGAGCGTCTCATCGATCCAAGTAACGGGCAATCCTTCTATCGCCTTGGAAATCTTCTCTCGCCCGAGCGGATCGACATCAGAATTCGAAGTCTTGAGGACGAGCCGCACTGCCGCCCCCCCAGCGAACGCGAGTTTGAATGCATCGATGACAGCTAGTGGATTCTTTCGCTCCCAGAAACTCAGAAAGTCGAAGGCGAAGAGCAGCCCGTCACGGGATCCCCTAGGGATTTAACATAACGCCCATACTCGGACGTTATGCAAAAACCCAGCTTGTATGTCCTATTCCCATGCGCCCGCT
>DUCH01000489.1:0-3765 GCA_012959865.1 Myxococcales bacterium | reverse complement strand
CCCGTTCAGCAAATTCTTCAGCTTGGTGCGCACGAAAGCGCCGCCTTGTATGTCCTATTCCCTTGAATGTCCTATCCCCAGGCCTTACCGGGAGGCGTGACGGTCGACTCCCCGTGTATGCTCATAAGGCCGCGGCACAAGTCAGGAGACCGTCGCTGTTTGTTGTGTAGTCACCTGTACAACTCGCGCAACTGCGTGTTAAAGTCCCTTCGGCGGTCGTGCAGTACGCGCAAAGCGTTGTGCTGTCCCACCGAAGGGGCTCACAAGTATCCAACCAAGATCCCGCCGGCACAGCCTGGCACTCGGAGCAATTGGTGGAACCGTAGTCGCTGTACAGGCTTTCGGTCCCGCAGAAACCGTATCCGGAACAGTAGTCCTCACAGGCGAAGATAGTCGAAGTAATCTTGACCACATCCGTTGCGCCGCTGATCGCGAAATCATCCGCGCCCCCCCCCGAGTAACACGCCAGACAGGAAGCCTCGCAGCCCGAGTTCGTCAGTTGGGCCGAGAAAGTTCCCGCTGCATTCGCCGTTCGGGAGACGATCATCGAGTACGTCCTTCCATCGGCCAAGGTGCATACCAGCGCGCCTCCCTCGCTGAAATAATCGCAGGCATACCCGTTCCCCGCGATCGTCGGTTCTTCGGCCGAACTCGAGCAGCTGCTGGAGGTGCACGGGATGGAAGGATTTCCATAGGCGGAGAGTGTCAAGCAAGAAACCAAGCCGAGTTCGCCACACGTGTTTGTGCACTGTCCGAACATGGCAAGCGGGAGGTAAGTCAAGGCTCCGCTCTCGACCACCGAGGGGAAGCCCATGTTGAAGAAGACCTCATCGGTTTGTCCGCCGTTAGCGTCCCCTTGCTTGATTTCGCCGAACTGAAAATTGCCCGATCCATCCGGGCTCATATCCGCGCAGGCCGTATTGTCCAGGTTGCTGTTGACATCCTGTGTCCAGGGTGTCGCGGTGATTCCACATGCCCAGCTATCCAGTTGAATCGTAGCCAGATAATCGCCGTCCTGGTGGCCACAGGTTGCCATGTTGACGGGAGCAGTTGCAGGGTAAGCGCCGGAGTAACCCATGAGCAAACCCACGTTTTGAAATTCTTCTGATGAATTACCTTCGATGAAGGTCCTCCAGTTGCTCTTGAGGTCGAAGTTCGCCGCATTTCCACACGTGAGGTAGGTCTGGCCCGCACGGAGCTTGGCGTCATTTCCGACCAGATCTCCGGAAGGCTGATACCACCCCATCTTCTGATTGCCGGGCTCGCACAGCGCAAAGAAGTATTGGTTCGATCCAGCAGTCCCGGAGACGCTGATATAGGGATTGAGGGGCAGGGCCGGGCTGATATCGGAATTGATGGGGTTCTGGGTCGGCGAGATGTTGCTCTGCATCGACCCGGCCAGTGAGAGCGCGGGGTCCGGGCAACCTGCGCAGTAACCGTATACAGAGGGGTCTGTGTAACATTCCGCGGGACAAAGTTGAAGTCCATATGCAGGGATATTGGTGTACGGCTGCAGGTTCACCCCGTCGTAGTAGCCCGCACCGACATCAGCGCCGGAGACGTCCTGCAGGAGAGAGGGACACGCACTGTCGATGCAGGCTGAGCAATCCGTACCGCCCGAGCGGGCCGCATATTGGCGGGAGCCGCAGACAGCATCTGCCGAGCACCAGTTCACGCAGACGCCATCGGCAAGGCCTGTGCCGCCCTCGTTAAGGTCGCTCAGTCCCGACGCGCAACTGCTGCATACTTCAGGGCAGTCGTCATTCCCCCTCGAGAAGGCATCCACCAGCGAACCCCCTGTGCCGGCCTCAACGAAAGCTACGTTGGCAGCCAGGACAGCATCTCCGCAGGCCTCTACGTCCTGGATGCCTCCATATTGATAGAGCACGGCATTCTCGTTCCAGGCTGGAACGTCCGAAGGCCTCGTCGAGTTGAAGCCCGGGCTCATCAACTCGAGTTGACCGATGGGTGTCCTGGCCAGTTTCTTCGCCTTGCCGGATGTCGTTTCCAAAAGCGCAGAGCCAATCAAATGCTGGTACGGCGATTCATCGAAGCCCTCGACCGACGGGTATTCTTGGGGTGCCACGGTTGTGTCCGAAAACACGTAGCTGAGAATGATCCGATAGAGCAGGTTCACCCGGGTTGCGTATACACCGGCAAGATTGAACTGGGCTAGGTTGAATGCTTTCTGTTGCGCAACCGCACTCGTGGGTGTCGGGGTCCCGTTGCAGTCGTATTTCGTACCCGTAACATTGCCCCAGGATTCGCTCTGTAGCTGTGTGGAAGAGGAATCGCATTCCGAGAAGGGCGTACCACTCGTGGGGTTCTGCGCGGAGGAATAGTTGAGGACGTTGACGGCGTATTCCATGAACAGGGCTTGCTGAATTCCGTGCAGCGAGTTCTGGAAAATGGAAGCCAGGGTGGAGTTGTACCCCTCGTAGGCAGTCACCAGGTTGGCGTTGCTGGGAGCACTCGAATCCGGGTCGGGGATCGAGCCGCAGAAACATTGCGTTTCAAAACCCGGACTCGTGTTGACGTTGAATGCTTCGTAGGAGCACTCCGTCCCTTCTGTTGCGGGTTCCATGCTGAAGTGACCGGGATCTGCAATCATCTGGCCGAAGGTGGCCTCCTCGCCGGAGCCGGGAGACTCGTTTTCTGGCGCGAGCGAGTTCGCATATTTTTTCCCAAGGTATAGGGTGCCAGTGCATGGATCGGACATTCCGGTGGATACGGGCCACGAGGTCGCCTCAAACCCGGCCTCGGAAATCTGACTGACTCGCGCCAGAATCTGGGCGCTCAACGTGTTGGCTGCGCTCTCCAGAAGTTGCACGAGATTGGAGCTCGAATCTCGGCTTACCGCGGGAATCGAAGTGGGCCAAGTGGCACATCGGGGACCGGTACAGTTGAATTTGAAGCTGTGAGAGCCCTCTTCAAAAGTCGAACCGGCAATATTGCTCAGGTATTTCTGGAAATCAGTCTGATTTCCAACCACCTGTATGTATGTTGTATTGACCATGTCCTGAATTTTTTGAGGTTCAGTCGGATAGGCTTGGGTTTCGAGATGACTCGAGCAGGTAGCGTTGCCGCACTGAGAGACTCCGTTACTGGAATCGACAGGTGTACAGTTCCCCCCCGGGTTCTGGCTGCTCCATGCCGGACAGGTGGCCGCTGAAGGCACCGCCAAATTGGTATCAATCAGAAAGTTTTCCAGAAGACTGTTTTGTCCCCCGAGTAACGTCAACTGGTTGTTGTATTCGAACTGAAACGCCGAAGTCTCCCAAAGGTTCGCTTCGTAGAACACTTCGTAGAACTCATTGTCGACCAGACTCAGATCTGTTTGGATCTGCTCAATCTGCTCTTCTTGGAGCTGTAGCTGCTCGTTGAGCTGGTCGAAACTGTTCGCCGTGCAGGCGCTGGATTTACTCGCTCCTGCGACCTTGAGCCCGACTCCAGCAACGCCAAAGACGGGGCCAACCACGGGAATGGCGCTCAAGAGCCCGACGGCGTCGCCACTATCGCTCATCACCGTGCCACAGGAGCCACTCGACGTACCCGCTTTAGCCCTGCTTGCGCCGGGACTGGCCGCGAACGAGGGGCGGAAGGCCTCCAGGAAAGAGTCGATATCAACCGGCCCCCATGGATTCTCAAGCGTGACCGTCTCATCGCCCAGCCGCCAGGATTCACCCAATCCCCAGGTAACCCGATTCCAGCCTTCGGCCGGTGAGGGAGTCCCGCGGACGTGGAGTCGCCGAGTTGCCCGATCCG
>DUCH01000488.1 GCA_012959865.1 Myxococcales bacterium | reverse complement strand
TCGACCCGTCCATGGAACCGAATTGACTGAGGACGACCTCTCGGTCTCCGGGGAGCAAAGCCAGGTCTTCTGGGTTTTGCAGCCCGCAGATCACGTGAATTTCGCCCGTGTCCTCGCAGTCCACGACGTTCGGATAACTGGGCGCGCAACCGATGAGGGCGAGGAGGGGGCCGGCCAAAAAACGCGCGATGGGGGGAGTCTTCCGTCCAGTGGATACCGCAGCCTGGCGGACGACTCGAGGCGCTCTGTGCGGGGGAACTGGCGGACCGCTGGGGTGCCGCGGCGGACGCGAAGGGTTGTTCGAAGGGCCGTTCGAAGGGCGCGTAGTATGCATGGAGGGGTTTGCCTTTGGCTGTCAGAAATGAATCAAGACGGAGTTACGAAGATCCGTTGGCCCGGATGGATCGAGAGAGCCGGGTCGGCGGTGGACGAGGCAGGGGGTCAGGAGCGGCGCTCCGGGGTGCCGGCGCTCAGTCGGTCGCAAAGAAAATCGCGGCTGCGCGCGATCAGGCGACATGCGTTCTCGTCGGGCGCCACGCGGTCGAAGCCGTGGGGGGCGTTCTCGACCACGTGCAACTCATGCGGGGCGCCCAAAAGTTGCAGCCGCTCGGCGTAGCGGGTCGCTTGGCTATGGGGAACGAGGAGGTCTCGAGTCCCCTGGAGGATCAAGGTCGGGGGGGCTCCGGCATGCGCTTGTTCCAAGGGCGAGACCTCGGACCAGCGGGCCGGATCTTCTTCGGGTTCAGTCCCCACGAACCCCGCGGTGGTGGTGGGACCCCCGCGCGCTCGGCGCTCGGAACGGTGGAGTGCGATCAGATCGGTCGGTGGGTACCAGGCGACTGCGGCGCACAACCGCTCGCCGCCGTTGCGCAGCCGAGGCCCGGCGAAATCCGGCCGGGTTTGGGAGGTCGCGGCCAGAAGGGCCAAATGGCCCCCCGCCGAGTCTCCCCAAAGTCCGACGCGCCGAACATCGGCGCCGAGTTCGGAGGCGTGTTCCACCGCCCAATCGATGGCATCCAGGCAATCCTGAAACGAATCGGGATATTGCGTGGTGGGCGCCAGCCGGTAGTCAATCGAGACCACCGCCAACCCGCCGGAAGCCAGGTAGCCGGCCCAGCGGGAGAGGCCCATTTGGTAGCGCCCACCCCGGTGCCAGCCCCCACCGTGAATCATGACCACGAGAGGTGCCGGTGAATTTGTCGGCGCGGTCGGCCGGTAGGCGTCGAGTTCCAGGGGACCGGAGGGGGTCTGTTTGTAGACGAGCCCGGATTCTTTGACGTAGAGCGTGCGATCGATGGGGAGCGGGAAACCGAGCTGCTCGGGAGTGATATCGCCCATCCAGTTGGCGACGGCGGCGGTCTTAAGGGACTCGGGCATGCTGTTCTCCGGGATACGTGTTCGCGAATTCAAGGGGAGGGTCGGCGTCGGGACGGTTTAACGTGCGGGGGCCACCGCGATTTCCTTGCGGACCGCTTCCTCCACGGCGGTGTCGTCGAAAAAATTCGGATTGGTCGAGCAAAAGAGATCCACCGCGTTGGCGAAGGTGAAGTCGCGAAAATCGGCTTCGCTGAGCTGCTCGCTTTCGACGAGTTCCCAGGCTTCCAGCAGGACTCCCCGCATGTCCGGGACGTCCCAGTGGCCGATATCCGAACTGAAGAGGGCTCGAAGCCGGGTTCCCAGCGGGTTAAGGACCGAGTTGAACGCCAAGGCGTTCATGGGGTCATCGGCCTCGCAGCCGAAAAAGAACTGATCGCTGAAGACGCGGCGAATTCCATCGGTGCCGTCGGTTCCGCAGTGTCGGAACTCATCCCGGGTCTCGGGATCCTCGTTGGGGTCGGAGAGGATTCGGAGGGCATCCTTGAGTTGGTCGATGTTCCGGGTGAAGGCTGGAGAGCCGTACTCCGCCATCAGGTCCGCCAAGCGCGGGTGATCGATGTGAGCCGGGTCGAATTGACTCACCGCTCCCCCGCCGCGCTT
>DUCH01000487.1 GCA_012959865.1 Myxococcales bacterium | reverse complement strand
AAGAAAGCGCCGATGCCGGCTCCCAGCAACCCGAGAAGTGCAGACGCCACCAGGGCCTCGGGGAGATCCAGGTCGAGCTTGAGGTTCTTCAATCCCTTGAAGAGGGTGACCAGGCCGATGATGAAAAAGACAAAGAAGAAGAAGAAAGGCCCGAGTTTTCGAACCTGGACGAGGGGCTCCGAGTGGTCCAGAATCATTTTTCGGGTGAGCTGAAAAATCCCGTACGCGATGACCCCGGCCAAGAGGGGAGAAGTCAGCCAGGAAACCATGATCAGGCCGACCTCAGGCCAGTTGACCGCGCTCATCCCGATGCCGACGGATCCAAAGCCGACGATGGCCCCAATGATGGCGTGAGTGGTGGAAACCGGTAACCCGAGTCGGGTGGCGCCGAGCAGGAGGGTTGCCGCGGAGGCCAGGGCGGCCAGCATTCCGTAGATGAGCTGGTCCTGGCTCACCAGGTTCATGTCGATCATGCCCTTGCGCACGGTGTCGGTGACATGGCCACCGGCGAGGAATGCGCCAAGAAATTCGAGCAGGGCGGCGACAATGATGGCGTGGCGAATGGTCAGGGCCCCGGAGCCGACGCTGGTTCCCATCGCGTTCGCGACGTCGTTGGCGCCGATTGCCCAGGCCATGTAGAGCGCGAGGATGCCCGCGATCAAGAGTTCCGTGGGTACCGAATCAAAGCTCGGCATGTGGTCTGTGCTGTCCCCCCGGCAGATAAGTGTCGCTTTTTACGGTTTTGCTTCCCGCAGGCTGGCCCGCGTGACTTTCGCAGTCCGCGGGTAGACTTCCAGAAAATTCGTCCCGGCGAAAGTGCCAGACGACATTTTCTGGAGCGAGCCCCGCTGGCTCCAGACCCCGGCGGCAGAAATCCCGGGCCGGGGTCGTTCCGATCGGTTGGTCGTTGGACCTCGCCGAGCCTCCGGGCTCGCGGCTCAGACGCCCCGGCGAAGCTCTCGGCGGCGGCGGATCCCGACCAATCCGAGACCGAGAGGGAGGGCCGTACCCGGCTCGGGGACGAATTGCAGACCGTTGATGCCGACCACCGAGCCGGCGATGGTGGGGCGGAATTCGACCACGATATCCTGCCCCGAAACGGTCTCGAAGAAGGTCATGGCCCCGCGCGCGGCGTCGGTCCCGCCCGCGGGCGTAAACGCGGTGTAGGTTGTCGTAGGTCTGGTAGTGGAAGGTCTTGATGAGATACTCGTCCGGGTGGAGACCCGCGAAGGTGAGGCGGATCCCGCCGGCGGCTTCGACGCCATCGCCTCGCAGGGCGTCCATATAGCCCGGCACGCCGAAGGCGTTTTCGACCAGGGCGACGCTCTCCCCCGCATCCGTCACGGGGCTCCCCGTAGGGATTTAACATAACGCCCATACCCGGACGTTGTGCCGGAAGACAGCTTGAATGTCCTATCCCCTGTTATTTCTCCGAATGTTTGTCCGGATATCGCGAAACGAGTCCCTGGCGTTTCCTCATGCCCGAGAATGGCGGCTTTTCTCGGTGCACCGACCAGCATCGGCATGTTCGCTCTTCGCTCCTCCCGCTAAGCGGACTGCATTTCGCTCACACGTTTCTGGGGAGTAGTTCCTCCCGTTGGCATTGAATACGCCGACCACTGCGCTGAGAACTTCGACGAGGCGGGCGGCGGGGGCTATTTTTCGCTCCCCCACCCGTGTCGGATCATTCGGGCCGGGCACTTTGCATTTTGCGAATGCCTCCTCGACCGAGGGCACCTACCCCCGGGCCGGTGAGCGTTCTCTCAGTTGATGAGCAGGTTGTCCAGTCGCTCCAAATCGTTAATTACACGCCAACTGCCCTGGCCGTCCACCACCCGAGCCTGCCAACTGTCGAGTCTCTGCATGTACTCCCGGGGATCGACTTGATCGCTCCGAAGCTTAGTGACGTTTAACGCCACCACAGACACATTACTGAGATCAATCGTGAAGTCGCGGACGTGGCCCACCTGCAGGTCT
>DUCH01000486.1:1594-1983 GCA_012959865.1 Myxococcales bacterium | reverse complement strand
AATCGCCTCCCGATCCCTCCGCTCGCGCTCAATCGGTTCTTACTCCGCTCTCAATTGGCTCTCAATCCGGTCTCAATCCGGTCTCAGTTCGCACTCAATCGGCTCTCAATTCGCTCAAGCAGGGGGCCTATGAAGGGCAGGGCGGATGTCTCGGCGCCGCGCTCTTCGGGTTCGGGCGGTGTTCGGCGGCGGCTGCGCTTCCCCGCCGGTCGAAATAGAGCCGAGTAAGCCCTGGCCTACCGGCCCGTGACAGAGCGCTCAGGAGCATCTCAGAGCGTCACTCCGTCCGTGCACAGGTCCATACAGGTACGTATCGCTTCGTTCGGGTACGGGATGCGGACCGAAAAGCGGACCTGTCCGGCGGCGGTAAGGGGACGGGTCCGCACCGT
>DUCH01000486.1:303-1543 GCA_012959865.1 Myxococcales bacterium | reverse complement strand
GACGCCCTGCCAGAAGACAGCTTGAATGTCCTATCCTCATCTCCCGCGCCCCTTCTCGCTTCTCCTCGGCTACTGTCGAGCGCGTACTGCAAGGGGGATGAGAAGACGATGAAGCGCGATGAAGCGCATAGCCAGAGCAGTAATCCTCAGCGCCATCGAGAAGAGAGGAATTTAGAACCATGCTAAGAAAATCTATTGAGAGCCCGATAGTCACCCTTTGCCTGTGCGCATTTATCAGCCTGGCCGCAATGTCTGCGGAGGCGCGTGACACGGAAGTTACACTCTCGGCCAAAGCCGCGGCCGAAAGTGATTCCGGCCAGTCTGCGCTCTTCGATGTGCCCTTCTTCATGAAGGGTCAGAAGCATCCGCCGGTAGAGAAGAATATCAAGCAGGTCAGTACCCATCAATCGACGCGCGGGGCCTTCCGCGGCGATGATTCCTCATGCAGGGTTGCGTTTCTCTCATCGATGAAGGTGCTGCAAAGTCGCGCCCAGGACGCGGGTGGCGATGCTGTTATCGATATCGTCTCAATCACTCGCAATAAAAAGACGGAGAGCGCCACAGATTTCCGCTGCGTTGCCGGCACATTCGTGGTGCATGTTGGTTTGCGCGGGACGATTGTAAAGCTCAAGGAGTAGCCTCGCGATCTCGCTAGGCATGGACTCCGGAGAGCCTGGGCGACAGTCCGCCAGAATTCCGTTCCCGTGTCGGGGGGCCAATTCGACTGGCTTGATCTGCCCCGGGCTCTCCCGGTCCTGGGCGTCGGAACGTCTGGGGGAGGGACAGCCAGTTGCCCACGTTAATTGGGGTTAGTTGGGGTTAATTGGGGTCAATGGGGGTTAATGGCGAGCGAAATTCGCGCGTGTCGTCAGTCGCTGGAGGATTCGCTGCCGACCTGAAGTCGATCGAGGATCTCGGTCAGCGGTGGACCGAAGAGCGGACCGCGAACCGGTTCGAGCGCCAACCATTCCTCGACGGTGGGACGAACGCTTGCCAAGGTGGTTTTCTCGCTCGTTCCAACGGGGCCAGTGGCTGCAATCCCCGGCCCCCGAGCAAATAGCCAGACCCGCTCGGACCCGGGCACATTCCATCGGTGCTCGCTCCAGCCCTCTCCGCCGCCGCGGCCGTGATCGGTCGTGACGAGCAGTGCGCTTCGGTGGCCTTCGGCCTCAAGCTCTCGCAACCGCTGATCGAGGGCACGCAGCCACTCGTCGTATTGCGCCAGCGCGGACAAATGGCC
>DUCH01000486.1:0-293 GCA_012959865.1 Myxococcales bacterium | reverse complement strand
GTCGTTGGCGTGTCCAGTTGCGTCCGTCGCATCCAAGGCGAGGTAGAGCAGCGTAGGTAGGGGGTCGCGTAGCCGCTGGAGCGCCAAATCGAATGCGGCTTCGTCGACAGCTATGGCCGGTTCCTTTTCGCCTTCGCGCGGCGTATCGCCGGTCTGCAAACGCCGGCTCGCCTGGATGGCGTCGGCGCCGCAGTGGGCATCGAAGCGATCGTCGAGTCCCAGCCCGGCGCAGAGGCCTTCCCAGCTGGCGAAAACCGATATCGATTCTTTCGGCAGTTCAAAGGCTTCGTGGA
>DUCH01000485.1 GCA_012959865.1 Myxococcales bacterium | reverse complement strand
GGCTTTCCCGCGCTGGATCCAATCCCCACTGGGCGCTATACGGATCCGGTTTTTTACGCCCTCGAGCGCGAGCACATCTGGAAAAAATCGTGGCTACTCGTCGGGCGCGACGAGGACTTAGAGGGGGTCGGCCGCTTTCAAACCTTCGACCGCACCGGCTCGCCACTGCTTTTGGTTCGCGGCCATGACGAAGTGCTGCGCGGCTTCTTCAATACCTGCCAACACCGCGGCGCGCCAGTGGTGCGCGAGCCCTGCGGCGCGGCGAAGCGCCTGCGCTGCCAATACCACAGCTGGACCTATGACCTCGACGGTACGCTCGTCGCGGTACCAGACCGTCGCGACTTCACAAAGCTCGACGAATCGAAGCGCAGCCTCAAGCCAGTACGCTGTGAGGTGTATGACGGCTGGGTTTTCGTGAACGAAGACCCGGCAGCCGCGCCACTATGTGAGTGGCTCGGCCCGGTCGCAGACGAGTGGTCGGTGCTTGGGGGGGGTGAACTGCGCGCCCACGGCACGCGGATCGAGCGTGTGCACGCCAACTGGAAGATCGTCGCCGACGCGTTCCTCGAGACCTACCACGTAAAGACAATCCACCCCGCGTCCGTCTCGAAACTGCTCGACCACCGCGGAGCCGCGATGGGGCTATTCGCGAATGGTCACTCGCGAATGGTCACACCAAAGTGGGAGCAAGCCATAGAGCGCCAGCGCAACCAGGCAATGCCATTACCGACGATTCCGGGTCTCGATCCGCTGTTTTTTGACACCAATCCCTCTTACAGCTTGTTCCCCAACCTGATCACGCCGCTCGACACAATCGGTTTTCCATTCATCTTGTTCTGGCCTGTCGATGCGGAGACCACCGATGTCGAATGGACTTTCTACGGACCGGCCGATGAGACCCCCGAAGTGCAGCAGGCATGGGAACACTATGTCCAAGTTTTCGACGCCGTGATGAACGAGGACTTCATGAATCTCGCCCCGATGCAGCGCTCAATCGCATCAGGTGCTCTCGATTCGGTACCCCTCAATTACCAAGAGCGGCGTATCTACCACCTGCACGAAGAAATCGACAGACTGATCGGCCCCGACAACATCGATCCAAGGCTGCGCGTAGCACCCTGCCTCGAGCCGTTCTGGGAAACCCTGCGTGCTGATATCGCGTAGGACGGGACTACTCGGAATCGGCTTATTCAAGGACCTGGCCAGCGATCCCCACAAGCCCATTTTCCAAGAGGAGATCCGTGGAAGGTTCTGGCACAACGTCCGGGTATGGGCGGTATGTTAAATCCCTAAGGGAGCCCTGTTGCGGGGTCGGGCACGCTCACATCGAATCCTCGACGCTGGGCGAGCTTGCAGGAGGCCGCTGATGCCGCCGCCGACGATCACCAGGTCGTAGTCTTCATCCAAGGGGGTGTATTGGGTGGGCTTCCCGTGCCGCGTTCGGTCACTCGCCTCGCTGCGCTGCCATGGCTCCGAGAATGTCCTCCGAGGTCACCACCTTGCCGGGGGCGTGGCCGCGCGGCGCAATGCCCGCGAGGGACACTTCGCGGGTGTCGACGTCCGCCCCTAGCTCGCGCAATGCGGCGACTGTGCACTTCTCGCGGCCGCCGGCCTTCTCGAGACCGTCGAAGCGGTAGAGGCGGAACGTGTTTTGGTGGGTGATCTTTTCGATCTCATCCTCGGGGATGCCGCCGGGCACGCTCTCCAGGCTGCGCCAGACTCCCTCCGGCGTGTGAGGCCACGTACAGTCGGAGTGCGGGTAGTCGACCTCGAGGCAGATGTTGTCCACACCGATGAGGTGGCGGTTGGCGAGACCGACGTCGTCCTCGATGAAGCAGGTGATCACGTGTTCGCGGAAGACTTCGCTCGGCTTCTTGCCTGCGTAACTCATATTGGTCCAGGCCCCGTGATGAGCGTTCGTGAAGTCCGCTCGCTCGAGCAGGTACGGGATCCACCCGATCCCGCCTTCCGAGAGCGCCATCTTG
>DUCH01000484.1:10477-11851 GCA_012959865.1 Myxococcales bacterium | reverse complement strand
GGCCGATACACACTGAGCGCAAACGGAATGCCGCCGTTGGTCGCCTTCTGGGTCGGTTGATCGTAGAGCGGCAAACCTGTTCCTGGGTCTATCTCGAAGCCTCCGTTCACAGCGTTGACCCCACTCAATCCTCCGTAGAGGGCAAGAAAACCCTGATCGCCGTCGCCTGCGAGGTCTACAAAACCTGGCCTCGCGCCGGTTTCTGAGTATCGAAAAAGATTCTCCTCCGCTGTCACTTCATCCCGGGCATAACGGACACCCGCCGTCACGCTGAAGCTTTCGGCGAACTCCCAGACACCCTGGGTATAGACCGCGAATGCATCGCGTTTCGTCTGGGTGGCATAGAGCAGATCTGTCGCGCTTGTGCTGGGCCCATGTGCAGCGTCCAGTTCTGAGTTGCTCCCATCGTCCCCGAACCACCCAGAGGTTTGTAGATTCAGCGCTGCATTCCTTTCGTCTTCGGTGGTAGAGTGACCGACCGAATAGTTCCGCGCACACGTCGGCGAGGGATTTGGCCCCATGCAGCTGTTCTTCGCCGAGTAGAGGTTGACCATGAGTGACGGGACGACGCCTGCGGCCCCAAAGGCGAGCGTTTGCGCATTGAGCCCGGTTATGGCTGCAGCCGTCCCTACTGCGACGGCCTGAGCGGCTATTTCCTCTGGGGTGGCAGTGCCCGGGTCGAAATTCGGATCAACTCCCGCGGCGATGTCAGCCGCGCCCGGGCTGAGCGAGGTGTTGTCCACGTACGCATCACGCATCCTCGCCTCGTCCACGGAGGAGTAGAAGTCGCCCCGCTGATCGATGGTGGCGTCGTAAAAGAAGATGCCCGACGTAAAGCTGATTTCATCGTTTACGTCGACGAAGGCCTGCACCTCGTGGGATGAATACTGCGCTTCGTGGTTCACGTAGAACTGTCGGTCGTGCACCCGACTGGCCGTATTGTCGTCGTCGGTCGTCCGCTGATAGGTGAGCTCGTTGTAGCCGAACAAGTACCTCAGCTCCACGTCCTCGGTCAGGTTCCACGCGAAGCTGAATTGCGTGCCGTCCTGGTCGAACTGCTCCCGGTTCAGGCCATTCGTGGCCGCGCACAGGTCGGACCCGTTAATTTCTCCGGGAAAGACGCAGTTGTTGTAGGGCGCCGCGAGCGCGTCCACTTGAGGGCCAGTGAGGCCGTCATTGTTAAACGTCTGCAACGAGGCCGCGGCGTTCTGGTAGCCGTCGAAAGCACCAAAATCAAGACCGGGCCGATTGGCTTGGGCCTCAACCAGCGCTCCGGTCACGGGGTCGGAAAAATTGAGGATGGGCTTCGACGTGTCGTACCAGTCATTCTGAAGGTAACCCGCGTCGGTCGGCGCAGCCGTATTGAGTACGTCG
>DUCH01000484.1:1161-10467 GCA_012959865.1 Myxococcales bacterium | reverse complement strand
AAATAGAGGATCGTCTGCGACGCGTCGTTCCAGTCGCTATCGGTGTAATTCATGTCGGTTGGCACACCCGTCTTGTTGATATCGATTATCCTGAAGCCCGGAACCAAATCGGTAGTATTCCGACTTGCCTTGCCGTCTTCGTTCAGCACCACGAGGCCACCTCCATTGGCGCCGCCGAAGGAGCGGTCGATCCGCATGAAGTTCTGGCGAATGTTCAGCGTGATGTCGTCTGTGGGCTCAAACTTGAGCTGAAGCGCAACATTCTTCGTCCCCAAACCGTCGAGATCACTCCCCCAGCCGATCTCATCGATCACCCCATCGCGCTCTCGAAGGCTGAAATTGACCCGCCCCATGAGCTTGTCCGTACCCAGCGGACCGGACAACACGCCGTAATATTCCTGGGTCCCGAAGTTCCCATAGATCGACCTGAAAGCCGCTCCGTAGTCCGGGGTGGGTTCCTTGTAAATGATATTGATCGCACCGCCCACGGCGTTACGGCCATAAAGCGTGCCCTGAGGCCCGCGCAGAACCTCGACTCGCGCGACGTCCCATAGGGTGGCCGCGGTGGCGGTGAGCAGATCCTCGGAATAGATTCCGTTCATGTAGGTCGCCACACCGGGATCTCCGCCCAAGGCGCGGAAGTTTCGGCCAACGCCGCGAATCGTCGCGTCATAGGGCTGGATCGTCGTGGCGGGAATGAAATTCTGAAGATCCTCTTGGTTTCGAATACCGAAATCATCGAGGAACTTGCCCGTAAAGGCCGTGATTGCAATGGAAGTATCCTGAACCGAAGACTCCCGGCGTTCCGCCGTGACCACGATCTCCTCGATGCGCCGCCCCGGCTCCTCGATCCGACGCCCCGGCTCCTCGATCTCTATGCCATCGCGCGTTTCTACTTCAGGCCAAGCCTCTTGGGCCCAGGCCCCTTGCCCATCGACCGCCAGCAGGATTCCGGCCGCTACCAGCGCGAGCGATCCGCGAACCAGAAACTTTATCGGATAATACGTACGCATAGATCCTCCTTGTGGCGGCCGGGCTATACGCCGGCCAAGGCTGACTCAATTTCGCTCGAAAAATACTTCTTCCGATTTTTCATTTCCCGATTTTCCATCGTTGCGAACAGCACCCGGGCGAAGCAAGAACTCAACTTTGGTTCTTTAGACCCGGTTACATCAGCGAATCAAGGACTGCACAACCCGGTGCGAACTGCCCTCACAAAACTGTCGAGTACCTTATCACCAGCGACGCTGCTGATCTGACCGCTGCCAAAGAATCCACTCCAAGCTTTCGTTGTATCCATGGCATCGTCGGACATCGACCAGTAGCTATTTTCAGCCGTGGCGTTGTCGAAGACCATCGGATCAGAATCTCCGACCGCGGCAAAGCCAGGGTCAATACAAGGCGGCCCATAGAGGAAGAGTTCAGGACCCCATGGACCCTCGCAAACCTCGGGCTGAGCTGTGGGATTCTCACCTGCAAGTGGGTCGGTGGTCGTCGGTGTAAGCACCCCCGGGCCGACCATAATACTCTGCAATTCCGAAATTGCCGGAATCCGCCAATCCGTTTGAGCCGCAAAGCCTGGGGCGGTATTCAGCATCACGAGGAAGTCCGTGAACACATTGCCGTCGGGATTAGTTCCGGCTGCGGACCAGTTGTAAACGTTTTTCACATCGTGCGGATCGGGGCAACCCGCTGTCTCGCAGACATTTTTTGGCCTCGGAGGAGTTGCTCCAGGGTCTAGGGATTCGCCGGTTTTCAGCTCCCAAACCAACCCGGTAGCCGTATCGGCTACGGTCAAACCGTCGTCACAGACCGCGAACCGTGGCGTGCTACTGCCTGTGTCCGAATCCGAACACCCTATCACTCCCACGACTAGAACAAGAACCGCGCCCAGTATGCTTCGCATTACTTAGCTACTCCTTTGGTTATTGGGGCGAGAAGAATTTTGCATTCTCAGATTTATACAACTGTCTTTGCAAACTTCACAATACCCCGCGATCACGCGTTATGTCTCATCGCCAGCCACTCGATGTCGGGGCTGGGTTTACCTGACTCACCCGGGACAAATCAGATCTTCTCCACCTTGCCTTGAAACCGGGCCCAAACCTCAATCCCTGTTCCTCCCGGAAAAGGCATCTGCCTCCGGCATGGGAGGTCGATACTTGCGCATAGTTCCTCCTTGGAGGCGGGGCTGGATTCGATCCCCACCGTGATCAGTCGCAATATTTCGTTTCGAACTCCTTGAACGAGACTATTTTTTCAAACTACCGCTCGGCCAAGACCGAGTCGCACCCCAAAGCATCCTTGCCCAGGCAAAGATAAATACCCAGAAGCCGAGCTTGGGCGATGTCGGTCCGCGCGGAGAACGCGCGTGAGAATGCGCGTGAGAATGCGCGCTGAAAACCGGCTCTAAGAACGGGCGCCACGCCGCAAACGGCGGCTCCCCGGGCGTCGGGCAAGAAAGCCGAAGCTGGGGCCGAGCGCGGCAGAGCCAAGCGGGCAGCAGTTCTACCCGACGAAAGCCCGTCCCGAACGGCTGCGGGAGGGTGCCGGTTGATCGCGGGGATGATCGCGGGGTTAGTCGGTGCTCCGAGGAACGAAGCCAACCCCTTGGCCAGTCTAAATGACCGACCTTCCGTGGTCTCGGGACCCGCTCTTGACATCCACCCCCCGGCTTGACCGAGTACTTGGACTCTCAAAAGGTCGCGCTTGCCTGCACTGACACACTGTCTACTTACTCACTACTGGCTACTCACTACTGACGCTACTGCCTACCTACTACCTCTACTTACTCAGTAACTTCTATTTACTCAGTAGCTTCTATTTACTCAGTAGCTTCTATTTACTCAGTAGCTTCTATTTACCCAGTAGCCCGACTTCTACTTACCCAGTAGCCCGACAGTCGATCAGCCGACTAGCTCGACCTTTGTCTGCCGCTGCGCCTTCGCGCTCTCAGAAACAGCAGACCTTCGCCTAAGCCTTACCCTTGGGGTCTTGATAACCGACTGGCGCGAGTTCAGCAAGAGGCAATCGTTTTGAAAACGGCTCCAGCCCCGGCGAACGGACGCACGGTTTAGCGGCTGACAAATGAGTCACTACGCAAAAAGGCATCGCCCTATGCCGCACCAAAAAGATGTCTCAACCCACAACGAGACGAATGTGCGGATTGGCGTTGTCTGGCTCTGAACCCGGAGAAGGCGGGGAGGAATCCGCCGCCAACGCGGTGGCCCGGCCGATCATGGCGGCGGCGACGTCACCCCCTGCCCGGAGCGCCTCGACGAGGGATTCGGCCTGCTCGGGTCGCACACCCATCAGTAATCCCCCAGAAGTTTGAGGATCAAACAAAATGGCTTCTCGCGCCTCGGCCTCGGATTCCGGGCGGGTGGGCGGGGGGGCCAGGGAGAACGGCTCCGCACGGGTCAGCGTCTGCAGAATCTTGCTTCGCTGCCCAGCGTTCTGCAGAAAGAAGCTGCTCCGCAAGCCCCTTAAGGAGAAAGCGAGGGCCCCCGGCAGCAAAGGAATCATCGAGATCTGGATCTCCGCGGCTACACGGCTGGCCAAGAGCACTTCATGGAGATGGCCAGCGAGCCCAAAGCCACTGATGTCGGTGCAGGCCTTGGCGTCGAAGTCCAGGGCCAGCGCCGCGGCCGCCGCATTGTCGCGCTCCATGCTGGCCGTCGCCGCCTCCATCCATCTCGCCGGCGCCAGGCCTCGGGCGTCGGCGGCCAGGAGCACGCCGGTTCCCAATGGCTTGGTGAGCACGAGGGCGTCCCCGGGCTCGAGACCCACGATGCCCAGAACCCGACCGCCGGGCGCCGCGTCCCCGGTCACCGAGAGGCCCACGAAGAGTTCCGGTCCGGCCGTACTGTGGCCGCCCACCAGGGAAACACCGAGAGGATCGAGAGCAGCACGCACCCCGGCCAGGACTTGATAGAGGACTTCTTCGTTCTGACCGGGCGTGCCCCAGGGCACGGTCACCATCGCGAGGGCGTGCCGGGGGCTTGCGCCCTTGGCGAGCAGATCACTCACGGCATTCACGGCCGCCACCCGCCCCACCCGCCAGGGGTCATCGACAAAGGCACGGAACGCATCCACCGTCGCCAACACAACATCGCCGCTGGGGGTCCGCACCGCCGCGGCATCATCTCCGGCGGCCAGACCCAGCAGCACACTGGGGTCGGGATGCGAAGGGGCTAGGCGACCCAGGGCTGCGGCCAGGGGCGAGGGGCCGACTTTTGCCGCGCAGCCCCCGCATTCCATCTCTTCCATCGCCTCGTCCCCGCCGGCCATACCCGCCCCAGCCTTGGCAAATCCCGGGATCGGTTCGCCCTCGGCATCGAGAACCTGGAACCGGCGCATGAAACGCCGGTCGATCCAGTCCTTGAGCCGCCAGACCGCGCGCCCCTCAAACGCCAATCCCCACTTGCTCCCCAAGGCGCGGCCATCGCCCAGATTGATCAGGGCCAGAAAATCGCGTTGGGGGCGGTAGGCGCGCAGGCTCTTTCCGGCGAAATACGCGCGCAGGTTTCGGTCGAGCACCGGCCCGGAACGCACGGCGTAGACCCCGGCGCGAGGCACCCAGGGATGCGCCACCAGATAGGCGCAGTCCCCCACCGCAAAGAGCTCATCAAAACCCTCGACTTGGAAGGTCGAGCGCACCCGAACGAATCCGCGTTCATCGCAGGGCAGACCGCTCGCCCCGAGGAAATCGTGGGCCGCGGGGCCCGTTGCCCAGAGGGCAAGATCACAGTCCAGGCGACGACGATCCGATTCGTCGTCGGCCACCCACAACTCCCCGGCTTGGGCCTCGAGCACCCGGGTGCCGCAAAGGAGTTTGATCCCGCGCCGGGCCATTTCGCGCTCGACGCCCGGGGCCAGGGCACGATGATCCCGTGAGAGGATTTCGGCACTGGAGGCCACCACGGTTACCTCGGCGCGCCGGCCCAGGGAGCGCAGCCGGGCCTCGACGCAAAAGGCCAGTTCCACGCCCGCAGGCCCCGCGCCCACCACCGCCACGCGCAGGGCTGCGTCCGGCGCCGACACCGGATGCTGGGAGAGCCGCGCCTCGATCTCTTTTACGAAACGCGCGATGGGGCGTGTCGCTACGCCGTGCTCGGCCAACCCGGGCACCTCGCTTGCGCGAACCGTTGACCCGACATCGAAACTCGCGACGTCGTAGGAAATGGACGGGCGCCCCTCAAGTTCCAGACGCCGCGCGACCGGATCGACCCCGACCACTCGGGCGCAAATGCAGCGCGCCCCGGCTCGCCGCG
This sequence comes from Myxococcales bacterium, assembly GCA_012959865.1. Lineage (GTDB taxonomy): Bacteria > Myxococcota_A > UBA9160 > UBA9160 > UBA4427 > JAZXM01. The sequence continues at coordinate 5,194 of DUCH01000484.1, read as the reverse complement.
CCAGGGGCAACACGTCGATGGTCAAATCGCCCGGCGCGTAGTCCCCCGCCACCAGTCCCGGCACCATTCCGGAATAGACGGCTTCGTGCTGATCCACCACCAGGGTGAGATGAACATCGGGTTCGGGCGCCATCATCCAGCGCCGGAGCACTTGAACGTGGGCATGGCCGCCCCCCACCAGGACGAGCTCCCGCTCCCTCTCTCCCTCGCTCCGAGGCCTCCCCTTGCCGGGCATCATCGCCGCGATCCTCTCGTCTCGGGCCCCACTCAACCGGGCGGCCGTACCGGCATCATATAGCAGCGCCACAGGCCACCCTGTACCCTTAGCCGCTTCCAGGAGATCGCCTCTGCACTCATTTTCTCGCTCACTGATCGTCGACCTACTTCAAATCCAGAACCGGGACGGCTGGCTCGCCGAACAGGCGCTGCACGACCTGGCCGCCCAGCGCGGCGTGCCCCTCCATGTGCTCGAGGGTCTGACCTCCTTCTATACCTACTTTCGCCGCCAGCCCCCGCGCCCCACGGAGATCGAAGTCTGCCGGGACTTGTCCTGCCAGTTGGCGGGGGGCCGGGAGGCCTGCGAGCGCCTTCGCTCGGCCCTCGAAGGCCGGGACGATGTGGCCGTCCACGAGGTTTCCTGCCTCGGGCGCTGCGACCGCGGGCCGGCGGGTGCCATTGCCCGTGCGGGTGCGGGTGAGGGTGAGGGTGAGAGCGTTGTCGTCGACATGGGGAACACCGAGGCGGTGCTGTCGGCCCTTGAACACGGCGCCACCAGCCCGGCCCGCACCCCGGCCCGCAGCCCGGGCAATTGGCAAGCAGCCGATCCCTACTCGGACCCGGCGATGGCCCCCTACGCCACTCTGCGCTGCGCCCTGCAGGGCGACCCCGCCGACCTGCCCCCCGTTCTCGAAGACGCCGGGCTGCGGGGGATGGGAGGCGCAGCCTTTCCCACCGGACGCAAGTGGTCCTTGGTGGCGGCCGCCCCCGCCGGACCCCGGCACGTGATCGCCAACGCGGACGAGAGCGAACCCGGCGCCTTCAAGGACCGCGAAATCCTCCGAGACCTGCCCCACCTCCTCATCGAGGGCATGCTCCTGGCGGGCTTCGCCATCGGGGCCCGGCACGGAACGATCTTTATCCGCCACGAATACGAAGAGGAACGGCAGGCCGTAGAGGCCGCCCTCGCCCGGGCGCGTGAGGTGGGCGCCCTGGGCGCAGCGATCTTCGGCAGCCCCTTTGGTTTCGAGATTGAAATCTTCGTCTCTCCGGGCGGTTACATCCTCGGCGAAGAAACCGCCCTGCTCGAATGCCTCGAGGACCGGCGCGGTGAGCCCCGAAACAAGCCGCCCTTTCCCGGAGTTTCGGGATTGTTCGGGCAGCCCACGCTGATCAACAATGTCGAAACCTTCGCCCACGCCACGAGCATCCTGCACCACGGAGCCGACTGGTGGCGGGGCTTGGGCCGGCCGGGCTTCTCCGGTCACAAGTTCATGAGCGTCAGTGGTGATGTCGAGAAGGCCGGCGTCCACTTGGTCCCCTTCGGAACGCCCCTGGGTGAACTCCTCGAGCGGTGCGGGGGCATGCGCGCGGGCCAGGGGCTTGTCGCGGTCGCGCCCGGCGGAGCATCCAGTCGTTTCCTTGGTCCCGATGCCCTCGAGGTCGCCATCGACTTCCAGACCATCAGCGAAGCCGGTTCCATGCTGGGGGCCGGCGCCGTGGTCTTCGTTTCCGAGCAGCAAAATCTGCTGGAGGTTGGGCTCAGCGTGACCCGTTTCTTCCGCAATGAATCCTGCGGCAAATGCGTGCCCTGCCGGGTGGGGACCGAGAAGGCCGTCCAGTGGATCGAAGCCAAGGGCGCCATTGGTAACGAGGAGCGCGAGCGGCTGGCTGAACTGCATTCGACGCTTTCGCGCACCAGCATCTGCGGGCTCGGGCAAATTGCCCTGGAGCCCCTGCTTTCCCTGGCCGAACGTTTCCCCCAGCAGATGCGCGGAGACTGAGGCCTTGGCGGTCACCGGCATCGTGCTGTGCGGCGGACGCTCCTCGAGGATGGGCCGGGACAAGCCCTGGCTCCCCTGGCGAGGCCGACCCGTTCTCTGCCATGTGGTGGAGCGCCTGGCGGAAGCCGTGGACGAGGTCATCGTGGTGTCCGCCCCTGGGCAGAGCCTTCCGGTGACCCACGCCCGGCGTGTGGAAGACCACGAAGAAGGACTCGGCCCCCTGGCGGGACTGCGCGCCGGACTCGCCGCCAGCGCCTCGGGACTGGCCTTCGCGACGGCGGCCGATTCCCCATTTCTAACACCCGACTTCGTCCGGGCTGTGCTCGCCCCGGGCCAAGCCGCAGCCCCCGAGGCCGAGGGCCGAGTGCAGACCCTGTCCGCCGCCTACCCCACCGAGGCGGGGGAGACCGCGCGGAGCCTGCTCGAACAAGGGCGACGCCGCCCCTTGGACTTGCTCGAGCATTACAACTTCCAGCGCTTGCCCCTCTCCAGCCTGCCAAACCCCGAATCGGTTCGCGGATTTAATACGCCGGGCGAATATTTGGCCGCCGCTCAACGCGACACCCCGGGTGGCCTGGCGCGAGTGGCCTTCGACTCATCGGCTGGAACCACGCCCGGCAAAGGTGCTTGCGAAGTGGGCATCGGAACTTTGGGCGAGGTTCTGATCGCCGCTGGGGCGGGGCCCGAATTCCTCCAGGGCGACTCCCTATGCGCCCCTTTCGTGGCCTGCCTGGATGGCCGAATCCGAGTCAAAGATACGCGCATCCCGATCGGCGCGGGAGAAAACGTCACGGTGCTGAAAGAGTTCACTCCGGACGAGGCGTGAGAAAGGCGACCGCCATGACAGCGGCCGATATTGGGGACGGGAAAGAGACATGATCGAACTCACCATCGATGGAGTCCGAGTCAGCGTCGCCGAGGGGACGACCCTCTACGAAGCCGCCAAAGGCGCAGGGATCGAAATTCCCGTGCTCTGCCACGACGATCGATACGATCCCGTGGGCGTGTGCCGGATGTGCACCGTGGACGTGGGCGAGCGCACCCTGGCCGCTGCGTGCGTGCGCGTGTGCGAACCGGACATGGAAGTCAAAACCCGGACCACCGAGATAGAGGGACATCGCCGCAACCTGGTCGACCTTCTGATGGCCGACCAACCCGACCCCGAATCCGATGCGAGGGAATCGAGCCTGGGCGACAATGCCCTGCTCGCCATGGCGCGGCAATACGATGCCTGGGGGAGTGAGTGGGGGCCGGGCCCCGAGCGCGCCCCAGACACGAGTTCAGCAGTGATCGCCGTGGACCATGCCGCCTGCATCCTGTGCGACCGCTGCATCCGCGCGTGCAATGATATCCAGGGCAACGACGTCATTGGGCGCACGGGCAAGGGCCACACCGCACGGATCGGCTTCGACCTTGACGCCGCCATGGGCGAAAGCACCTGCGTTTCCTGCGGTGAGTGCGCAGCGGCCTGCCCCACCGGAGCGCTGGTGGACCAACCCATCGCCCTCCCCCTTCGCCCGGCAGCCGAGCTCGAACAAGTGGACAGCGTCTGTCCCTATTGCGGCGTGGGCTGTGCACTCACCTACCACGTGGATCGCGAGGAGAACAGCATTGTCCTTGCCGAGGGCCGGGAGAGCCCGGGCAACCAGGGGCGACTGTGCGTCAAGGGGCGCTATGGCTGGGATTACGCCCAGCACGACCAACGCCTGACCCGACCCCTGATTCGCCGAGAGAGCGCTTACCCCAAGGGCCCGCTCTCCCGGGAACTGAGCGGCCAACAAGAGGGCGGCAAGCGCAACGGCAAACGCCGCAAACCCGGCGGCCTTGTGGACTACGAAGAAGTCATGCCGGCGTTTCGCGAAGCCAGTTGGGAGGAAGCCCTGGATCTCGTCGCGACTCGGCTATCGGGGATTCGCGACCAGCACGGAGGCGACGCCCTGGCGGGCTTCGGTAGCGCGAAGTGTTCCAACGAAGAGGCCTACCTGTTTCAAAAATGGATCCGCGCGGGCTGGGGGACGAACAACGTCGACCAC
>DUCH01000484.1:0-1129 GCA_012959865.1 Myxococcales bacterium | reverse complement strand
GTGGCCGCCCTGCTCGAGGGCATTGGAAGCGGCGCCGTCACCACAACCTACGGCGACGCCCTCAACGCAGAAGTGCTTCTCATAGCGGGATCCAATACCACCGCCAACCATCCCGTCGCCGCCACGTTCTTCAAACAGGCCCAGAGGGCCGGCACCCGGTTGATCGTGGTCGATCCGCGCCAAGGCCAGATGGCCGATCAGGCCGACTTCTATTGCCGCATCAAGCCGGGCACCGACGTCGCCTTCTACAACGCCATGATGCACGTCATCCTGGCCGAGGGCCTGGCGGATGAAACCTATATCGCCCAGCACACGGAAAACTTCGAAGCATTGCGGCAGGCCGTCGTTCCCTACTCCCCGGAACAGGCCGCCAAAATCTGCGGCGTGGGACCCGAAATCATCCGCGAAGTGGCGCTCGCTTTCGGCCGGGCCAGCGGTGCCATCATCTACTGGGGAATGGGCATCTCACAACACGTCTATGGAACCAATAACGCCCGCTGTCTGATCGCCCTGGCGCTGATGACCGGGAACGTGGGCAAACCCGGCGCCGGGCTTCACCCCCTGCGCGGCCAGAACAATGTCCAAGGGGCCAGCGACTCCGGGCTGATCCCCATGGTGTTCCCCGACTATCAGTCGGTTCAGGACAAAGACATTCGCGAAAAATTTGAGCAGGCCTGGGGAACAACGCTCTCTCCAGACCCGGGGTTGACCGTGGTGGAGATCATGCACGCCGCACTCGAGGGCGACGTCAAGGGCATGTACATCATGGGGGAGAACCCCTTCCTGTCGGATCCGAATATCAACAAAGTGCGAAAGGGCCTGGGGAATCTCGACTTCCTGGCGGTGCAGGACATTTTTCTGACGGAAACCGCCGAGTTCGCCGATGTCATCCTGCCCGCGAGTTCCTACATGGAAAAACTCGGCACCTACACGAACACCGACCGCCGGGTTCAGATTGGACGGCCTGTGCTGGACCTTCCCGGCGAGGCGCGACTCGATTGGCAGATTCTCTGCGATCTCTCGACCCGCATGGGTTACCCCATGCAGTATGGCTCCACAAAGGAAGTCTTCGCCGAGTTTGCCGGTTTGACCGAAGCGTACTCGACACTCAATTACGACAACCTCGGCC
>DUCH01000483.1 GCA_012959865.1 Myxococcales bacterium | reverse complement strand
GCCCGGCTTGCCAAGGCAAAGCCGTCTACATCTACTTCCCCTGAGCTTTTCCAAGAGCCCGCACTCGGCCCGGGGGCTGGGGGATGAGCTCATGGCTCGAGCTCAACGCGAAGTTCGGGGGGATCAGCGAACGCCTCGCGTGTTGCGTGCGCGGGTCAGGACGTTGCGGACCGAGGTCTCGAGGCTCAACCTCGATACCCAGGGCTACGGAGACCAGGCATAGTAGGGAATAGGACATACAAGCTGTCTTCAGGCACAACGTCCGAGCCTGGGCGTTATGTTAAATCCCTAGGGGACCCCCGTGGCGGGACAGGCAGGATGCCATTCGGGAGGCAATGGAGGGGCTGATGCGAGTCCGTCCAATGAGAACGATTCAGGGGGTAAGCATGGGGGACCAAGAGGGAGAGCAATCATCATTAGAGGCATCGTTCGTGATGTTGGTCTGATTTGTTCCATCTGCGTTCATCACATAAACCTGGCTATTATCGCGGTCCCTGGTGGAGCAGAAGGTAATCCGTGTGCCATCGGGGGACCATGACGGATGGTAGTCAAGCCAAGAGGCATCATTCGTGAGCCTCGCCTGATTCGTGCCGTCTGCGTTCATCACATAGATTTCCTGGTTGCCGTCTCTGTCGGAGTAGAAGGCAATCTGGGTGCCATCGGGGGACCAGGAGGGAAAGAAATCATTCCCAGATTCATCATTAGTGATGTTCATCTGACTCGTTCCATCTGCGTTCATCACATAGATTTCGTACATATCGCCCCTGCCGGCCTGAAAAGCAATCTGGGTGCCATCGGGGGACCATGACGGACTGACATCAGCCCCAAGAGCATTCGTGAGTCTCGTCTGATTCGTTCCATCTGCGTTCATCACATAGATTTCGGCGGTGTTATTTCTATTTGTGGCAAAGGCAATTTGGGTGCCATCGGGGGACCATGAAGGACTGTAATTTTTCCCAGAGGCATCATTCGTGATGTTCATCTGATTCGTCCCATCTGCGTTCATCACATAGATTTCGCTACAGAAGGCATTGCTGCATTCTATTCCGGAGGCAAAGGCAATCTGGGTGCCATCGGGGGACCATGACGGATTCTGATCACGCCGAGGCGTGTCATTCGTGAGTACCGTCGGATTCGTTCCATCTGCGTTCATCACATAGATTCCCGTGTAGCCGCCTCTGTCGGAGCTGAAGGCAATTTTCGAGGCTTCCAGCGGCATTTCGCTGGAACCAGAATCTCCCTCACCACACGACAAGGGAAATCCAAGAAAAGAAAGCATGAGAGCCGCTAAGCGAATCTTCTTCGTCATCTGGGGGACCCCTATGGGCAGGCAGAAAGTTTTGATTGAATACCTCTATACAGTTTGCCGTATCTAAACGAAGATATCTCTTCGCCCGCAGAAATTGACCGAGAGGTCTTCCTTTTGTGTTCTGGGTGGGTGGTGGTTGTTGGTGCCCTCGTTGATAACGAGAAGGCACCGCACACCAACGGCTATATCTGTTGGGGAACTGGGCAGACATTGCGGGAGCCATTCCAGATGGCTCACAGGGCACTGCAGGCAAGCCCAAAAGCCGATTCAGTTAGCTTGCCTTCCTCACGAGTTTCCTGATCAACAGGCCCGGCGCCTGGGGTCGGATTGAGTTCAATCCGTGTCCCCCCCCAGGAAGCGGCGCACCACGCCGAGGAACTCGGACAAGCGATCGTGATGCACCCAGTGACCGGCGCCTTCGATATTCACCAACTCGGCCTGCTGAAACGCATCGGCGCGGCCGTCTTCTTCGGGGTCGGCCGCCCAACTCTCGCTTCCCCGGATCAGCAAGGTCGGGCAGGCGATGCGTTCCCACATGCCTTTGCGCTGAGAGGGATCGAAACTCTGGGGGAAGAAGGCCCGGGTGTAGTTGTCAAATTTCCAAGAGAAAGTGCCGTCCTCGTTTCGCGCCATACCGTGAACCGTGAGATGATGCGCCTGCTCGGGAGAGAGAAACGAGTTTTCTTCCTGCATACGCCGAGCCGCTGCATCAATATCGGGGTAGCGTCGCGGTTGGCGCCCGGATAGCCCGCGAACTTGTTCGATCCAGTTTTTGATGAGCTTCCAGGGCGGCGAATCTAAATGCTTCTTCAACATTTCCGGGGGCGGACCCAAGCCTTCGATAGCCACGAGTTTATGCACGCGCTCGGGATAGACGGCCGCGTATTGAAGGGCGACCGCACCGCCCAAGGAGTGCGAAACGATTGTCACCGGATGTAGACCGAGAGTCTCGATCAACTGGGCCATATCGAGCACAAACTCGTTAAGCATATAGTGACCACCGATCGCCCAGGCGCTGTCGCCGTGGCCCCGAAGGTCCGGGGCGATCACGTGGTACTCGTCACGCAGGGAACGAGCAACCCAGTCCCAGCTTCGGGCATGGTCCTTGTTCCCGTGGATCAGCAACAGCGGAGGAGCCGATTCGTTTCCCCAGTCGACATAGTGCAGACGCAGACGCTGGGAAACGTAATAACTCGATGCCGGGCCGATTATTTCTCGCTCGTGCTCAACTTCCATGATGCGGAACACTACCGGTCTCAGTTCCAGCCCTCTACCCGCAAAAGGCCAGTCCGGTGGCGACAGGAAATAGTGGGAACGGTATCCTCCCACCACGATGAAACTAGCTATTGCGCAAGTCAATCCAACCGTCGGCGACCTCGGGGGAAACCGCGGTCTCGTCGAACAGGCGGCCGACAAGGCCCGGGCGGCAGGGGCCGACATCGTGGTGCTCCCGGAACTGGTGCTCACCGGCTATCCCCCCATGGATTTGCTCGAGCGCGACGGCTTCGTGCGAGACCAGCTGAAGGAATTGAAGGCCCTGGAAGCCGCTTCCCGAGATATCGTGATCGTTCTGGGAGCCGTACTCGGCGAAACCCAGAGCCGGCCCATGGTCCTACAGAACGCCGCGGTGGTCCTGGCCGGAGGCAAGCGGGTCGGCCACCGAGCCAAGTCGTTGCTTCCCACCTACGACGTCTTTGACGAGAAGCGACATTTTTTCCCCGGGGACCAACACGCTCCTCTGGATGTGGCGCAACTGGGCTCCCGGATTGGCTTGGCGGTCTGCGAAGACGCCTGGGCTCGGGAGCTGAATTACAGCGTCGACCCCCTGACCGAGATCTGCGCGGGCAATCCGTCTGTGATCCTCAATCCATCGGCATCCCCCTGGCACGCGGGCAAGCCCCTGGAACGTCGGCAGATGTATGCGGGCTTAGCGTCCAACCTCGATGTGCCCCTGGTCTTCGTCAATCAGGTCGGCGGCAACGACGAGCTCATCTTCGACGGCGGATCCTTTGCCACCGATGCCCATGGCCGCATCATCGCATCCCTTCCGCTCTTCGAGAGCGCCATGGCCATCGTCGATATCCCGGGAGACACCCCGGGGACACTTCCCCATGAGGTCGAGGAAGCGGATCGCGTTGCGCAACTCGAAGCGGGCCTCACCCTGGGTATCCGGGACTACTTTTCCAAGCAGAGCCTCCCCCCCGGCGCCGTTGTCGGCCTCTCGGGAGGAATCGATTCAGCGGTGACCGCGTATCTCGCCGTCGAAGCTTTGGGGGCCGAGCGGGTGACCGGCGTCGCGATGCCGGGCCCATTCTCCTCGGATCACAGCCTGGCCGACGCAGCGGACTTGGCCGAGCGCCTGGGCATCGAGTTCCGAACCGTCGAGATCGACCCGCTCTACGACGCGTTTCGCGGAGTCTTCGCTTCGCTCTTTGGAGAGCAGGAAAACTATGGCCTGACCCAGCAGAACATCCAATCCCGGATTCGCGGGGCGACCTTGATGGCCATTTCCAACTACGAGAACCGGCTCGTCCTGGCCACCGGCAACAAGAGCGAACTCTCGGTGGGCTATTGCACCCTCTACGGGGATACGGTGGGCGGCCTGGCGGTTCTCGGCGATGTCTACAAGCGCGATGTCTATGCCCTGGCTCGCCATGCCAACCGCAGAGGGGAACGGATTCCGCTTCGAACCCTGGACAAACCGCCCTCTGCCGAACTCGCCCCCGACCAACTCGACAGCGATGACCTTCCCGAATACGAGACCCTGGATGCGTTGCTCGAACAAATCATCGAGGGCGGGCGAAACGCCGAAAGCCTCGAGCCGCCTGAGGGTTGTCGACTCGAAGATGCCCAGGCGGTCGCTTGGCGGCTGGACCGCAACGAGTACAAACGACGCCAGAGCCCCTTGGTGCTCCGCACCTCATCCAAGGCGTTCGGAACCGGGCGGCGCCTGCCCATCGTGCACCGCTCGCGTTAGAGACAGAATCCCCGAGCCGTGCCGGACCACTCCAAGGGGGTCAAGCTAAGGGGGTCAAGCTAAGGGGGTCAAGCTGAGGCGGGTCCAGCTGAGGCGACGGCCTCGTCCGGGCTAGCGCCCCGGACGTTCTCGGCCCGCGCACCCCGCGGACCTTCCTGAACCACATATTCGACAATATCCCCTTCGGAGAGGCTGTCGTATTCCGCCGCGTTCAACCCCGAGCGATGAAAAAACACTTCCTTGCCATCATCGCCTCGAATGAACCCGAAACCGCGGTCGCGAACCATTTTCTTGATCTTGCCCTTGCACTTGGGGCCCGTCGGGGCCGCCTGAGGGGTCGGGCCGCTTCGGCGTCGACCCCGTCCCTTGCCCCCGCGACCCTTGCGGCCCCCGGTTCCGCGAAAGTTTTCCGTCGAAACAAACTCCGCCTGGAACAGCACCACTGCCACGGTCAGATCCTTGAGGCCATCCTGCTCGGGCGAAAGTAGAACCTCTCCGGCCTCGCTGTCGACGACGCTGTAGCGGAGGCCCGTGCCCTGGTGGGTCACAAAAAGGCCAGATTCGATCTCATCCATGGTGATCATGTCGGTGAACCTCGATACCGTCTCGGGGTGCGGTCAATGCAGAGGCCCAAAGGCCAAGTGAGGCCGGACCGGTAAATATTCGCGAGCAAACCCGCGGGACGGTGACTCCTGGCGGGGAGACGGTCAGGAGTACCGGGGCGTGACATTAGGAGAAGTGACCGGCGGGGTCAATCACAGAATTGCCCGCGAGCCTCGCGGGGCGCTCCCTCCCGAGCCCAGAAGCCGCCTCATGGGGGAGGGTCATCAAACCCCTCGGGAAGCGACTCTTCCCCCGACGCGCTGGTCACCCACGAAGGGCGCCCGCGCCCTTGTACACACACTGCCCAGCACCGTCGCGATGCTTGGGGCAGTGCTCGGGGTAATGCTCGGGCTGCTGGCCGGGGCAATGGCCGGGTGCACCCACAGCCTCACCGGTCTGGCCCGGGCCGAAACCCCGGATGAGCTTCGGGTCGGAACCAGCGGCGACTACGCACCCTTCAGCCAGGAAGTCCCCGGGTCGGGTGAAGCCCCAGGATTTCGCCAACGGGGATTCGATCCCGACCTTGCGCGCGCGTACGCGAAAGACCGCAATCTGAGCTTGCAATTCGTCCCCTTTCGCTGGCCCGAGTTGGTCGCCGACCTCGAAGCCGGGCGGTTCGACGTCGCGATGAGCGGGATCACCGTTCGCCCCGAGCGTTCCCTGGCCGGGCGCTTCAGTCTTCCCACGGCTTCAAGCGGCGCCGTCGCCCTGGTGCCCGAGGCTTCCCCCCTGTTCCGCGCCGACGATCTCAACCGGGTGGGGCTGCGCATCGCAGTGAACGCGGGGGGGCATCTGGAACAGACCGCCCGAAAATTCTTTCCCGAGGCGACGCTGATCGCCCTACAGGACAACGCCGGAGTCATCGACGCTCTGGCCCGGGGAGCCAGCGACGCTGCGATCAGCGACACCCGGGAGGCGCCCCACTGGCAGGCAACGCACCCCGGACTGCGAATGGTCGGCCCATTTACCTCTGACCGCAAAGCCCTGCTAGTCGCAGCCGAGCAAGCCGAACTCGCGCGCGATCTCAACCTCTGGCTCTTGGCAAGCGAGCGCAGCGGCCGCATGGCCGCTTGGCGTAGTGAGCATCTGGGCGACCCGGAGGGTGACGAAACTCCGCACCCAGCTCTCTCCGCCCTGCTGGCTGCCATTGCCGAGCGGCTCGCCCTAATGCCCTGGGTCGCCGAGGCCAAGCGCGACGCTCGTTCCGCCGTTGAGGTACCCGAGCGCGAAGCGCGAGTCATGGATGCCGCCCTGGCCCAAGTCCGAGAGACCCAGGAGGCCAACGGCGTTCCCCCGGCCCAGCGTGTCCGCGCCGCCGCGGTGCGCGAACTCTTTGCCGCCCAAATCGAAGCCGCGAAATCGATTCAACACGCCGTGCTCGGCCGGCCCCGACCCCCGGGCCAAGCCCCGCCGCCCGCCCTCGACACCGTCTTGCGCCCTGCCCTACTCAGGATTGGCGAGCGCATTGCCTGGCTAATCATCCAGCTTCCGCCGGGAATTCCCGACGATGTAATCAGGGCTCGGAGCCGAAGCCAACTACGCGGACTCGGACTGGCCGAGGAACGAATCGATGACCTTGCCCGAGGCCTGATTGCCGTGGACGGCGCACGCTGATCAGTAGTAGGTGCAGCGGGTCCGGTGCCGGGGCTCGGCCTTGATGGCCGGACTCTGACCGCGATGCCAGAGAATGGAGTCCAGGCGACGCGGGGGGACGGGCTTCCCTCGGGCGGTCAGAATCGCACTGAGACGCTCCACCGCGTGAACCGCAAGCGCGCGAATTTCGATCTCCTCGGCCGAGCCCAGTCCGATCAGTTCCCCGGCCTGGATGCGCCCCAGAAGATCGCCATCGTACTCGAGTACACCCTCCTTTCGAAGCACATGGGGCACAAGGTTGTCGGCAAAAATCGTCATGGCATCGAGGTCTTCGAAACGTCCGAGACCGGACTCCCCGAACGTCGAGGCCAGATCCGCACACGTGATCTGGGCTCGTTTGTAGAAGGGCACTTCGATATCCCCGTACCACTCGACGTCCCTATACAGGGGCATCGCTCCCAAAATTTTGACCAGCCCCTCCGCCCTGTTGTCCGCCGCCTTCACAAGGCCAGCAAAGGATCCGCCGAAACCCGCGCTCACCAGAGAGCCCAGGTCCCGCCAGGATCGGGCGAACAGCTCCATCAACTCGGAGACCGGCGCCGAGGCCGGCGCCTGGTCAAAGATCCGCGCGCACTCGTCGGCCTCGATCTCCGCCAAGTGAGACGGGGTCAGGGGGCCCAGACGATCAAAGTGGTCTTTCAAGCCACCCGCGATCGTGAAGTAGCCCGATGCCCCTGGACGCTTGCGAAGATGGGGGAACCAACCCGAGCCAAAGTTCACGGCATCCAGAGTCAGGACGAAGGCGAGACTCGATTCCGGGTCCTCCCGGGAGTGGTGGGCGGGATCGGCTCGATCCGCATCCTGTTCAGGAATGCCCCCGGCGTCGGTTTTAGCGGCCGGACCCGGGACAAGCTCGTTGGCAAAAGCATCGAGGCGCTCGGTTTTGAGGGTGACCCACTGCGCCCGGTCGGCCACCTCGGCCGCGGCCTCTCTGATCCGATCGAATAACCCCATCCTAGGAATCCCGCCGACCCTCGGGCACTCCGAAGAGCCCGATAGCCCGGGGCAGAAGTTCAAGCGCTACGGGAAGTTCACCCACTCCCTCGCCATCGACGTCGAGCAGGGCCCGGCCTTGGCCTAGAAGCTCAGCCTCGACCCGGCTCCCACGCCAAACCGAAACCGCCGGATGCTCGATATGCCCTCCGCTGTAGAGCAAGGGCAGGTTCAGCCAGAGTCGGGGGCGAGAGAGCGCCCCGATGACAACGACATCGAAGAGTCCGTCGTCGCATTCCGCAGCGGGAGCTATTTTCATTCCAGCGCCGCAATATCGACCATTGCCGGCCAATACCAAGGACGCGGGGCCCGAGTGCACCTCGCGCCCATCGACCCGGACCACAAGATCGGGCTGGGGATGGCGCGCAATCGCGCCCAGGGTGCCCAAGACAAACGACGAACGCGGTCCGAAGTGCTTGGCCCGACGATTGACCGACTCCACGATCAAACCACTCAGGCCAAAGCTCGCCTCGTTGAGAAAATAACTCGTCTTCTCCTGTCCTTTACGATCCCGGTACTCGATGCGCCCCGCGTCCACCCGCCGGCAGCCCCCGGAAACCAACTGCTCGATGGCCTTTTCGGGCGCGGTGGGGATGCCCAGCATACGCGCAAAATCACACCCCGAACCCAAGGGCAGGATTCCTATCTCCGCCTCCTCCCCAAGCCCCGCAGCCAGGAGACCGGTCACCACTTCGCTCACCGTTCCGTCCCCGCCCCCGACGATCAAACGCTTAACCCCGGACCGGACCGCTTCCCGGGCGATGCGGGCGGCGTCCATGGGCTCCCGGGTTCGCTCAATTTCCAGACCCCCCATCACTTCGGCCAAGCGCCCGCGCAAGCGGACTTCCAGGCGCCCGAGGATGCCGGACGCCCTTCCTGCGTGGGGATTCAGGATGGCCAGTGTCGATGCGGGCACGGCGGGACAATAACCCGCGCCCGTGAGCAGGACAGCGGTTTGCCTGCACTATAATCGCGCGATGAATAAGACCGGGCGAAAATGGATGGGCTTCGTGATTCTGGGCTTGTCCCTGCTTGCCCTGGGCATTTTCGTACGCGATCGATTGGGCATCGACCTCGACCCCGAGTCCATTCGCCAGTGGGTGCTGTCCGCTGGCCCCATCGCGCCGGTTCTCTGCGTCGCAATGGTGGCCGGCAGGAGCGTCATCGGCCTGCCCTCGCAACTCGTCCTGATCGTTGCCGGCCTGAGCTTCGGAATATTCTGGGGAACCGTTTATGGGGCGCTGGGCCTGGAAATCTCGGGGCTTATTACCTTCCAACTCGCCCGGGTCGCCGGCCGAGAATCCGTCCATAGAAAAATTCCCGAACGTCTGCGCCCAATCATCGCCCGTGCAGGAGAGCGACCTGGAGCCGTCTTCATCGCGGTAGGAACCGGGTATCCCATCGGGGTCCTGACGGCATACCACGCCCTGGCCGGGGTCACGCCCATGAAGTTCAGAGTCTTCGCTTTTGCGCTCGCCTTGGGAGCCACGGCACGGGCGGCCACCTATGCGTATTTTGGCAACAGCCTGATGGCCGGAGAACTCAAGCTCGTCGTCGTTGCCACCGGGGTCATCCTGGGGTTGCTGGCGCTGCCCTTGGCCTTTCCCGCCGGCCGCGCATTCTTCAAGCGGGTTCTGCTGGGTCAGTCGGAGACCGCACCCGAGACGGCCGAAGCTACTCCGCTTGTTCCCGCAGAAGATTCAACGCAGACCCTGCTCTGAACCACGCGATCTGTTCCTCGTTCAGGGTGTGCTCCACGGCAAAGCTCTCCTCGCTGCCATCGACGTGAGTGAGCACAGCGGTCAAGGGCACCTCGGGCCTGAGTTCAGTCAGTCCGTGGAGGCTGACCCGATCGGTCTCCAACACTTTCTCGTAATCGGCGGGGTCGGCAAAGGTCAACGCCAGAACACCCTGTTTTTTCAAATTGGATTCATGAATCCGCGCAAAGCTTCGGGTGATCACCGCGCCCGCTCCCAGGTGTCGGGGGGACATGGCGGCGTGTTCGCGGCTACTTCCCTCACCGTAGTTCTCGTCGCCGACCACGACCCAGCGCGTTCCCTCGGCCTTGTAGTGCCGGGCGATGGCCGGGAAACCAACCCCAGTCTCCTCGGACAATTGGTCGAGCCCCGTGCCTGGGTCTCCAGTGAATGCATTGATCGCGCCGATGAACATATTGTCGCTGATGTTGTCGAGATGGCCACGGAAACGCAGCCATGGACCCGCCATGGAAATATGATCCGTTGTGCACTTCCCCCGGGCCTTGAGGAGAAGAGGCAAGCGCTCCATGTCCTTTCCATCCCAGGCCGGGAATGGGGTCAGTTCCTGTAGACGCTTGCTTGCCGGTGCGATTTCAATGGCCAAATCTTCGGAATCGGGGCGGGGGGCTTGATAGCCCTCGTAGGAGATGACGAATCCCTTAGCGGGAATTTCCAGGGCCGGGGCCGGGGGGTCGAGGGTGAACCGACTCCCATCCGCAGCCTCGAGTTCTCCGTCCAGCGGACTCCAGTCCAGGGTTCCCGCCAACGCGTATGCGATCACCACCTCGGGACTGGAAATAAACGAGAGGGTCTCGGGGTTGCCATCGTTTCGCTTGGGAAAGTTGCGGTTGTAGGAGCTAATGATCGAGTTGGAATCCCCCTTCTGGATATCGTCGCGCTTCCACTGGCCGATACACGGGCCGCACGCATTGGCGAGCACCGTGGCCCCGATGGCTTCCAAGTCCTGCATCTGACCATCTCGCCCGATGGTCTGATGAATCTGCTCGGAGCCCGGAGTCACCCAGAGAGTCGCCTGGCTCTGGACACCGCGCTCGGCCGCTTGGCGGGCCACATCGGCGGCTCGGGACATGTCCTCGTAGGAAGAATTCGTGCAGCTCCCGATCAGCCCCGCGCTCAGGTTGAGCGGGTAGCCACTCTCCCGCGCGTCCGCCGCCATCCGCGAAACCGGATGCGCTAGATCGGGCGTATGGGGTCCAACGATATACGGCTCGAGTGTAGAGAGATCGATCTCCACCAGAACGTCGAAGAATTGAGCCGGGTCCGCGAGGACTTCGGCGTCGGCTTGGAGCAAGTTGGATTCGGCGGCGGCCAGAGCCGCAATCTCGCCGCGCTCGGTCGCTTCAAGATACGCGTGCATGCGTTCGTCGTAGGGAAAGATTGATGTGGTCGCCCCGAGTTCGGCCCCCATGTTGGTAATGGTTCCCTTGCCCGTGCAGCTGATGGAGGCCGCACCCGGGCCAAAATATTCCACCACCCGATTCGTACCGCCCTTGACCGTCAACTCGTCGAGCACTTTGAGAATGACATCCTTGGGCGATGCCCAGCCCCCGAGTTCCCCGGTCAGTTTCACGCCCACGCGGTTGGGGTGGAGAACTTCCCAGGGAAATCCGGCCATCACGTCCACGGCATCGGCTCCGCCCACGCCGCACGCGAACATCCCGAGCCCGCCCGCATTCGGCGTATGGGAGTCGGTCCCCAGCATCATGCCGCCGGGGAACGCGTACTTCTCCAGCACCACCTGGTGGATGATTCCTGCCCCCGGACCCCAGAAGCCAATCCCGTAGCGGGCGGAGCACATGCGCAGGAAATCGTAGACTTCGGAGTTCGTGGTTTCCGCGGTCCCCAGGTCTGCCCTCGAACCCTTGTAGGCCTCGATGAGATGGTCGCAATGGACCGTGGTGGGAACGGCGGTCTCGTTTTTGCCCGCCTGCATAAACTGAAGCAAAGCCATCTGGGCCGTTGCGTCCTGCATCGCAATGCGATCCGGTCGTAGCAGCAGGTAGGCCTCTCCGGGATCGAGGAGTTGGCCCGCCGGGTCGTCGAGATGGCCGAAAAGAACTTTCTCCGCGTAGGTCAACGGGCGGCCGAGTCGGGGGCGCACCCCGTCGAGACGCTGCTTCATCTTTGCGTAGGTGTTCTCGACGAGTTGAGCTGTGGTTTCGATCACCGGCATTGTTCTTCTCCTGTCGGCTCTGCTGAATTCATAATCCCCGGGGCTTCACCGGGTCTCGCGGGGTTTCGCGGGGTTTCGCCACGGTTCCCAGGGGACCGGCTTGACGACGACATCGCCAAAGGACGATCTCGCCAAGGAACGATCTCGCCAAAGGCAGGCGCGCAACCGGACAGGCGAGCCACTTGCCCCGGAAGGCAGGAAATCGGGGCGCCCCACTGTAGCGCAGGCCCCCAGCCCCTTCCCGATTCCGAGCCTCGCCTGCGCGACCGGTGGAACCGGGCCGAGCGGTCCGGAACAATGCGTCGCCCGACCGGGCTTTCTTCGGGTAGGATCCTCCCCATGGAGTGCAGCGAACGAAAGATCCAGGGTGCCGATGGGC
>DUCH01000482.1 GCA_012959865.1 Myxococcales bacterium | reverse complement strand
GAAGTCTTCGTCGAAGACAAACTCTTCGCGACGCTGGATCCGGTCTCCCGCAGGCTGCGTTTCCCCCGGGACCGCGAAGTCATCATCACCGACACCGTGGGATTCATTCGGGATCTACCCGCCGATCTCATGACGGCCTTTCGCGCCACCCTGGAAGAAATGCGGGACGCCAGCTTGCTCGTTCATGTGGTCGACGCGACCGCGCCGGACCTCGAGCGGCGCATGAGCGCGGTGCGAACCGTACTGGATAACATCGAGTTGGCCGAGAAGCCCGAACTCCTTGTCTTCAACCAAATCGACCTACTCCCTGAGGGGGAAGCCAACGCTTTGACCCAGCGCCACGGCGGGGTAGCGGTTTCAGCGCTCAGGGGCGAGGGTTTGATCGAATTGTTGCGAGCCGCAGAATGTGTACTCTGGGGCGATCAAGCAAAAGCCGAAGTCGGCCATTCGCTGACCGATGACTGGACCGTTGACGGCCGCTGAGCGTTACGTCCGATTTTCACGTGGGGGGGGAAATGCTCAATCGAGGGATCCGAGCGAAGGTCGTGGGAACTGGGATGTACGTGCCCGACCGCGTAGTGACCAATGAGGACCTGGCGGGTCTAATGGACACCTCGGATGAATGGATCCAGCAGCGCACGGGCATCAAGGAGCGTCGCTATATCGAGCCGGGACAGATGCCGGCGGACCTTGCCCAAGCCGCCTGTGAACAAGCCCTTGAAGCTGCCGGACTCGAGGTTGGCGATCTCGATTTTATCCTGTTGGCGACGCTCTCCTCTCAACACGAGTTTCCGGGAACATCTTTCTTCCTCCACGAGCAACTCGATGCGGGCCATGTGCCCTGTCTTGACCTCAGAGCCCAGTGCAGCGGCTTTCTTTACGCGCTGAATTTTGCCGACGGACTGATCCAATCGGGCAAATCGAAACGAGTCATGGTGGTGGGCTGCGAAGTGCAGTCCACGGGAATCGATCGGACCACCGAAGGCCGGGATGTCGCCGTAATCTTCGGCGACGGCGCGGGCGCGGTCATTCTCGAAGCCAATGAAGTCGAGTCCGATTCTGCGGGCATTCTTGATGTCAAGCTTCACTCCGAGGGCAAGCACGCCCGGCGACTCTGGATTGAAGCACCCTCCTCGGGCCATATGCCCTGCCGGCTCACCCGGGAGATGATCGACGAAAAACGCCACTTCCCATATATGGACGGGCGTCATGTCTTCAAACACGCCGTAACTCGAATGCCCGAAGTTCTAAAGGAATCCCTGGCGAACGCCAGCATCAAGATTGACGATGTTGATCTCTTTCTCTTCCACCAGGCGAATCTCCGCATCAACGAATACGTCGCCCAGAAATTGGAGATCGCCCCGGATCGCACCTTCAGCAATATCGAACGCTTTGGGAACTGCTCGGCCGCCTCCATCCCCATGCTTCTCGCCGAAGCCGAGCGCAACGGCATACTCGCGCCCGGGAAGATCGTGACCCTCACAGCCTTCGGCTCGGGGTTCACCTGGGGCAGCGCCGTCCTGCGCTGGTAGCGACAGGCGTTCGGCGGTCAGGGTGATACGGGTCAAAAATTTGGCCGGCCTGGCGACCCGAAATCCGAAACACGATTCTCCGTATGCCGCAACGCGTTAGATCTAAAGTTTTTCTGGCATATTCGTATCCTACTGATTTCAATTGGTTTTATTGAAATTAAGTCAGGGTTGACGCAATGACGCATTGCGTCTATGATGCTCTGCGTCGCAAGTCGGGAACCCTTTCCGGCCGACATGGAGCCGGACCCGAAGCGGTCCAAAAATCTCGTTTCAACAACTCATCCCAGACCCACTCGGGACAAACTTCGCCCCCCTCCTCGGAGGATGCTGGCGAGCCCATATAGCCATACAGGGAGACATCTCATGACTCAGCAATCCACTCTGCTTGAAGACGGCTTCGACCGCGTCCAGGCAGCGTTCAAATCCGTCGAAGACGAGGTCCAGAAGGTTCAGAAGCGATTCGAAAGCCGAAGTGAGAAATTC
>DUCH01000481.1 GCA_012959865.1 Myxococcales bacterium | reverse complement strand
TTGGTCTTCTGTACGCCTATTTCTCGATCTAGCCTCCGTCGGAGTGGGCAGACAACTGCCTCGTGCTGCCCCGCCGACAACCATTCTGCGCTCAAACTTTCTGAAATCACGATTTGAATGCTTTCGAGCCGGGCATCGAGCACAACTCCGGGTATTCTCCCCCCCCCATGATTTCAGTCTCCGGTCTCGGAAAACACTATGGTGACCAGACGCTCTTCGAAGGCGCGTCGATTCAATTCAATGCCGGCGAACGGTATGGAATCGTCGGAGCAAATGGCTGCGGAAAATCCACCCTCCTCAAGATTATCAGCCGCCAGGAGACGGCCAGCGAGGGAGAAGTCAACATCCCGAAGCGTATTTCCCTCGGTGTTCTGAAGCAGGATCATTTCGAGTACGAAACCATTCGGATTCTCGACGTCGTCATGATGGGCAACAAGGCGCTCTGGGAGGCCATGGCGGAAAAAGAGACCATCCTCGCCCACGCCGAAAAGAACTTCGACGGCGAGCGTTATGCCGAGCTCGAAGACATCATCCTTCAAGGCGACGGCTACACCCTTGAATCCCGAGCGGGGGAAATCCTTGAAGGACTCGGCATCGAATCGGAGATCCATCAACAACCCCTATCCACTCTTTCGGGGGGATTCAAGCTCCGAGTTTTGCTTGCCCAGGTTCTGGCTTCAGAGCCCGATGTACTGCTCCTCGACGAACCTACGAACCATCTCGACATTCTCTCCATCCGCTGGCTCGAGCGGTTCCTCGATCAGTTCAGAGGCGCAGCCTTGATGGTCTCCCACGACCACCGTTTTCTGGACAACGTGGCCACGGTCATCGTCGACCTCGACTACTCCACAGCGAAATCCTATCCAGGAAATTATCAGAATTTCGTTCGGTCCAAAGTTGAAGAGCGCGATCGACGCGAAAAAGAGATAGAAAAACGCGAAACCCAGATTGCCGATCACAAAGCATTCGTTGAGCGATTCCGTGCAAAGGCAAGTAAGGCCCGGCAAGCTCAGAGCAAACTAAAGGCAATCGATCGTATTGAAATTGGATCTCTCCCGGAAACAACCCGTCGCTACCCCAAATTTCGCTTCAAGCAGAGAAGGCCGAGCGGTCGACAGGTTCTAGAGCTCGCCGGAATTACCAAGAGCTACGGCGAAAAGAGCGTTCTTGAGGGCGTCGGACTGACCGTCATGCGCGGCGAACGCGTTGCCATCATCGGCCCCAACGGGATTGGGAAATCGACCCTTCTGAAAATCGCCATGGGCGAAGCGGCTCAGGACTCGGGTACGGTCGAGTGGGGCTATGAAACCTACCCGGGCTATTTTGCCCAGGATCACAAGGAGCAAATCGGTAGCCACGGACAGACTATCGAATCATGGCTGGGCTCGTTCTGTCCCGCCCAGGGTATCGGCTACGTAAAAGGCCAACTGGCCGCGGTCCTTTTTTCTGGCGATGAGTCGGAGAAAAAACTGGAAGCGTTGTCGGGTGGTGAAGCGGCCCGGCTCATTTTCGCTCGACATGTCGTCGAAAGCCCAAACGTTCTGGTTTTGGATGAGCCCACCAACCATCTCGACCTCGAAGCCATCGAGGCCCTGGTTGCCGCGCTCAAAGGATACGACGGAAGCCTTGTATTCGTGTCCCACGATCGGTGGTTCGTGAGCGAATTGGCCACGCGAATCATCGAAATTACCCGTGAGGGGATCAACGACTTTCCCGGGACGTACGAAGAATACCTTGCGCGAAGCGGGGACGATCATCTTGACAGCCAGGCCGTGCTCCGGCAAGCCCGCTCCAAGAAGCCCAAAGCGCGAGCCAACCCAGGGGAAAATCGAAAGTCGCGTTCGGGACCCTCGCCCGCTCGGCAACTCAAGAAGATAGACGCCCAACTCGTTGAACTGACCGAAAGAGTCGCGGTGGCGGAGGCCCGCATCGAAGCCCTGAACGCTCAGTTTTGTCAAGAGAACTACTACAAGAACACCCCTCCCGAAGAGAACGCTGCCCTGCAGGCCGAGCAGCGAATGCTAATCGAAGAGGTCCGTCTATTCATGCTCGATTGGGAGGCACTGGAACAGCAGGGCGAAGAATTGCGCGAGGAGATCGAGGCGAGCGCGTAGGCGCTGGCCGCGAAGGCGGCAAACCCAAACGCGGCCAGGCACTCTCCGAACTGGGCCAGGCACTCTCCTAACAGAATGTCGCCCAACAGAATGTCGCTTAATGGACCCCTGATACCTTGCTCGCCGAAGCCACGGTGATTTGCAGGCAGCCCGTAGCGAGAAGGTCCTGGAGATCGACCGCTCGGCGATCCAGGTCGGCGAAGTCACGACCGACTCCCGAAATTGGGCTCGGATCGGGAATCGGCGACGACCCGGTTCCGGTCAGGAATCGAGACAACCGCGCTGGACTTCCTCCCGGCGAATTCGGATCAACGTGATAGAAGGGCGGGTCGAAACCGGGGTCGATCGCATCAGCACCGTGGCACCCCGAGCAGGTATTGAGCGACAAGTTGAAACGAATGTCATCATTCGTGCATCCACCCGAAGGAAACCCCGCGATACCGGGCGCCCAGAAGTGAGTATTGGGGAAGAAATCCGCTCGGCCCGCCAGAAATGGCATCGACATCCAGGTATTCGGCACGACGTGCTCTTGGTTGCAGATATCCGCCAGATTCGAGTTGATATAATTCTCGAGCACGGGCTGAAGAGCCGGGTCGGCCGTAAAATTTCGGTCGGGCGTCTGCTTCGTCGTATCCATGCGCAGTACGTTCTGAAAGGGCGTACCGAAGGGCATCGGCTGCAATGTAAACTCTCGCAGCTCCCACGGATTGCCCATCACTATTTCACTGGTGCGAAGTTGCCCGATTGAACTGCCATTGGGTTCTCCAAGTGCTGCTCCTGCCGAGATCACCGGATCCGTGATCGACTGCAACTGGGCAAGGTATCCCGGCGAAGCCGGAAAAGCTGGATTCAATAGATCCAGATCCTCCCACTCCTGAGCGTAGTTGAGTACCTCGCTACAGGTATTCACATGGACCGTATACTCAAAGATTGCGGTCATCCGACTGGGCGTACACGAATTCATTTCCAGCAGTCCGAAGACAAAACGCAGTTCTCCCGCGCTCGAAGTGCTTGAGCCATATCCCACCGCGTCGCGCAGATCCACGCGATTGACGATGGCCAAGAGCCGAAAAGGAGCCTGGTCCATATCCAGAGTGCCGAGACTGGTTACCGGCCAAGGGCCCACGATCGCCGAGAGCAAACCCGCCTGACGCTCTGGAACGATGTCGTCATTGACGACCCAGTCGCCGGTCGTGCTCCCGCCGTTGATGGGATCGAAGTTCTGGGCCCATCCGCTCAGCCACTGTCGCACAAAGAGATCGAGCGGAATTCCGGTTCCTGCAGTATTCGCCATCTCGCTCATAAGCGTCTTGAAACTCCATGCGCCGTTGGGGTTGCCCGTGAGGCCATCTCCATCGGTATCGCAAGGATCAAAGGTTCGCGACGGATCGGCAATCACGCTCAGGTCGCGCACCATGAGGGCGCGTTCGGGGTCGACCGTCGCTGGCATCGCGGAAGCCGGAACCAGGGAAATAGTCGTGGGCGAAGTCAAACTCGCCAGTTCGGCGCTAAGGACAGGAATTTTCTTTCCTACGAGTTGCCGACCTGAAAACTCGAGCAAGTCGGACCTCTCTTCGGTGAATGCACTGGCCAAAAGATCCCGGGTTTTTCGTCTTTGATAATTCTCGAAGTCGAAATCGACTCGGGCCGTATAGATCCCGTCGCCGGCAAACTGATCCTCATTGAGACCAGTGTCGCTGAGCACGAACACGGTCTGGGAATCAACGCGGAAAGGGATTCGGGTGGGCGCCTTGAAACCATCGCGAAATGTGACACGCAAGAGCGCGTTCTGTCGGCGGCTCAGAGTGTGCAGGATTTCGAGGTCTGCGGTTTCCACCGGCGGCGGGTTTTTGACGAATTTGTCGGAGAATTTAATTTCTTGGGGAAGCGGCTCCATGGAGAACTCCACCGATCGGACGACGGGGAGACCATTCGAGCGTCGCAGAACGGAAACCGTCAGGCCGTTGGAAGCTTCGAGCCCCTGTCCAGGTGAGAGCGTCGCGGTGAAGGCTTCGCCGCTCGCGACTACGGTCAGGGGCGCACCGTTGATCTGCGCCTCGAGGGTCGCGGGGTCAAAGAGAACATCGGAAACCTGGATTTCCACCGAAAACTTTTCCACATCCCGGATCAACTGGCCCTGTTCGGGCGAGGTCACAACGAATGGGTTGGGCGCCTCGAGGCAAGCTGTGAAAAAAAACATCCAAGTTGCACTCCAAAATCCGATCGAACAACATCGCATCAGCATCTAAAGACTCCTAATTCCTTGAGGGATCGAAGCAAGAGAAAAATCGCGACGGCCGGATGAACTGCTACGATCCATCCCGTACCGACGACCGAGCGTCTCCAGCGTTTCCGACGGGCGACGACTGACATTGCGCAGGTCGATCGAATCTGAAATGAGAGGCATCGACTTTTTCGCGATTCTTTGTTCGGGCGAGTGAGCCCGTGGCGAGAGAGTCGGCGTGAAGTCCAGATTCGGATCAAAAATTCGAACCTACTTTCTCGAGGCTCTGAGGGTCCGGGAGCCAGAGACCCAGGCCTGTGCGAAGCTGAATTGGGGAGAACCTCGAGTTGGCAGCCAAAAAAGTCGATATGCGGGGCAAGACCGTTCTCTTGACCGGATTCACCGCCGGGCTTGGCAGAGCTGCGGCTTTTGCCTTGGCGGAAATGGGGGCAGACCTCTACCTTCTTGCGCGCAATGCGGAAAAGGGAAATCGAACCCTCGATGCCATTCGCCAACTGTTTCCCCAGGCGAATCTGGAATTAGGCGTCGGAGATATCGGTAGTATGAACGACGTCCGGCGAATGTCCGCTGAATTCCTAGCCAGTCACGAGACTCTGGATGTGCTCTTTAACAACGCGGGCGTCGTCAACCAACAACGCCGCACCACAGCGGACGGCTACGAGGAAACCTTTGCGGTCAATCACCTCGGCCACTTTCTCCTGACCCACCTTCTGCTCGAAAATTTGCGCAAGAGCGAATCCGGGCGCGTCGTTTCAACCGCTTCGGGGGCTCATCGGTTCGGGGGCGGACTCGATTTCCGTGATCTTCAATCGGTGGAGAACTACAGCACCTTTGGCGCGTACGGGCGTTCGAAACTCGCCAACATTCTCTTCACCCGCGAGTTGGCGCGTCGCGAAGCTGGATCGGGTATTACCGCAAATTGTTTCCATCCGGGCTTCGTGGGAAGCGACTTCAGCAAGAACAACGGGGTTTGGGCTCGCATCATGATGACCCTGGGCGCACCGCTGGCGAGAACCCCCGAAAAAGGCGCGGAAACCGGAGTCTACCTGTGCACCTCTGCCGAAGTTCAAAACATTTCCGGAGCTTATTTCTGCGACATGAGGGCCATAGAGCCCTCGGCCAAGGTTTTCTCCTCGGGAGACGCCGAAAGGCTTTGGGACATCAGTCTGGATCTCGCGGGCGTTGCCGAGCCAAGCTCCATCAGCCAGCCTTAAGCGGTGCGCACCGGTAGAGAGAACGCTACTCCTAGGACATGAGCTCAACCGATCCCGCCCAGATCTCTCCCCGCCTCTTCGCCCTCATCAACGCTGGCCTCTGCAGCGCTGCCGTCGGGTTTCTCGTTTGGCTGATCTACTTTCACGAGGGTTCGTCCGGCCCGACCGACTCGAATCTTCCAGCATTTAACGCTCTCTTAAACTCCATTAGCGCCGGGCTCCTGCTGGCGGGCTTGCGCGCGATCAAAAAGGGGAAACGGGCGCTCCACAAGCAGTTGATGCTGAGCGCGCTGGTCTTTTCCGGACTCTTCCTGGTCAATTACATCTATTACCACTACAGCCAAGGAGACACGCTGTTCCAAGGCCAAGGCGCCGTTCGGCCGATCTACTTTGCCCTACTGATCAGCCACGTAGTTCTGTCCATCGTGGTTCTCCCGATGATCCTGACTTCGGTCTATTTCGCCCTCACCGAACGCTTCGCCAGCCATAAGCGGCTCTCCCGATGGACGTGGGCCGGTTGGATGTACGTCTCAGTGACCGGGGTTCTTGTCTACCTGATGCTGCACGTAGTCGATTGGACTGGCTAGCCCATATACGCCTGCCCGCCGTCCACCGCAATGCTCTGTCCGTTTACGTAGGCGCATTCTTCCGAGCATAACGTCGCGACAAAACGACCGATGTCCTCTTCACATTCACCCACCCGGCCCATGGGAATCGTCGCGATGAAGGCCGCCGACTCCTCGGGGTTGTTTTCAATCCACCATTTGAGCCCAGGCGATTTGGCGTGGGGCAAAACAACGTTGGCGCGAATACCATCCATCGCCCACTCGCTGGCCGCCCCCCGAGTCAAGGCCCGGATGGCCTCCTTGACTGCCGCGTAGGCGCTGTAACCCGTAGCGTCCCAGCGTTTTGCGGCAGTGCTCGCCAGGTTGACGATGCTCCCACCCCCCTTGAGATGAGGATGACAAAGCTTCATCAAGCGCAGTGTCGCCAACGGACCGGATTGCCAGCCCGCTTCGAAACTCTCTTCGCTTACATCGTTGAGCGGACCCAGGGGCACTTCCTGAGCGTTGTTGATCAGAATGTCGATGGTTCCAAATTCTTCCAGGGTGGCCTGAACCGCTAACTGCAGGGATTCGAGAACTTTGACATCACACTCCACCGCCAGGGCTTTACCTCCAATTTCGGCGATCAACTGGGCAGTCGCATCACACTTCGACACGGTCCTTCCCACCACCGCAACCTTCGCCCCTTTCCGAGCCAGGGCAAGAGCAATACCCTGGCCGACTCCCTGCCCGCCACCAGTAACGAGCGCAACTTTTCCACTCAACATGATTCTCTCCTGAATGCTTTGCGGAAAACGGTTCCCGCGTCCCCGAACGAAATTTCAGTCTTCGCTCAGCGTGTTACTTCCCTGCAAGAAACCCTCGAGCATTCGATCGTGGCGACTCGTATCGCTGGGCCCCACCGGCCGGGCATAGGGCGGCCATTTGGGTTTGAGGCCTGAGGGCTGGTCGCCCATGACCGTAACGCGCTTAATGATTCGTTCCCCCTCAAAATCGTTCAGTACGCTGTGCTGGGTGCACCGGTTATCCCACATCGCCAATGTACCCGGTTGCCATCGATAGCGGACGTGGAATCGCGGACGCGATATCCAACGATAAAGATAGGCGAGCAGATGAGCGCTCTCCCCCACGCTCAATTCGACGATTCGGCGGGTAAAATGCTCGTTGACAAAGAGAACCTTGCGTCCTGTTTCCGGATGTACTCTGACCATGGGGTGAATACACATGGTCTCGGGACGCCCATGAGGCTCCGCGTTATGCAGGGCCGAGAGTCCCTCGCAGAGTTCTCTTAGAGGTGGCGACAACTCCTCAAAAGCCAGATAGAGATTCGCCCAAAGTGTATCTCCACCCAGATCCGGGCATTTGATCATCTGGAGAATCGAGTAGAGGGCTGGGCTCGGAAGAAAGCTGAGGTCGCTGTGCCACTCGTCCGCCACGCCTCCGCGGCTGGCCTTCAAAATAAAGAGCCGCTGGTCCTCCTGGTCATTTTCGAGATGCGGGTGGCCCTGCAGTTCTCCAAATTGTTGGCCAAAGGCAACGTGCTCTTCGTTGCTCAGATTCTGGTTCGGGAAAAAGAGAACCTGATGCTCCCAGAGCAAACGTTCGATTTCCTGCGTGGATTCTGCATTCACTGAGCCCAGCTCGATGCCGCGAACTTCTGCCCCCAGGGCACTGGACACACGATCGACTTGCAGAGTACTCGCCATAGAATCCTACTCCTGCTTTTCTGCCCGAAGCAAGGCCTCGCGCGGGGATTCCCGCTTCGGAGCCGAGAAATCAGCGCCCCTCGAAGACCGGAGTTCTTTTGTCCACGAAAGCCTTGACGGCCGACCGGTGATCTTTAGTGAGCGAAGTATGGACATGGTGGGTGGCCTCGAGATCGAGGCATTCGCCCATTTCTCCCCCGATCGCCCGAGCGATATTTTCTTTCATGTACCGAAACGCCACCGTAGGGCCGTTGGCGATTCGGCGAGCAAGCTTCATCGTTTCCTCTTCAAGTTCGGCGGCTGGAACGACCCAATTGACCAATCCCAACTCTTCGGCGCGGTGGGCGTCGATCTTCTCGGACAGGTAGTAGAGTTGTCGGGTTCTCGCGGCCCCAATCAAGCCTGTCATGAAAAAACTTCCACCCCAGTCTCCACTGAACCCTATGTTGGCGAACGCGGTGGTCATAATCGCATTGTCGGCGGCAATTCGCAGGTCACAAGCCAGCGCGAGGCCGAGGCCCGCCCCCGCTGCAGCCCCGGGCAACATGGCGATGACTGGTTTCGGCATTTCGTAAATCCGCCCCGCTGTTCCACGCTGGGCAAGTCTCTGCATATGAATCGCTTCGTCGATCCCCCCTCCGCCTCCGCCCGAGTCCGCCATGCCCTTGACGTCACCGCCCGAGCAAAATGCTCCTTCGGCGCCGGTCAGAACCACGCAGGCGACATCCTGAGAACGCTCGGCGTCTATCAAGGCCTTCTCCAGGCCTTCGAGCATCGGCCGAGAGAAAGCATTGCGACGCGAAGGCCGATTCATGGTCAGAATGGCGACCCGGTCTTGCACCCGAGCCAGAAGGTCCTCGGTTCCGGTATCGATCGTGCGCGAATCGCTCATGGGTCCACCTCCATTCAAAGTTGAACGCGCCGCCTCTTCATTACGTGACGCCCCTGCATAAAACAGCGCAACGCCAAGGGTCAAACTAGCGCACCCCTGCATCCTCTTCGTAGTAGTCGCGCATGCGCATGCCCAACGCGCCCATTCGCTTGTTCATTTCAGAATTGAGGATCATCGCATCGACCCACTCCCCAACGCGTCCACCCGACGGCTGATAGAGGATCGTCAATGAAAGGTGAGTTTCCTCGCCCTCGGTTTTCTCTATCCAGTAGCGAAAGCGGGCTCGCTCGAATGGGGCCGGAGCGCCCTCGGGCCCCCGGTGAAGGCGAATCTCAAATCCACGCCCCTCTTCCCACTCGACTACCGTCTCGTCCAATGTGTCGCCGCTGTCCTGGAATATTCGGCGACTGGCTCCAACACCGGTCTCTTGCGAGGTGAGCATTTCAACGCTCTTTACGCCGGGGACGTAGTGGTGGGCCAGACGGAGGTTCTGCAGTTTTTCCCACACTTCGGGCTGGCTAAGCCGGATGACGAAATCCGACCGGGCCTCGCTCCAGGCGCCGGGCTGGCTGGGCGGGACCTGGGCCAAGACCGCGACGACTGCGGTCAGAACAACCAGTCCTAGAAAGAAAACACGAACGCCCATTCGCAACTTCCTGATTCTGTCCGCTTTCGCGCTGGCCCCGTGCTGGGTCACTCTCCCTCCATCCCCATTACTTGTCGTTCGCAGGGGGGTGACGATCGGCTCAAAATCGGAACGACCATTCGAGCTTGATCAGGGATTCACTGCGAGTCGCTGTAATGCCCTTGTCGGTATCGAGGCCCTGGTTGAAGACTATGAATATCTCTCGCCCATCTTCGATAATCCAGTGAACACGGCTGTTTATTCCAGCGCTGTTGGTGAAATTCTCCCACTGGGCGACCGTAATCCACGCAAGGTTCGGGGTAAACTGTACGTTGACACGAGCGCGCAATAAGTGAGCCTTGAAGTCGCCTTCGGGCAACCGCGCATCATTGAGTTCGTATTCCAGCTCAAAGAGCCAGTGATAGTTGGGTCGCCAGGAGATCTCGGGAGATACGCTAGTACTTGTTCCCCCGTAGAAACCACCGTGGGTGACCTGTATGGCTCCTTGGACAGCGCGGTTGTGACTCGTATCGATTCGGACATAGCCTCGGTCCACCGGGTAGCTTCCAGGGGGAACTTCCACGCCTCCGAAAACCATCAAGTAGCCACGAATCCGTTGATAATCGTGTCTGTAGGCGACGGTAATCGCGTCACCAATCTCGCTTCGGAGGCTCACCGGGACCAGATTGAACTGCGCCGAATCGATCTGGTTGAATTCATCCGTGATCAAGTATCCGATCATTTTCGAATCAATCGTCCGGATGTAGTCATCGCGGCGGATCCGATTCCGATAGGAACCGCTATAGCGTCGAATTGACTGTCGATCGACGAAGTCTGGATCTTCAACCAGCAACCGGGAAGCGGCCCTTTCCAGGGGCACATCGACAAAGCCCAGCCCAGGAGTGTAGTTCTTATCCACTCCCGCGATTCCGACTTTCCACCTCGTGCGATCGTTTGGATACTCCATGAGTGCGCCGTAACTCCACTCTTCTTCGCTCTCGCCCTCGGTAAAACTTTTGGAGAACCATGCCTGTCCCATTAGCGTTTGGCCGCCATTGAAATCGCTATTCGAGTAGTTGAAGTCCATGCCAAAAAGGGAATTATCGCGATCACTCGAGGGATTCCCATGGGTAAAAATTGCTCCTACTGTGGACTCTTCGAGGACATTCATCGCCAGGCGGCCCACGACCAGGTTCTTCTGCTCCTCGCCGACGGGAGCATCGAGAACCACGTCCATCAGGCCGAAATTAAATCGATCCAGTCGACCGGTGACCTTTCCTCCTGCAAGAATATCTACGGCCTCGGAATCTCCATTCGAGTTTTCCACAATCCCGATTTTCCTCGAGTAGAAGGGAAGACCGTTTTTGTAGCTCCGGGTGGCCTCATAATCCGCAAAACTAAAAATCAGGGAATCCTGTAGAAAGAAGTCTCTTTTCTCGGGAAAGAAGAGGCTTGAGCGACCGAGATTGACCTGACGATCGTCGACCTCGGTCTCTGCGAAATTCGTATTCGCGGTAAACGAAGCCACCACCGAGGGAAGAAAGTTGTAGAAGGCATTTATACTCGGCTCGACGGAGTTTTCGGGCACCGATTCGTCGCGCTCGTTGACCCGTGTGGCCGTGGCTGAAGGTGTCAGGGTAATCCCGAGCCCCTGCTCAATTCCCAGCATCCCCTCGAGCGTACCCGCGACGCCAAAATCGCTCACGAAACGCTGAGGTTGTGTATCACTCCAGCGAATTTGCTCATCGTTTCGCCGAATTCCCCGGGAAAAATTAAACCCCCAGACATCGGTCTCGGGATCGAAGTTAAGCGAATGGAACGGGATCGCGATCTCGACGCTCCAGCCACCCGAATCGATGGAGGCTTCGGCGAACCACAGCGTCTGCCAGTCACTATTGAACGCGTCGCCTTCCACCAGCACGTCGTGCCGGGAACCTCGGGGGTTCACCTCAAATGCGTATCCATTGCGGTGATCGTTAAATGTATCGAGTCCAATCACGATACGATCGTCGTACCAGAGCAGGGCGTCTCGGAGCATCAAGTTGGCAACGATCGCCTCGGGGTCCGTATCGTGGCAGCGAATTCCGAAGTAGATGAATTCACCGTCGGTGAGGATTCGGACGTCGGTGCGCTGAGAAGGCTTGGCGCCGGGAACCGGGGTGACCTGAAGGAATGTGTCAATTAGAGCCGCATCGGCCCAGGCGGCATCGTCGAGCCGACCATCAACATTGGGCGGCGTTTCCGTCCAGACAATCCGAACGCTGGGCCGGACTTCTTCGGACTGTGTGAGGGACGGAATAAAGAGGGCGAGCAATAGCCATAAAACGAGGCGGCGATAGCTGCATAGACTCACGCGGATGGTTCTCGCTCTCTTAACTGAAGTTTTCGGAGGCCACACCAATGTTGCCCACTCGCTGTCGGCGGCAAACCGCTGGCGACAGCTGGGACCCAGCGCCTCATACTACAGCGTGCTTTCGGGGTGAGTCAACGCAGCTCGTTCGCGGGCACCGCGCGTACTTCGATGGA
>DUCH01000480.1:992-11944 GCA_012959865.1 Myxococcales bacterium | reverse complement strand
CGGGCCAGCGTCCGCGTCGCCGGCTCGAATTCGCTCACCCAGCGCGTCGTTCCACGCCTGGATCTCCGAACGCACTTCCGCGGCATCCGTCGGGGGCTCGCCGTGAAGGTCAAAAAGCGCCGCCAGCCCCCGCCATTCAGAGTCGAGATCCACCGCCTCAAATTCGATCTCGCGAGCCACGATGGCGAGCACATTGGCGGCCACCCGAGCCTGATAACCCAGGTGCCCACCCAGGGCGGGCACCGCTTCGTCGGCCAGGAAGCGGCGCACGGCTTCGAGCAATTCGCCTCGGTCGGGTCGATCGTTCATCCCGCCTCCTCGATGAGCGCCAGCAATTCGGCCTCGGGTTCGGCGATTCGGCGTCCCAGGGAGGCCAGTTCCACGGTGGCGTGCGCTCCGTCGAGATAGGCACGCGCTTGGTTGATAAAGACCAGCGCGAGTTTGAAGTTTCCGAGAACCTCCCAAAAACGCAGGGCCTCGGGGTCGACGGGCGCGCCCCCCGCCGCCCGATAGGCGGCCACCAACGCTTCCCGGCTCCCCAATCCACCCGCCGGCAGGTGGTCGTTGCCAAAGCGCCAGGCGCGAACGCAAAGCCACGCGAGGTCCTCCGCGGGGTCCCCGAGATGGGCCAGTTCCCAGTCGAGCACCGCGACCAGACCCGACTCATCAAACATGAAATTGCCCACTCGGTAATCGCCGTGCACCAGGCACAGAGCATCGCTTCGGGGAGCATTCGCCCTAAGCCAGCGCTCGGCGAGATCGAGTACGGGATGGGGCTCGACGGCCAGCGTTCGGTAGCCCTCCGCGGTTCGGTCGATCTCGCTCTGGGCGGCTTCTCCGGGTTGGGGCCGCGGTTCCAGGCCCGGGGCAAGGGCCGCTCCCGAGGTTTCGATCGTATGAATCCGCGCCAAGGCAGCCGCCAACGCATCGCATAGCCCCGCCCGAGCGGGTGCGTAGCGGGCGTCGCGCAAAAGCCGGCGGGGAATCGTCTCCCCCGCCAGCCGGTCCATGGCAAAAAAAGGCGCGCCCAAATGCTGAGAGGTCGAATCGCACCAGTAAACCCGAGGCACCGGCACCCCGGCTCGGCTGGCGGCCTGGAGGAGCGCGAACTCGAACCCCATCCGCCCCTGGGCGATGCGGCCGGGGGGGTCCTGGCGCAGAACGAGTTCCAATTTACGGGACCTCGACGCGTCGGAAATCTCGATATCCACCGACCAGAGAAGCCGCGAAGATCCGCCCGCCAGCCGTGCCAGGCCATCCACCCGGATGCAATCCCGAGCCAGACCCTCCTGCTCGGCGACAAACTCCACCAACTTCGCCCCCATGGCGCCGAGATCCAGGGGCGCGGCTTTGGCCGAATCGGGCTCCGAACTTCCTGTCCGAGGACCGGACGCCTGCCCCGGCTCAGAGGCTTCGAACTTCGAATGTGAGGAAGAGTTGGCCATCGGCCCCTGGCGGCGCCCTCAGGCGATCAGCGCGGGATTGCGAGAAAGATCCTTCGTGATGTTCTTGTGGTGCGCCTCGAGTGTTCCGCCGCCGATTTCGAGAAGCTTGGCATCGCGCCAAAGGCGCTCCACCACATTCTCCCCCATATAGCCCGCACCCCCGAGAACCTGCATTGCGGCATCCGCCGCTCGCTTGGCCACCTGGGCGCCGAAGAGTTTGGTGGCGTCGGCGTCCACACGCTGGCCCGTTCCGGTGAAGGAGAGCCGCCGCGCCGTATCGTACACGTAGGCTCGGGCCGCTCGATACTCGGCGAAGGTTTCGGCGATATAGCGCTGGATCTGCCCCAGGTCGCGAAGCGGGCGGCCAAAACTCTTGCGCTCGTTCGCGTAAGCGACCATCACCTGCAGCGAGCGCTGAGCGATCCCCAGCCCCTGGGCGGCCAGGGTGAGCCGTTCGATTTCGAGATTTCGCATCATGTGTCGCGTTCCCTGGCCGACCTCGCCCATCAGGTTCTCCGCGGGCACCTGCACCCCGTCAAAGACGAGTTCGGCGGTGAAGGAGGCGCGCATTCCGAGTTTGTCCACCCACTTCTGGCCGAGCCGGAAGCCCTCCATGCCCTTCTCCACCAGAAAAGCGCTGAGGGAACGCTCACCCGTAGCCGCGTACACGATAAAGACATCGCCCAGGGTTTCGGCGTCCACACCACCATTGGTGATAAACGTCTTGACCCCGTCCAGGATCCAGCCCTCGCCGGCCGGGCGGGCCCGGGTCTGCATGGCAAGCACGTCGGTCCCGACAGCGGGCTCGGTCATACACATGCCTGCGACATGGTCTCCCCGGACCACAGCGGGCAGGAAGCGCGCGCACTGCGCTTCGCTGCCGTTGACCCACAAGTTGTGGGCGAACAGAAAAGAATGGGCGAGGAGCGCGAGGCCAAAGCCGGGATCCGAGGAAGAAAGGGCCTCGAGCACTTGGACCGCCGCCACTGCGTCCAGCTCGGCCCCGCCAAAACGTTCGGGAAGCGTCACCCCCAACAGGCCCAGCTCCCCGGCCTGGCGGAAGAGAGGGCGATTGAAACGCTCTTCGCGGTCGTGAAGCGCGGCCTGGGGTTCGACTTCGCGCTCGACAAAGGTACGAAGGGTTTCGGCGAGGAGCGCGTGCTCGTCGCTGGGCGCGTACAGATCGAAAAGCCGCCAATCTGCTTCCGGAGAACTCGCGCGATTCCCGCTCCGTGCGGAATCGTGTTTTTCTCCGGCAGACCTCGCCTTCATACTCTTCGCCCTCTTCAGCGGTCGACCCCCCTCTTGGGCTCCCCGGCGCCGCTCAGCGCAGTCACAAACCGACGGACCAGCGTACCGCTTCGGCGTCGTCGCCGCGATTGGAGTCCCAAGGACCCAAATGCTGCTGTCCCGATGGGAATTTCGCCAGCGGCCCGGAGGGCTACACTCCCGGCCATGGAACCGAATCCGGCACTCGCCCGCTGGCTACTGGGTCACCGCAGCGAAATCGAATCGCGCCTTGCCCTTCGGCTCGGACCGGCGGCGCCGCGCGCCTCGGGGCCCGAAGCCGAGACCCTCCGCCGTTTTCGCACATTCGCGTCCACCGCGGTGATGCGCGGCGAGGCCCCGCCCCCGGCCCTCGACGGCCTGCGCCCGGATGAACGCCGGGTCATGTCCCTGCTCGGCGCCTGGAGAGAGGCGGCTTCGGAGCTCGCGGGCCCCGAGGGCCCCGCCCTCGACGAAGCGCTCAAACCCTTGATCGCCCAATTTCGGCTCGCCCTCCGCACCTCCTCTTCGGGGCGACGCAAACGGGCGCGGGTCAGCGCTCCCCGCCGCGCCGTCGCGAGCGCCATCGATCGCGTGGCCGACGGCTTTCTCGCCGTCGACGTAGCGACCTCGACCGTGGTCGACGCCAACCCCGCCGCCGGGGCCCTGCTCGGGGTCGACCGGGACTCCCTGTTTGGTCTCGATCTGATGGGCTTCGTGCCTCCGGCACACCAGGCGGGCTGGTGGAGCCAGCTCGATGCCGTCGCCGAGAGCAACGAGAGCATTGCCTTCGACGCCCAGCTCAAGGCCGTCACCGGCGAAGAGATTCGCGCCCAAGCCAGCGCCAGCGCGTTCACCACCCGCGGCCGAACGCTCGCCCTTGTCATGCTGCGACACGATCTCGGCCAGGCGCCAAGCCCCGCTGCCTCGGCGCCCGAAACCGATCGCATTGGTCCCCACACCGAATCGGCTCCGCGTTCATCCTTGTCCAAACCCCGCGGCCCCATCAACCCATCGGAGGTCTCATGACCCTGGCCCAGACGACCCTGCAAACCGAATTCGAAACGATTCAGGTCGAGCCCCTGTCCCCCACCGTGGGCGCCGAGATCCGTGGTTTTCGGATGGACGGGAATGTTTCGCCCAAGCAGTTGGCCGAAATCCATCAGGCCCTAGTGAACTGGAAGGTGGTCTTCTTTCGCGATCAGAACGTCACGATCGAGGATCACGTGGCCTTCGGCCGCCTCTTCGGCGAGTTGGAAATCCACCCCTTCGCGGACGGTGTCGAGGAGCACCCCGAAGTTCTGGTGATCCACCACAGCGCCAAATCCAGGGGGGGGCAGAACCAGTGGCACAGCGACGTCACCTGGCGCCAAGAACCTTCGCTGGGATCGATCCTGCGCGCAAAAATCGTGCCCCCGGTCAGTGGAGACACGCTCTTCTGCGATATGAACGCCGCCTACCGAGGACTCGATGAGACGACGCGCGAGAAAATCGATGGCCTCTACGCCATCCACCGCTTCGATCGTGTCTTCGGCAAGAAGCTCTCCGACGAAAAACGGGCCGAGATGAAGGCACAATATCCCCCGGCTCGGCACCCCGTGGTGCGCACCCATCCCGAATCCGGCCTGAAGGGCCTCTACGTCAACTCCTCCTTCGTCTCGCATATCGACGGCATGGATGAAGTGGAGAGCCGGCGACTCCTCGCCCACCTCTACGCCCAGACCACCGTTCCCGAGTACCAAGTGCGCTTCCGCTGGCGGGTCAACTCGGTGGCGTTCTGGGACAACCGCGCAGTGCAGCACTACGCCGCGTTCGACTTCCACCCCCAAGAGCGCCGGGTCGAGCGCGTCACCATCGTGGGCGACCGCCCCGTCTGATCACCCGGCGTCCGTTTGACTCGCACCATCGAGTCGGCGCGCGGCGGGATGCGTGCTAAGCCTTGGCCATGGCCGCATATTTCATCGCACAATACGTTGTCAACGACCCCGAACTCTACGCCGAATACCAGCAGGGCGCGGGTCCGACGATTTCCGCGGCAGGTGGAGAATTGGTGGCGCTCGATGTCGCCGCCGAAGTCGTCGAGGGCACTCCGCCGGGTCTCCAGACCGCAATCCTCAAGTTCGAGGACGTCGCCGCCGCCAGGGCGTGGTACTCATCGCCCGACTACCAGGCTGTCGTCGGAAAACGACTCGAAGCCACAAGCGGGTTCGCAGTCATCTCGCAATCGATGAACCTGGGCTAACGCTCCCGCACTCGAAACCGCGCGGCGCTAGTAATTCTTCACCGCGTCGTTCAATTCGATCACCACCTTCTTCGCATCGCCGAAGATCATCATCGTATTCTCTTTGAAGAAGAGCGGGTTCTGGATCCCGGCAAACCCCGGGTTCATGCTTCGCTTGATGACGAAGACATGCCGGGCGCGGTCCACTTCAAGAATCGGCATGCCATAGATCGGGCTGGTCTCGTCTTCGCGGGCGGCGGGATTCACCACATCGTTAGCGCCCAGCACCAACGCCACATCGGTCTCGGGGAACTGGGGATTGATCTCATCCATCTCCACCAGGCGCTCGTAGGGAACATCCGCTTCGGCGAGCAGGACGTTCATATGGCCTGGCATACGTCCGGCGACGGGGTGAATCGCGAAATTCACCTCGATGCCATTTCCAGCCAAGGTGTCGCTGAGCTCGCGCACAGCGTGCTGGGCCTGGGCCACTGCCATTCCGTACCCCGGCACCACGATCACCGAGCGAGCATTGGAAAAAATCACCGCTGCATCCATTGGGGTATAGGCCGTGACCGGCCCCTGATCCACGCCATCGGCGGCTACTGAGGCGCCCTCAACACGAGCCCCAAATGCCCCGAACAGAACATTGCCGAGGGATCGGTTCATCGCATTGCACATGATATTGGTCAAAATCAGACCCGAGGCGCCCACCAGGGAACCACTGATCACCAGCGCGCTGTTGTCCAGGACGAAGCCCGTCGCACAAGCGGCGAGCCCCGAGTAGGAGTTCAACAAGGCGATGACTACCGGCATGTCGGCACCGCCGATGGGGATCACCAGAAGAACACCCAGCAGCAGAGCCAGCCCCGCGAGCACGGCAAAGAGTTCAAGATCCAGGGGCTCCATTCCCAGCAAGACGCAAGCGCCCAAGGTTGCGAGCGCGATCAGCGCATTAATGTACTGCTGGGCCGGATACTGGATCGGCGC
Organism: Myxococcales bacterium; assembly: GCA_012959865.1. GTDB lineage: Bacteria > Myxococcota_A > UBA9160 > UBA9160 > UBA4427 > JAZXM01. The sequence goes on along the minus strand of DUCH01000480.1, from coordinate 6,022 downwards.
CCCTCGCATCAACTCCTGGAGTTTGGCGAACGCGATCAGGCTACCCGTCAGGGTAACGCCACCGATCAAGACCGAGGCCACAAGGGCCCCGGGGACGATGCCCTGCGGAATATCGTTGGCCGAAATTCGACTCGACACCTCTGCACCCGCCACCAGCACCGAAGCCGCGCCGCCGAACCCGTTGAGCAGCGCCACCATTTGAGGCATATCGGTCATCTGGATTCGCGTCGCGGCCACGACGCCGATCAGGCTGCCCACAACGATGCCGGCGATCACGATCGGGTAGTCGACGACCCCCTGGACCAAAAGCGTCGCCACGATGGCAATGAGCATGCCGACTGCCGCCATCTGGTTGCCCAGGCTCGCGGTCCGCGGCGAAGAAAGATTGCGCAAGCCCAGGATAAAGAGCACCGAGGCGACCAGGTAGGCGAATTGAATCAGTGTCGTGTTCATTTTTCGCTCTTCGGGTTCTTCTTGAACATGGCCAGCATTCGGTTGGTGACTAGGAATCCGCCCACCACGTTCACCGTGGCGAAGACCACAGCGGCAAAACCCAGCCACGTGGCCAGTGGATTGTTCTCGCTCCCCGCCAGCAGGATCGCGCCCACTACGGTGATGCCCGAAATGGCGTTGGAACCCGACATCAGCGGAGTATGGAGAAGCGGCGGGACCTTTGAGATCACCTCGACGCCCACGAACAGCGCGAGCACAAGGATCGTCAGGGCCGCAATGGCCGGTGCCTCGAGCATTTAAACTTCCTCTCCTTCGGCTTCGGTCGTTTCGGCCACCGGCTCGGGCTTGGGCATGCTGCCCCCAAGCCGCTCGTTGACGAGTTTTCCCGCGTGGGTGACCAGACTGCCCGCGGTGATTTCATCGCCGAAATCCAGCGACAAGCGGCCTTCCTCCAAGAGATGATCCAGTAAGGTGACCAGGTTCTTGCCGTACATTTGACTCGCGTGAGCGGGAACTTCGGCGGGCAGGTTCGTATGCCCAATGATGGTCACGCCGGAATCCACGACGTTCTCATCCGGCCGGCTGAGTTCGCAGTTCCCGCCTTTCTCTGCAGCCAGATCGACGATTACCGAACCCGGCCGCATGTTCCGTACGGCATCCGCTTCGATCAGCAGGGGCGCTTGCTGGCCGGGAACCAGGGCGGTTGTAATGACCAGATCGGAGGCGGCCACGTGCTTGCCGAGTTCCGCCCGCTGGCGCTGGTAGAATTCTTCGGTCTGGGCCTTTGCGTACCCGCCGGAATCTTCGGAATCGCCCGTATCGAGGTCGAGTTCCACGAATCGCGCACCGAGACTCTCCACCTGCTCGCGCACCACGGCCCGGGTGTCGTAGCCGTACGTGACCGCGCCCAATCGCTTGGCGGTGCCCAGGGCCTGAAGCCCGGCGACGCCCACACCCACTACCAGAACCCGAGCGGGCTGGAGCGTCCCGGCCGCGGTCACCAGCATGGGAAAAATACGCGGCAGGACGTTGGCCCCCATCAACACCGCCTTGTAACCGGCAATGGTGCTCTGGCTGGACAGCGCATCCATGGATTGCGCCCGGGTAATCCGCGGCATCAACTCCACCGAAAAGGCGGTGACTTTCCGATCCACCAGGCGCTGGGTGATCTCGGTCTGATCCAGGGGCTTGAGAAAGCAGATCAGCGCGGCGCCCTCGGCAAGGCGATCCGCCTCGTGACCGCCGGTGGTTTCCCTCGGCATCTGCACTTTCAGGACGAGATCCGCCCCCAGCGCTTCGCCGGCGTCTTGAACGATCCGGGCGCCCGCCGCCGTGTAGGCGTCGTCTTCGAATCCCGCGGCGGACCCCGCACCCGTTTCCACCACGACCTCGGGCCCGAGGCCCACGAGCTGCTTCACAGAATCGGGAACCAGGGCCACTCTTCGCTCGCCCTGAGCAATTTCCTTCGGCACACCAATGATCACGTCCCGACTCCCCAGCGCATGAAAATAGGTCGATCCCCATCGCCCACACCGTTGAATTTCAATCGGCCGGGTCGTTGGGGGAACGCATTCTCGCGCAATCGCGCCCGGATGCCAACGGACCCGAAGCCGCGCCCTGGAGGTTTGACGGGCGAGAGAATGTATCGATCCGGGCCGCCGGAGCCCTCTTCCGGGTCCGAGCCCGTCGGATCGGTCCCGCACAACCGCTGAGCGCGGCCTTTGGGCGTGGCGGGAGGAGCCGCTGTTGCACCGAGGAACCACCTCACTAGACTCGGCGCCCCTTCGCGATGCATTCACCCCTCGCCCAAGGAGCGCCCTCGTGACCGATGAGCCCCGCATCATCCGAAAGAAAACCGGGAATTTCCTGGAGGATTTCCGCCCGGGTCAGGTTTTTCGCCACAAGGGCGGAAAGACAATTACCGAGGGACTCTTCACCACATTTACCGACTTCTCCATGGCGACCAACCCCCTGTGCAAGAACGCACGCTACGCCGAGGCATACGGGTACGCGGGGCTGGTGTGTCCCCCGGGTCTGGTGATGCTCGTCGCCTTCAGCCAGACCGTCGAAGACATCTCGGAGAACGCCCGGGCAAATCTCGAGTACATCGACATGCGGTTTGGGACGCCCGTCTATGTGGGCGACACCCTCGAGGTCGAAACCAAGGTCCTCGGCGTCCGGCCCTCCTCGAGCCGACCCAACCTCGGCATCGTTCATGTCCAATCCACCGCCCGAAAGGAAGTGGGGAGCGAGAGCGAGTCGGTCGTGATGACCTGGCAGCGAAAAGTCCAGGTCTACAAGGACGACGAATCGGTGGAGGTTGAGGGATTTCAGGTGGATCCCGATCCCGTGCCGTGTGAGCCTTGGATCCCCGCGCACAGCGCCGGAACCGACTACAAGGCCCTGGCCCACCTGTCGAGTCCAGACAGCTACTTCGAGGACTTGGAGCCTGGAACGGTGATCGAGCACTCTCGCGGCCGGACAGTCACCGACGAACACATCCACCTGACCGGAATCCTGGACAACACGAGCCAGGTGCATTGCAACCGCTTCATGATCGGCCTGAACCCCAGCCGCTACGTGGGGGGCGAACTGATCGTCTTTGGCGGCATCCCCTTCGTGCTCTGCCTGGGGCTGTCTGGACCCGATGTCGCCGACAACGCCCTGGGCGACGTCGTCTACACGACCGGGCGCCACACCGCCCCGCTGCAAGCCGGGGATACGGTGTTCGCCGCCACCGAGATCTTGGCGAAAAGGGACTGCCCAGGCCGCCCCGATCTCGGGCATGTGGATACCCGGCTCTTGGGTCACAAGTTCGTCGCCGATGAAGGTGCCCAGCATCCCGATGCCCCCGCCGGCTGGAAGAAGGTCCGCATTTTCGAACTGGAACGGACGCTGGCCGTAAAACGTCGAGACCATTACGCCTGAACGGCGGGCCAAGCGGGCCCACGTCCCTGCCTTCGCGCTTGCTGGCCGGACCGAAAATCAATAGAGTCCGCTCGCTTACGCGGTCTCGTCCAGAGCAATCGACCCTCGCCGAACCCCTCGCGCAGACCGCGCACGGGGCTCGGGCCAAGTGAGCGTGGCGGAGTCCCGCACGAATATTGCGAAAACGTGGGTCGCGAATATCTGCCGCAAACCCTTGCCGTGAACTGTTGTAGAGGCACCGGCCCGGAGCCGACGGAACGATTCGTGACTTCTCGGACCTGACTTTCACGATCGGAGAGACCTTATCCATGCGATTCTACGAATACGAAGCCAAGGCCCTCTTTCGCAAGCACGGCCTTCCCCTGGGCGAGGGCCAGATCGTTCATTCGGCTGAAGCCGCCCGCGCGGCCTTCAACGCCATCGGCGGGCCCGTGGTGCTCAAGAGTCAAGTGCTCTCGGGCGGCCGCATGAAGGCGGGCGCCGTCCGCTTCGCCGACACCGCCGACGAAGCGGCGGCCCACTACGAGTCCATCCTCCCCATCGTGGTCAAGGGAGAGAAGGCCCGTTCGATTCTCATCGAGCAGAAGAGTCCCATTGCCCAAGAATATTTTGTCGCCATCACCTGGGATGGCCGGGCCAAGCAACCCATTCTCGTCTTCAGCGACATGGGGGGCATCGATATCGAGGAGGTGGCCGAGAAGCACCCCGACCATGTCTCAAAGACCCACTTCTCCAGCATCCTTCCTCTCTCGCCACGCATCGCCAAGGAGGCCATCGGGGCCACCGGGGTCGGGGGCTCGGCGCTCAACCGACTGACCCCCATCGTGTTCGAACTGATGCAGATTTTCCTCGCCTACGACCTGACCCTGGCGGAAATCAATCCGCTAGCCCGCCTCGAAGACGGCCAGTTCATCGTGCTCGACGGCCATATCGACATGGAGGCCGAAGCCCGGGGTGAGCACAAGGCGCTCCTCGCCGAACTGGAAATCGGCGACGACGAGACTCGCCAGGCCCGGCCGCCCACAGAGTTTGAATTGGCGGGCGCCCGGGTGAACGCCGTGGACCATCGCGGAGTCGCGGGCAACGTGGTCGAGTTCGATGGCAACCTCGGACTCGTGATCGGCGCCGGGGGCGGTTCACTCACCCTCTTTGATGCCGTGCGAAAGCACGGGGGCAAACCCGCCAACTACTGCGAGATCGGCGGCAACCCCAGCGTGGGCAAAGCCAAGGAACTCACCAAGCTGATTCTTTCCAAACCCGGGGTAGAAAAAATCGCCGTCATGATGAACGTGGTCTCCAATACCCGGGTGGACATCGTCGCCCGGGGCGTAGTCAAGGGCTGCATCGAAGCGGGCAAGGATCCCGCCGAGACCATCGCGATCTTCCGCATTCCCGGCGCCTGGGAGGACGAGGGCTTTAAGATCCTCGAGAAATACGGCGTGGAGTACTGCGACCGAAGCGTCTCGATGTACGACGCGGCGGGACGGGCCGTGGCCAAGATGGCCTGAGAGAAATAGCCGGAGCCGACCCCGTTCGGCCGAGCCGAGCGAAGAAGACCCGAACGCCAGAAACGAGAAGAGAGAAAATATGTCGATCCTGATCAGCAAGGACACCCGCTTTATCGTCCAGGGCATCACCGGCCGAGAGGC
>DUCH01000480.1:0-982 GCA_012959865.1 Myxococcales bacterium | reverse complement strand
ACTACGGCTCACAAATCGTAGGCGGCGTCACCCCCGGCCGCGCCGGCCGGGACGTCTACGGCGTCCCCGTTTACGACTGCGTGCGCGACGTCATCAAGGCCCACGGCCAGGTCGAGGGCTCGGTGGTTTCCGTCCCGCCCCGCTTTACCAAGGACGCGGTCTTTGAAGCCCTGGAGAACGGCATCCGGCTCATCGTCGTCGTGACCGAGAACATCCCGCGCCGGCAAGTCGCCCAGATGGTCGAACTCGCCGGACTGCGCGGGGCCCGCATCATCGGCCCCAATTGTTTGGGCATGATCTCGCCGGGCGAGGCCAAGATGGGCGGCGTGGGCGGTCCGGCGGCCAACACCCGGCAGGCCTACACCCAGGGGCACATTGGCGTCATGAGTCGTTCCGGAGGCATGACCACCGAAATCGCTTCGACGCTCACGGCTGCGGGGCTGGGCCAGAGCACCTGCGTTTCCATCGGTGGCGACGCGATCATCGGAACCACCTACGCGGAACTCATGCCCCTGTACGAGGCGGACCCCGAAACCCACGCCATTGCGATCTACTCCGAGCCCGGTGGCCGAATGGAGGCCGAGCTCGCCGAGTGGATCCAGGTCAACAATTCCCGTCTGCCCATTGTCGCCTTCATGGCCGGGCGCTTCATGGACGAAATGCAGGGCATGCGCTTCGGCCACGCGGGCACCATCGTCGAGGGCAAGGAAGACACCACGGCGGAAAAAATCAAACGCATGGAGGCGGCCGGCATCGCGGTCGCCGAGCGCATCGAGGAAATCCCCGCGCTCCTGCGCAAGCGGCTTGAGGAGGTTTAAAAATGTCCGGTCTATTCATCGACATCAAAGTCAGCCCCGAGGCGGCTGGGGATGCCGAAGTTTCCCGAAAGCTCGAAGAGGTCTGCCCGGTGGGAATTTTTGCCGTGGGGGAAACCGGGCTGAGCATCGTCGACGACAATCTCGACGAATGCACCCTGTGCGAC
>DUCH01000479.1 GCA_012959865.1 Myxococcales bacterium | reverse complement strand
CCCCCTCTGACCCCTCCAAGCCCTCCCCCTCTGACCCCTCCAAGCCCTCCCCCTCTGACCCCTCCCCCCCCGACCCCTCCAAGTCCCCCCTCGAAGGAGAAGACGTGGCTATTGCCGCAATTGACGCATTCATCGAACAGGCGAAGATCGACAAATCCAAGGCCGATTGGAAGACCACACTCCCGAAGCCTCCCGAGGTCGAGTTCGATCCCGAGAAAACCTACTACTGGTTGCTCAACACCAACAAGGGCGAAATCAAGGTCAAACTGATGCCCGGCGTCGCGCCCATGCACGTGAGCAGCACCCTCTACCTGACCCGCCTGGGTTTCTACGACGACGTGGTTTTTCACCGGGTCATCACCGGCTTCATGGCCCAGGGCGGCGACCCCACGGGCACCGGGCGCGGCGGGCCGGGGTACAAATACGCCGGCGAATTTGATCGATCCGTCCGCCACAATAAGGGGGGCATTCTCAGCATGGCCAATGCCGGACCGGGGACCGATGGAAGCCAGTTCTTCCTGACATTTGTGCCCACCCCTCACCTCAATGGCAAGCACACGATTTTCGGCGAGGTCGTCGACGGCATGGGCACCGTCAAGGATCTCGAAGCAAGCGGCACCCGGGGCGGGGCCACCACGGAGAAATTGATGATCAATACCGCCACAGTGGACGTCGAGTAGAAGCGCGCCACCGGGGCCGGCAGACGGAGTGCCGCCCAGAGGACGACCCATGTCCGAGGATCGGGAAATCCAGGCCGCACTCGCGGCCAATGCCGCCTTCTACCGGGCGCTCTGCCAGGGCGACTACGCCGCCATGGAGGCGCTCTGGTCCGCCTCGGAGCCCCTCCTCTGCAGTCATCCGGGAACTCAAGCCCTCCACGGCCGGGCCGCGGTTTTGGAGAGTTGGAGAGCAATCCTCTCCGAGCCGCCGAATATCGAGACCCGAGACGCACGGGCCGTGGTGATTCGCGGACTCGCGTTCGTCTCTTGTCTGGAGACCATCGGCGACACGGTTCTCACCGCCACCAACGCATGGGTCTGGGAGGGAGGCCGCTGGCGAATGGTCCATCACCAGGCGGGATATCTTGCCCTGGAGCAAACCCAAGATTCGGCGCCCGATGGGCGCCTTCACTAGCGCTGGCCTGGCCGCTTATCCGGGCGCGCGCGCGGCGCTACAGCGGCCCGGGCTCAACTGCGGCTGACTTCCACCAGCAGTCCGTGCCGCGCGAGCGAGAAGCGACCCGACTCGCCCTGCCCCCCCGCCGGATCGCCGGGTGTCCCATCGTCCCCGGCCCTGTAGAGCAGCCCGCGAAGCCGCTCTTCGACGGCGGCGGACCGTTGGGAGGCGATCGCGAGGCCCTGAATCCGAAGCGCCGGGTGCAGTTCGTCGGCAGCGGCGAGACCCGCCTCCCCGGGCGAGAACCAGCGACTCTCGACTTGAAATTTCTCGTCGAGAACCGCCTGTACGGCTTTGGCCTTGCTTCGTGCGGCTTCATTCGCGTCGTCCACCGCCGCCAAATAGAGACTAAATCGCCCGGCGGAGGCGTTTGTCCCGGGCGCCGTGAAATAGCGTTCAAAAGCGGGCTGGGCTTCCCCGAGACGACGATGCAGTTCCCGTTGGGGAGCCGGCGGAATCGCGACCCTTCCGGCCGGGTCGAGCCAAGCCGTGTCGCCCCGCCAGAGACAGCAAAAGAGTCGTCCCTGGGTAGTCGCCTGCCGCGTGGTCGCACTCGCCGCGTAGTCGGTCAGTTCGATCTCCAGCGCCGAATTCCAATTCGCGTCGAATCGCTTGCCCTCGGACCCTGCGGCCAAGGCCCGAGCACTTTTCGGCGGGTCGAGCACCTGCACGGCAAATTTCAACCCCCGACGCCCTTTGGGCCAGGGCCGGTAACCCTTGGCCTCGCTGTAGATCACGTCGCCCTGCTCGAAACGACAGGCCGAAACCGCCCCCGCGAATGCCCGAGGGAGGGGCCAGCAAAAACCTTCGATGAATTCCACTCGCCGACTCCCCCTCCCGCCCCCTGACTCGAAATTGGGGTTCCCTGAGGCGAGAGAGTAGTCGCTCCCTGGGACATGTCCGAGCCTCTCGACGAGTCCGGGCAGCCGCACTCGAAATCGACTATTCTCGATTTTCGGCCTCTTTGAGGGTTCCTTCTGGCCATACCCGCCCCGAGCCCGCAGCCGAAACCCACTCAAAAAAATTCAGACTTGTGGCGGCCCTGCCTCGCTTGGATCGAGCGACGAGACACTCTCTCGGGTCTTTAGATCCCTAGGTCCTCGGGGTACCGAACCGGATATTTTTGAGTTTTTTGCGCACCGCCAGGACCCAACCGGTTTCAAAGTTCGACCAGATAGGCGGCAAAACCGCCAAATGGATTGGCCCAAAAAGGAAAAACGTCTGTTTAGGGCCCAAAAAATGTCAAAAACGAGGTGGTAAAGACCCATCTCTTGACAAATAGCCCCAAAACGCGCGATAGTCGATCGTTCAATCCCTGAATCATTCATCCAACCTATTACCCCGGAGGGAAGGAAGCTTGTCCGCCGATCTACGACTCCCCAGCCAGCCCGGCTCTAACGAGTCGGCCGATTTTAATTTGACCCCCGAGGAAATTGCCAAAGGGCGGCGGGCCTACGAAGCCTGCCTCGAGACTTTCAAGCCTGGAGATCCTCGGCGCCTCACCACCGAGGCCCTAGACGTTCTCAGCGCAGTGATCAGCGGCGGCGTGTGCGTGGGCAAAGATTTCCCCTGGCAACAGGTGCGGGGATACCACGCAGCCTTGACGCTCTCGATCATCACCGAGCCCGGGGCGCCCAGCCGGATCGAAGCGCTCCTTTGTCGACACGACGACACCCGTAAATTCCAGCAGGTTTCCGACCGGTACTCGATCAAGCAGGTTAACCGGATGAACAGCGGGCTCAAGCGCGTCATCGAAGAGTGCCGAAACCTGGGTTTTCTCGACGACGAAGAGTTCAAAATGGCCCAGCCGCGGACCAAGGCCCAGAGCAAGCCCTCCTCCGAGCGAACGATCGTCGAGGGCGAGGTCCTGGCGCTTGTTGCAGCGAGCGCGAGGGACTCCACCTCGCGAGGTCCCCGGGACGCGCTCATGCTCGGCTTGGCCTTCTCGGGAGGCCTGCGAACCATCGATCTGGTCAACCTGAACCTCGACGATATGCACTTTGATCGGAAAACCGGCCACGTGACGGTGAAATTCAAGGTGCCTGGGGCCAAGCGCGCGCGGCGCATCCCCCTGCGCAACGACCAGTTGATCGCCCTGGAGGATTGGCTTGCCGCGCGCGGCCGCAAACCGGGTGCGCTGTTTTGTCCGATCACGCGTTCGGGGAACATCGAGATCAAGCGCATGAGTGCTGCCGAGATGCGCGAGTTGTGCGACAAACGCGGAGAGCAGGCCGGAGTCCAGCCCTTTGCGCCCAATGATCTGGCTCGAAGCGGACTTCTGAGCAACGATGCCGCCCGGCGACGTGAGCGAGGCAATGCACGCACGAATTCCATAGCCAAGGTCTCTCCCCTCTACGAAGACCAATCTGAGGCGGAAGCCGAAGAAGAGCAGATCGCGGCGCGGATTCATTTCCCCTATCGAGCCCGCCCAGGCCTGTAGCGGACTCTGGGGGTATCATTCGTGTATCCGGGTATCCGGCCTTCGGTACCGCGACCCCGTATTGCTATCCCGCACCAAGTAGTGTATTCTTTTACCCACACTTCTGTGCTGTCGTGGCGCCTCCTTGAGCCGCAGCGGCCAGCCGGGAGGATTGGGCCGAGCTGAACTCGGCGCTTGGTGCTTGTGCTTGGTGGCTGGGTGCTTGTGCTTGCTGGGTGGTGGGTGGAGACGCACCGCTTCGGCAGTTGCGGCCGGCGGTTGACCCGGCGCACGGGCAAGCGCTTCAGCGGCCGGGCCGGGGCATGTCGCCTTCGAGCCGGCATGCCATACACTCGCCATGAACAACGCTTCGACCCGCAGCGGGAAGCCGCCGGGGAAGAGCCCAGCCGAGGAAAACCTGATGCCCGAGGTTCAGCCCCAAGACGAACGAACCCGGCGGGTGGATCCCCGCGCCGACGTCCACCTGCAGGCGCGTATTTCCACGGTGTCGCCGCAAACCGATCCCTCGACCGGACAGGTGTACTTCCGAGCCTCGGACGAAACCTGCGAGAACATCTCGCGCAAGGGCGCCTTCGTGGTGACTTTTGAACCGATCCGCGAAGGCCAACAACTCCTGATCGAAATCGACCTCCCCAGCGGCGAGGAAGTCTCATCTCTGGGCCGCGTTTGCTGGTCCCGGGCGAAGTTGCCCTCCGAGGCCGATCCCCGGCGCCCAGGCTTTGGGGTCGAGTTTCTACGCGGATCACGCAAGAACTACCACCTGTTCGAGCGCTACGTCGAACAGGTAATCCGAGCGACTGGCGAAGCGACCTGAGCGCGGCGTTTCGCCCGCCCGCCTCCGGCGGTTGTCCCTATACTCCGGACTCCGGCCCGAAGTTGACGTTGGCCCAGTCGGAGTTCAGCCCTGTCTCCCACCCGTTGGCATCCTCGGAACCCTGCGCCTTTTCGGCGGCTGGCCGCTCTACTTGCGGTGGCGGTTTTGCTTCTGGGCGCCGGCGCCCCAACACACCCCGCCGCGCAGAGTGACTTTTTTCCCACAGCGGATGCTCCAAACACAGACAAACTCTCCGGGGATGATCTCTACCAGCGCGTGCTCGACAACCGCTTCGATGCCTACGATCAGGACCTTCAAGTCGTTTCGGGCGACGGGACAGGACGCTTCTCTACGGTCGAGCTCCGGCTGCAGTACTTGAGCTTCCGAGAGAAGAGCAAGCGAGTTATTTCCAAGACAATTGCCAAATACTTCGCTCCACCCGACGTCCGCCATCTGGGCTACCTGGTCATCAACAAGCAGAACGGACCGGATGATCAGTTCGTCTATCGGCCGAGTTCACGCAAGGTCCGACGCGTCAATGTCCGGAGCGAGGCCGTGGCCGGCACCGATTTTTCCTTTGAGGATGTGGTTCCGCCTGAATTTGAGGACGGCCACCACTACCGGATGGCCGACGCCGAAGTCGATGGGCTTCCCGTCTACGTCGTGACCGTGATCCCGCACGCCGAAACGGAATCCCAATATTCGAAAGTACGAATCAGTATCGAGAAGGAACACTTCGTTCCGATCCGAACGCTCTACTGGGACAACAAGCAAGTCCTCATCAAACAGCTCGATGCCCAGGTCGAATCCCTGGAGGGGTTCGAGGGCGAGGTGAGCGAGAGCGAGAGCGCCGAACCCAAGACGATTTGGATCGCCCGCCGTGCGCGAATGACTCGAAAAAAGAATGGTCACTTCTCCACCCTCGACATCCAGCGCTTCGCGGCCAACCCCGAACTTCGCGAACGCGACTTCTCCCAGCGCGAACTCACCGCTTCACGCTGAATCCGGCTTCATCCGAGCCCTTCGGACTGCTCGAGCATCCGAACTACCGAGTCCTCCAGAAGCCCAACTCCGCGAAGCGCGGCCCATCCTCGATGTGGCGATCGCGCTCACCCCAGAACGATTCAGTCGTCCCGGCGGCTCAGACCTCTGAGGTCGCGCACCGCTCCATGTGCGGCGTCGGTGGTCATCAGCGCATACGCGCGCAGGGCTTCGGAGACAACGCGCTCGCGAAACTCGGGCGTCCAGGCCTCGCTCCCCCGCGCCTGCATACGCGAACGACGGGCATCGAGCTCACTCGGGTCCACCGCCAACTCGATACTGCGCTCGGGAATGTTGATCCGAATCGTATCCCCGGCTTCCATCAGGCCGATCGCACCGCCCTCGGCGGCCTCGGGCGATACGTGCCCAATCGAGAGCCCCGAAGTTCCGCCGCTGAAGCGACCGTCGGTGATCAATGCGCAAACCTCGCCCAGTTTTTTAGACTTGAGATAACTCGTCGGATAGAGCATCTCCTGCATGCCGGGCCCGCCGCGCGGGCCCTCGTAACGAATCACCACAACGTCCCCGGCCTCGATCTTGTCGGTCAGGATCGCATCGCAAGCCGCTTCCTGAGAATCGTAGATCTTGGCCCGGCCCTCGAAGACCCAGACCGACTCGTCCACCCCGGCGGTTTTCACGATACAGCCGTGGGCTGCGAGATTGCCGAAGAGAACCGCCAGCCCGCCGTCCGCTGTGTAGGCGTGAGAGACTTCGCGAATGCAGCCGTTTTCACCGTCGATATCGGGCGCCGCGAAATACTTGTCCTGGGAGAAGGCCACCGTCGTCCGGATCCCACCGGGCGCCGAAAGGGCGCGCTGCTTGGCCCATTCCGTGGCGTTCAAGCTGCGGATATCCTCGCGGTCGATGGCCTCGCCGAGGGAGTCGGAGTGCACAGTAGGAACGTCCACGTTCAGCTTGCCCGCCCGCTCGAGAGCGCCCAGAATCGTAAGAACGCCCCCCGCGTGGCCCACATCCTCGACGTGATAGTCGGACGACGGCGCCACCTTGCAGATGCAGGGGGTCTGCCTCGAAATCCGATCGATATCGTTCATGGTGAAATCGACACCGGCTTCGTGGGCCGCGGCGAGCAGGTGGAGCACCGTGTTCGTCGACCCCCCCATGGCAACATCGAGCGTCATGGCGTTTTCAAAAGCCGCAAAACTCGCGACGCTGCGGGGAAGAACCGAGTCATCGCCATCGACGTAATGTCGCCGACAAAGATCAACGATGGACTTGCCCGCCTGCTCGAAGAGTTCCCAGCGCAGGGCGTGGGTGGCGAGCAGGGTGCCGTTTCCCGGGAGCGAAAGGCCCAGCGCCTCGGTGAGACAGTTCATGCTGTTCGCGGTAAACATCCCCGAGCACGACCCGCAGGTAGGACACGCCGAACGCTCGATGACCTCCACCATATCGTCGGAAACATCATCGTTGCTCGCTTGAATCATGGCGTCGATGAGATCGACTTTTCCCGACAACGACAGCGGGTTGCCTTTCTTGTCGTGGGTTCCCACGACCTTGCCCGCCTCCATGGGCCCGCCCGAAACAAAGATCGTTGGCACGTTGAGCCGAAGCGCCGCCATCAGCATGCCCGGGGTAATTTTGTCGCAGTTGGAAATGCAGATCAGACCGTCGGCCACGTGGGCGTTGACCATGTACTCCACGCTGTCCGCGATGAGTTCGCGGCTGGGCAAGGAGTACAGCATCCCCCCGTGCCCCATCGCGATGCCGTCGTCTACCGCGATCGTATTGAACTCACGCCCCACTCCCCCGGCGCCCTCGATCACCTTCTTGACGAGTTGGCCCACCGGATGCAGATGCACGTGGCCGGGAACGAACTCGGTGAAGCTGTTCGCGATGGCGATGATGGGCTTCTCAAAATCGGCGTCCTGCATACCGGTGGCCCGCCAAAGTGCCCGGGCGCCCGCCATGTTGCGACCGTGGGTCGTGGTCTTGCTGCGGTATTTCTTGGTCATATCGGTCCCCTCGGATCCTTCACCCAGTCCATCCGTGAACTGCCGGCACGCAAAACCAACCCGGCGAACTCAAAGTCCCGCGAAGCCTTCCACCGCGGCGCGCAGGCGCTCGGCGGCCTGTTGACGCACCGCCTGCTTGGTCCGGGCATGCGAGGGCCCGTGGAGGATTTCGGCCAGTTCGGCGGCGCGCGCCCGGGCCGCTCCATCGGCTTCGCCATCCGGCACCACGCGGTCGAGATAGCCCGCGTCCACCGCGCCCAAGGGATCGTAGATCTCGGCGCCCGCCGTCGCCCGGGAGAGATGCCGCCGGCTCAGGCGGTCGGCGGCGAGCACGAGGGCGAAATCGGGCAGGACCATCTTGATGGCCACCTCGTTGAGCCCCACCTTGTAGGCGCCCTCGCTCCCGATGCGCTCGTCGGCAGAGAGGCAGAGCACGGCCCCCATGGCCAGGGCATGGCCGGTGACTCCGAGCACCACCGGCGTGGGCCACTCGAAGATCCGCAGGGCCAAGCCCGCGCCCTTGCCCACGAGTCCGGTCACCGCCTCGCGACCCTGGCTCATGACCGAAAGATCAAAACCCGCCGAGAAGCGGCCGGGCCGCCCCACCAGCGCCACGGCCCCGGCGCTGTCCTCCTGGGCGCGGTCGAAGGCCGCGTGAATCGCATCCAACATGGCGTGGGACAGAGCGTTGGCCTTGCCGTCGTCCAGGCGAATCACGGCGACTGTCCCCTCCAGGCTGTATTCCACGGGTTCCTCGGCCATCTTGCTCTCCTCTCGGGTTCTTCCCCACCCGGCCTGGGCGGGGCTGGGGTGCGGGGCTGGGGTGGGGCTGGGGCTGGGGCTGGGGTAGTGCGGAGTGGTGCTGGGGTAGTAGTGCTGGGGCAGCGCTGGAGTAGCGCGGAGTAGTGCTGGGGTAGCGGTGGGGTAGTGCTGGAGTGGTACTGGGGTGGTGCTGGGGCTGGGGTAGTGCGGAGTAGTGCGGGAGTAGCGCCCGGACACACGGTGTCCCGATGCGTTTCGAACGGCCAAGCATATCAGCCGCGGGGCCGAATCTCCTCTCGGCAGCCCGATTTCACCCTAGCCCGCTCATGGGAGCACGCTCCGGGGCAAGTTGGGATCTGACCGGGAATCGAATACCGTCGGGTGAACCCGAGATCCGATGGGGGAGGCAGTGCACCCCAATCCTGATCTCTGACTTTGCCCGAAACCGATCTCTGATTTTGCCCGGGACCTCGACCGGGACCTTGCCCGGGACTTTGCCCGAGACGTCCACCGGGACCCCGCCCGGACCATGAAAACTTGGACCCAAATCATGCGCCTCGAATGCAGCGACCGACAGCCGAGTGGTCTGGGGTGGGTGCCGAATCGGGTGGCAGCCCGCTCTCCCGCCCGTTTCAGCGCGCCACTTCCCGGCAATCCCACCTCGTCACAACCCCATCAACACCTCCGCTAATCCCACCCCCTCACAACCCCATCAACACCCCCGCCCATTCCACACCCTCACAACCCCGCAAGGAGCCCTGCCATGGAAGCTCTCCCCGATGTTTCCCACGGACCCATCGGCGCCATCGCCTACCCGTCCAGCAACCCGTTCGAGATCCACCATATCCTGCGAAAGCTCGACGCGGCCCCCGCCCAGCCGGTATTCGGCTCGCTTTTGCTCCCCGAGCGGCCGGCCCGGGAACCGATGCCCTGCGTGGTGGCGTGTCATGGCAGCCTGGGCTGGCGGGGACACCACCACGAGCACATGGTGGGCTGGCTCGAAAGTGGAATCGCGGTCTTTCGGGTACACAGTTTCGATGCGCGCAGCGTGGCGAGCATCGTCGAAGACCAGATGGCGGTGACCCACGCCATGCTCCTCGCCGACGCCTATCGGGCCTTGGCCCTGCTGAGCCAGCACCCCCTCATCGACCCCGACCGCATTGGGGTATCGGGCTGGAGTCTCGGCGGAACCGTGGCCCTCTACGCCGCATGGTCGCCCATTGCCGAGGCGCTTGCGCCGGACGGCGAGCGCTTCGCCGCCCATCTGCCCGTCTACCCCGCCGCCCACATGCGCCCGGAGGAGAAACGCTGGACGGGTGCACCCATCCGGGTGCTGCACGGCGCCGACGACGACTACACGCCGGTGAGTTTCGTCACCGACCTGGCCGACGAACTCCGCCCCCACGGCGTGGAGATCGACGTGCGCGCCTATCCGGGCGGGCATCACTCGTTTGACTCGGTGGAACCGATGGCATGGCTCCCCCAGGCCATCCGCCTGGGCAACCGCACCACCACCATCGACGCCCACGGCGATATGTGGGTGGAGTTGGCCGATGGCGAGCGCAAAAGTCTTAACGAACCCGGGGAACGCCTGGCGGGCTTCAAGGCCGCCGCCAACGTGGGCGCCCACATTGGCGGTCACTGGGAAGCGCGCCGACAGGGCCTCGCCGACAGCCAGGAATTTTTTCGCGAAACCCTGTTGGGCGAAAAGGCCGATCTCTGAGCGCCTCGGCGTTGCCCGTCGATGCGGCCAGGATACACCGAGCCCAATTCGAAGAAGCCAAAAAGAAAGCGGCGGCCCCGAAGGACCGCCGCTCGTGTACGGATGACCCGGTGGTTCTTACTCGGGCGCAACCATGGTAGCTTCCGGGCCCTTTCGGCCCTCGCCGGGTTCGAAATTCACCCGCTGCCCTTCGCTCAGGGTCTTGAAGCCGCCTTCTCCCACGATGTTCGAGTAATGGACGAAAAGGTCCTTGGAACCATCATCGGGAACGATGAAACCGAACCCTTTTTCGTCGCTGAACCACTTGACTGCACCACTTGCCATTATTTCCTCTGCATTCCCCCCGGCCTTCGGCCAGGGACCCCTACGAAGCGGACCCTATCAAGGGGAACTCTTTCTTTACTGTTGATCGCAATGATCGAATGGACGTCCGATCGCTCGGGCTCCACCTTGGAGCACCCACCGCAAGAGCTCTGGGGTGGACCGCGATTTCGGACGGCGGGAGCCTAGGGCAACTGGTTCGAATGCGCCCGGGCAAGCCCCCAAGGGAAGCCACCTGACGGCGTTTTCAGCAAAATTTGAGGGTCTCAGCCCAGGAAATACTCCGACATGGGGATCGAGACCATGGGCTCAAAATCCAGAAACGCCTGGACGCTCTCCATCATGCGAGCCAAGCGGCGCTGATATTCCTCTTCGTTGTCGCAGTTGTACCAGACGTGGGGATTGCTGAGGGCCTCGATGGGAAAGGTCTCTTCCACGATGCCGTCGCGCACAGGAGCGCCCGGCGTCAGCGCGCGCACCACCGCGTTGCGCACGTAGGCCGTTGTGGATTGGGTTTCGAGAGCCACTTTGCGGTGTTCGTTGTTCCAGTGATCGAAAAACTCTTCGTCGCTGAGCCCGGGGACCCGGTTGATGCAGGTGACGAGATTGGCGCCCGGAGCGCGCTCACCCACGGGCGGATGATGAACCATGGGCCGCGATTCAACCACCAGGTAACCCGCCAGGCCGAGGGCGTGCCCCGAGAGTGCATTCTCGCAAGGACCGCGGTCGTCGGCGCTGTCGAGCCAAAACGAAACCATCGCCCGGATCGGGGGATCGTTGCGCGAGATCTTCACCGCCGCGCCCGCCGCCACGTGCTCGTCCTCGACGTTCACCGCGATCTGGCTCGCCCCCGCCGCGCGCAGCGCCGGCGCGGCCTTTTCCACCAATCCTTCGCGCAGATCGCCGCCGGGTAGCGCCGCATCGGCGTCGATCAGGTACACCAGTTTTTCCATCTCGTTTCTCCCTTCTCTCTACTGTCGGCCATCTACTGTCGGCCTACTGTCAACCATCTACTGTCGGCCTACTGTCAACCATCTACTGTCGGCCATCTACTGTCGACCATCGCTCGAGTCGCTCGACTCGTTCAACCGGTCTCGCGATGGCGTCTATCGCACGATCGGGGCCGGCCGCAGAATCTCCCGGGGCGTCCCCGCTGTACCGGGAAGCCCACTTTAGCCCTTCCCAAAGCCCCGGCTAGCAGAAGCAATTGGTGTATCTTGGGCGGCCGCATAGCCGCTACGCACCGCAGTCTCTGGCTGCGGCCGAACCCACCTTAACTGCTCCACGGAGAACCCCATGTCCGTCCTCGACCTTTCCCCCGACGCCTTGCTCACCACCACCCGCGCCGTCCGTAAGCGCTTGGACTTCGACCGGCCGGTGGACCCGCAACTGATTCGCGAATGCCTCGAAGTCGCCCTCCAGGCGCCGAGCGGCTCCAACAGCCAGGGCTGGCATTTCGTCGTGGTCACCGACGCCGCCAAGCGCCAGCGCATCGGCGATCTCTACAAGCAGGGCTTCGCGATCTACCGCAACATGAACGAGAGCGCCCACGCCCTGGCGGCCGACCAGGCCGACGCCGACGACGCCCGGCAGATGGAGCGCGTGGTGGATTCCGCCGAGTATCTCGCCGAGAACCTCTACCGCGCCCCGGTGCTGCTGATCCCCTGCGTGACCGGCCGCACCGATTCGCTTCAGGGCAAGGGCGCGGCCATCGCCCACGCGAGCCA
>DUCH01000478.1 GCA_012959865.1 Myxococcales bacterium | reverse complement strand
CCGTTCAAATCCCGAACCAGCCGCTCCCCCGACGCCCAGCCCCCGCAGGTCTTCAGGGTTCATTAGGCCTGTGGTGTCAGTATTCCCACCTTGGATGCAGCACGGTTTCAATGCGCCCGTATCTAGTTTGGGAAGACTTGATATGGCGAAGGGAAGGGTAGGTTTAGGCGGATAGGACATTCAAGCTGGCTTTTGGCACAACGTCCGAGCCTGGGCGTTATGTTAAATCCCGAGGGGACCCCGTGACGGGCCGTCCTGCTGAATCTCGGGCTGGGCATCCCCTTGACGATCCAATACGGCGCACTCGGCATGGCCTGCGCCACGGCGTTGAGCGAGTTCTCGAAGAACCTGATCGTCTACGGACTGCTCCGCCGAGAATTTGAAATTCGATACCCCTGGGGTTCCAGCATTCGATTTTTTTTAGCAGCCATAGTGGTCGCCGGGCTGCTCCTGCTCCTGAAGGAGCACATCAACTTCATCGTCGCAGGCGGGCTGGGAGGCGTGGCTTGGATCGTTGCCCTCCGGGCCTTTCGTGTGCTCAGCAAGGATCAGTGCGAGCTAATCCATGGCCATCACCCCGCCCCGCTTTCAGAAGACCCTTCGGGTCGTCCTGGGAGCCTAGTGGGGTCGATTTCCTTTTGGCCTAACGGAGCGCAACCCGAGCATCCTGACTTCGAGGTCAGCCGACCAGTCTGCGTTTCAACCAAGCCGGAATATCTCTGGCCCGTCGGGAAGCCCACCCGGCAGCGGTGACGAATGGATGGCGTGCAGGCGGTGGCATGCGATCGCTTTCGGGGTGCACGGCCAAGACATCGTAGAGCCCTCCCGGATGCTTCAGGCTCCATATCCTTGCCAGTTCAAAGTCTTCGGTCTCAGCGTGTCGCGGACCGAGGTTGAAATAGAAGTCGTAGCCGAATCCGCGCAAAAACTTTTCAAGCTCCCCAATGCTATCTCCAACTCGCATCAGATGCGCAGCACTGACTTCCGCCATGATCACCGGACGGAACCGTTCGATGAGGCCTCTCGCACTCTCAAGAACTCGGAGCTCCATTCCCTCGGTATCTACCTTCATGATATCAAGACGTTCGAGCTTGGAGTCTCCCTCGAGTCCCCATGAGCCAAGATGAAGAGTTTCCGGAGCAGTCTGGTCGGCGGGGATATCGCTTCGGTCCGATGCCCCCACAACCGGCTCCGAGGGGATGAAATAGGCTGCGCTGGTGTGATCGCCCTTCACGTGCGCCGTATATTCACCCTTTTCATCGGTGATCAAAGCGTTGATCGGAGTGGCACGATCTTCGAAGCCATTGGCGGCAATATTTTTCTTAAGAATTCGGTATGACTCCGGAGTCGGCTCGAAGCTGAAAACACGGCCTTGCGCGCCCACATGTCTTGCTAGGGGAATCGAAAGGGTTCCAATGTGCGCCCCCACATCGAGGACTACGTCCCCTTCACGGGAAAAGTTCAAAATCATCCCCAACTCGCCGCGCTGGTGTCCACCATATTCGCGCAACTGATGATTGACGAAGTCAACCTTTCGAGTCCAGAAGACACCGTGCGGAGTCTCGATCTTGACCAGATCTTGACTTGATTCGCTCTGCTCTACCACCGATTTTCCCCGAGAATCAAAAAGAGTAATCTCTGACCAGACCCGAGCAACTAAGACCGGACAACCAAGTCTGCCGCTTATACTACCGATCGGCACGGGTCGCTCGAAAAAAAGTTCGTTGTTGAAATACCGAGGGAAGCGAGAGGGCGCCGCTGACCAACAAGATCGGCTTCTCGCCAACTCGCAGCTAGCCGGCTGTACGAACTGCCCGGGAACGATCCGGTCGCGCATGCTCGCGCCGGGGCAAGGGCGCCGTGGTATCGAACCTGATGGGCCCGGGGTGGGGGGATCAGTGGCACCAACCGTTCGATCAGTTCGCTCTGTTCCATCAGGATGTGGGTGGTGCCGTCGCGCCAGGGGCTTTTGAGCTGCAGCGCGAGCTTCCCGTTGCGGCACTCCTCGAGTCGTTCGCTCGCAAGCGGCGG
>DUCH01000477.1 GCA_012959865.1 Myxococcales bacterium | reverse complement strand
CCATTCCTCGCCGAACTCCCCCTTGAGGCAATCGCAGTGGGCGAACGCGGCATGGTGAAACCCGACATGCGAGGGAGTCCCCTCTTTAGGGAGTTGGGCCAATTCAGCTCGGCTTTTGTGCAAGAAGAGCGCATTCAATTGATTTTTGGCGCGTGCGAGCCCCACCTTCTGAGCCTGTACGTTGGCCAGGGGATGCGGACCTTTTCGAAGCAAAACATCAACAGCACCGAGGCGGGGTATTTAATCCCAATTGTCTCTGTCGTCGAAGACATCGAATACCTACGCCGTATAGGCGCGCGCACTGTCGATACCGCGAAAGACTGGGGCGAAGACGCGCGAATTCCCGACTGCGTCGATCGTCTGATTACCAACGGCGGCAATGTGATGAGTCAGCGCCTGATCGAATCCGGAGCCTACCTCGATGAGGTCCACAGTGCGCTAGAGCCCTTGGCGGGCAAGCAACTGTCTGCACTCGACGGCCTTACCGAGGATGAGGCCGCGCGGGCATTGGGGAAGAGCAATATTATCGAATGCCAAGGCGGTGACCAGATACTCAAAAAGGGCGGCGTGGCACGCAACATGTTTGTAGTTCTCGAAGGAAATCTCGAGGTGCGTGACCAAGGCGCTCTAGTTCGCGTGCTCTCTCCCGGAGAAATTTTCGGGGAGATGGCTTTTCTATTGGAACAGCCTCGTGCCGCCGACGTATACGCCGCCAACAACGCTCGCATCCTCAGCCTAAGCGAAGGAACCCTGCGGAAATCGATTTCCACCGATCCAGAGGTAGCCGCGACGCTGCTGCTCAATATTTCAAAGATCCTTTGCAAAAGGGTCCTGGAGGGCTGACTGTGAATAGGAGATCCGGGCGCCGGCCGTTGATCCACTAGGAAGAATACGGCAGAGTCCAATTTCAGTATGGACAGAGGATACAACTACCTTCTCGCCAAAATGGCCGAACGAAACGCCCATCCGGGCCGCGAGGAAGAAATTGATCGCGCGCTTTGGGCCGAATTGGGCGACCGGGGAGCGATATTGGCGAGTGATAGCGCGGGCTTTACGCGCATCACGCGAACGCGGGGCACCCCCCACTTTCTGTCGATGATTCAAAAAGGCATCGCGATCTCCCTGCCTATTATCGAACAAGAAGGCGGTGTCCTCGTAAAACAAGAAGCCGACAACATGCTGACCACATTTCCCGCGCCTAGCGCTGCCCTGCGAGCGGCAACGCGCATCGTTCTCGATCTCCGAGCCCACAACGAGTCAGTCGCTGATCTCGATTCCCGAATCCACTATTCATTCGGAATCGGATTCGGAGAGTTTCTTCGATTCAGCCACGACATCTTCGGTGACGAAGTCAATGTCGCATCCAAGTTGGCCGAAGACACTGCCCAGAAGGAGGAAGTTCTTCTCAGCAAAGCGGCAACGGATCAGCTCGATGAACTGCCTGAGCGCTGGTCACTAGCCCCTTGGGAAACGGTCTGGCATGGCGGCACTGAACTCGAGTACCGAAAAGCCGCATATCCGCCTCCGGGCCCCCGAGCGATATCCCAAGACCACTCCCGCCCAGAAAAGAAGAAGACCTAAGAAGTTTCGAATCCCATGGCCCGGGGATGATCGCTTCTACCAACTGTTCCCTCCTCGCCGGCGCTCGAGATCCTCAGTTTTCTTCGGTGGAGTGAATTCCATTTTTCATGGACTCAACCGATTGTGAGTCGGCGCTGTTCAACTGGCGAGTCGGCCATACGCACCCGAGAAGTCCATCTCAATAGGGTTTGACCGGTCAGTATGATAAGATCCGGCGCTCGCTTGAGCAGAGCCACCGGAATTCAATCATGGGAGTTAGGACTCGATGGGCGAGCGCGGTCGAAAGAGACAAATATGAACAGTGATTTCTCTTCCTTGAGGGAGCCAGGGACAGGTGCGCCTCTTGACCACCAGAACGACGAACTCGTCGGCGGAAACCAGACCTATCCCATCGTCGATGGAATTCCCCGGTTCGTTCCGGCGCAAAATTACGCAAGCGACTTCGGCGAT
>DUCH01000476.1:1600-12000 GCA_012959865.1 Myxococcales bacterium | reverse complement strand
AAGTTATCCTCAAGCAGGAGTTGTGTTCCCACCTGGGCAAACAGCCGCGGGGCGAACACCCTTCCTACCCAGGTGCGGTCAGTCAACAGCACCGGGGTCGCCACGGAAGCATCGAATCTAAACCCGGGGCTGACCATGGCGTCCGTGGTTCCCGGCAGGGTGGATCCAACATCGCCACCGCTTTGCGAGCCCTGCTGGTCCTGATACCCCAGAACAAACCCCATACCCAGGGCAGGCTGCCACTTTTCGTTGTCGCTGTTGACCGTCGTCGCAGGATCGGCATCCCCGTCCGTTTCGACGGCGATAGCGACCGTTGCACTTCCCAAGAGCAAGGCCGTGGCCAACACTCTTCCGACCAATAAGCCAGTCGATAACCGGCGGCTGATTATTCGCTGCACCTCAACGCTCCTTCTGGCCTGAGTTCGATCACCAAGCGGCCCTCGGGCCCTCACGTTCTAGCTCTCTTCTTCCCCGAACTCTTCCATGAATCTGGTTCGGATTTTTTCGGAAACGTTTTCCTGGTTCTCGACTAGCCATTTTTGGGCCGCCTCCAAATTTCTGCGTCCGAGGAGCTGGAGGGGCAACAGCACCGCCTTGTCTCTTTCCTTGGGATCCGGAACCCGGATGGCCCACATCAGAGCCTCCTCGGGATCACCCGAGGAGTAGAAGTGTGCATACGCGAAGATCGTCGGCCCCATGCCCTCGTTCGCCATATTGCCCCTAAGATATGTGTAGGCCTCCACGGGCTTCTTCTTGAGCAACAGATACGTCGCGTCTCGCAGCGCCTTTTCGCGGGAAGCCGAAGGCGGCTGGGACAGTATCCAATCAAAGCCCGCGGCGGGGTCAAGCAGAACGTAACCTCCACCGACCGAATACACCGCGTTGCCTCCTTTGTAGGGCTTGAGTCCCAGGGAGTCGTACCACTGGGCGACGGACTCGGGGTCGCTACCCGACAAGAGCTCCAAAAGCAGTACAAAGACCGCCTGTTTGAGATTATTCGGTGCATCGTTGGGAATCGACTCGAACCAGGCTTTCGCGGTGTCACTGCCCTTGCGCATGAGCTGCAGTGTCATCTGGAGCACCATGAACTTCCGACTATCGTCGTCCGGCATCCGGCCAAGAAAGCTGGTCGCTATGGAGACATCACCCGCCGCACCCACACCCTTGATGATATTATTCCTGACGAGGTTGAACCTCTCGATACTGGGCGGAACTTCATCCAGATAGGCGACCGCCCCTGCTCCGCCATCGAGCGCTACCCAGCTATAGATCGCTTGGGCGACCACGTCCCTAGCCTGAGAGCCCCTCACAGTAGTCGTCCACTCAATGGCCGCCGGGGTATCGAGAGAAACCCATCGGCTCATAATCGGATCCGATTCGGATCTGTCAATCACCAGGTACGATTTCACCATGGCGCTTCCGGCTCCAGGAGCGTTCTGGGCGTTCATTTGCGGCAGGACTTCCGCAAGCAGAAGAAGACGCTTGTACGGATCGCTCTCGCCAAACACCTCGATCAGTTCAGCCTCCAACATTGAGGCATCCCAACCGGATGTCTCCGCCACTTTCTGTCCACCGGACGGATCGCAGCCGAGCCCGAGGCAACAGGCAAGAGAAAGAACTGCCCACCCAAGATTCCCCTGAACACAGATCCCGTTCGTAACTCTCGTCCCCAATCCCATTCTAGAACCTCACCTGTAGCGTGGCCCCATAGGTTCGCGGGTCACCGATCGCGTGGAGAATCGTCCCTTGGAACCTCGTCAGATTTAGGATGTCCTGAGAATATGCCTGGTCGGTGACATTTCGAACCCAACCCGCAAGTTCCACCACCCCGTCCGGCGTCGTGTATGCGAGGCGTACATTCATCAACCACAGGGGATCTTCACCCACATTCGGATCGTTTTCCGGCCCGAAAAAAATTTCGCTCTTGTAGGTCCAATCAAATCGAGTTGCCAGGGTTCCGTAGGCGGTGACCCATGGCAAAGCCGCATACCCCGCAAATGCGAACTCCGGCGAATTGATCAATCGGTTCCCCGAATAGTCGAAGGTATTCGACTCAATTGCACCCGGCGGATTTTCGACCGCCGCCGTCAGCGTCTGCGTGAAGTCCGTGTAGTGACTGTTCAGCCAACCGAAGGACGCGAAGATTTCCAGCCCATCAAGCCCCTCCGGGACCCACTCGTATCCATACAGCGGATGGCTGCGGACTTCGATTTCAGCGCCGAAGATATCCGCGTCATTGGCGTTCACGAGTTGCTGAACAGGGACCGAGTTTGCTCCCGTGTTCCGGAGTTGAAAGATCTGAATATTTTTATAGTCGTAGTAGAAGACAGCACCATTGATGCTGAGAGTATTGTCGAACCAACTGGTCTTGATTCCCAGCTCGAGGGCATCCACTTCCTCAGGCAGCACCGGGGTAGTAAGAGGCCGGCCTTCTTCGCTGGTTTGCCCAGCATCCAAAATCAGACCGTTGATGTGAGGCCCCTTATATCCGCGCGAGTACTTGAAGAACACCAAGTGCTCATCCGTGGGCTTGTAGTTGAAGGAGATATCCCCACTAATTCCCGTATCTTCGACCACCTCGTTTACATTGATCACGCCGAACTCCGCGGGGAGTCCCGTCAGTGGGCTTATTCGCGTGGTCTGCAGATTCATTTCCTTGTTCTCGTAGTTGAAGCGCCCCCCGGCCACCACCGAAAAATCCTCCACCGGGGCCCACGTCAGCCACGCGTAGGCCGACGCGTAACTGGTGGTCATTGTGTAGTCCTGAATCGAGAAATTCGTGATGGGGTCGAGATCGAACTCGTTGTGGGTATGAAGATTCTCGTAGAGATAGTTGGCCCCGATTTCACCGATCAAGCCGTTCTCGCCTTCATAAATCAGTTTAAATTCCTGGGTCACTTGCCAGGATTCATTACTCAAGAGCGGCTCAAGACCTTGAATTGGCTGCCCATCCAGATTGACCCTCAAGCTGCGCTGGTTCCCTTCGAAGCCCGAAATCGTCTTAAAGAGCAGTGTGTCCTTGAGTCGGATGTCGCCCGAGAGACTGGTTCCGTAAAGCTTCAGGCTTTCGGGTTCGTTGATGTTGTAGTCGCCCGCATGGGGATCGCCTCCCGCGGGATCCAAGTGGTAGAAGGGCGAAACTCCCGGAAGAGGCGGATCCGCTTCAAGGTCCTGACCAAATCCACGGTCCTGCGGATGGATTCTGTCTCCGAAATAGAGCAGATCGCGATCGAAATAACCCGAAAAGGTATTTCGAGAAAGCAGATCCGGCGTTTCTTGATCCGGACGTTGCTGGGCCCCGATCACCTGGAACTGCCGGCCGCCTCCGCTATTCGTGCCTCCATGAAGGTTGAGCACCCAATCCACGGTGTCGCTCGGCTGCCAGCGGAGCAAACCCCGAACGGCCCAGTTCTCGACCTCGTTCACCCATTGGTCCACGGGGGGAGGGCCTGCCGCCGGATTGTCCACGAGGTTCCCATATTGAGGCGTATCAAACCCCACCCAACCCGGAGTCCAAGCGGGCCCAGCAACCAAAGCCTCCCCGTACTGGGTAGCAACCGGAGTCGTCGGCGCCAGCGTGTCGGTGTTGAAGCAGCCTTTCGACGTGCCGTACGGGAAATAGCCGGGGTTGTCTGACTGGTTGCTCCCGGTACCGACATCCTGATAGGCCCCGTGAACTACGTAGTCGAAGTCCAGAGTGCCAAAACCAGCCTGTGCAGCATCGCCAGTGGGGGAAATCGGCCGCCGATCCTTCCAGCGCGGATCGCCGCAGCGGTTGAGTGTAGTGCCACGGCGAGACCGAAAGATGCCCGCCACCCGCGTCGTGAGGGTCTCGGTGATGGGTGTCTCCATCGCCGCTTCGCCCTCGACGCTGTTGTAGTTGCCGTAGCTGACCTTCGTATATCCGTTGAGGTCGCCGGTCGGTTTACGGGAAATCACCCGGATCGCGCCCGCCGAAGCATTGCGGCCATAGAGGGTACCCTGTGGGCCACGGAGCACTTCGACTTGCTGAACGTCAAAGAGCTGAGCCAACTGACCCGCCGGAGAGTTCATGTAGATATCATCGTTGTACACCGCCACCGAGGACGACGAGTTGGCATTAAAATCTCTCAACCCAACGCCGCGAATAAACAGGGTGGGGTTCGAGGCGGCGAAAACCGTCCGGATTTCAAGGTTCGGTGTGAACTGGGCAATGTCGGCAATGCTCTGTGCGCCGATCGCGTCCAGATATTCTGCGTCGAATGCGGCCACCGAAACACCGAGGTCCTGAAGATTGCTCCCACCGGCTTGGGAAGTGACAATGATTTCCTCGACGGCCTTGTATCTCTCCTCGATCTCCTCGTTCACCTCTTCCGAGTCAACGTCCAGGTAAGCGGACAGGTCTTCGGCTTCGAGATCTTCACCCTTCTCTTCTTTGGGTGTCCCTTCTTCAGATTCATACCACGGGTCGACCGGGGTGAACTCCGGGGCTTCGCTATCGGACTCCTGAGCCATTGCTGGGGCCGAAGCGCCCGACACAGCCAATAATAACAGGAGTGCCGCAACCGCAATCGGCAGCAAGCGGATCAGGGACCGCCGACTTATTTCAAACATTTTAAGGTCGAACCTCCTTGAAACAAATCGATCGACTTTTTCATTCGATCGAATATCCGAGCGCGCGCAGTTGGCGCAAATGCATTTCGTCCAATTCCACTTGGGGTGCGCCGCCTTCAAAGACAGTTTTTGAATTCAAATGAGCCTTGGCTTCCTTGAGCAGCCTGTCTGCATCGGCTGGCTGCCGTGTTCGTAGGTTCACATGCTCGCCTGGATCCGCGGCAACATCAAAGAGTAGATCATGATCCGGCTCAGCAGTATCATGAATCAGCCGCAGGGATCCTTCCCTGAAGGCTACGATGGGCGCAGGCTCTTCTTCCAGCTTTCCCCAATTTCGGTCCAACTGAGCAAAGTCGATATCTCGGTCTCGGCCGAGTTCGGGCCGTCCTTCTGAGCCAACTCCTTCCAACAAGAGCGGCCGCCAGGATATCCCATCGGCAGCCGGCAACCCCTCGATTCCTAGCATGTCCAGTACAGTTGGCCAAATATCAATATTTTGGGTCGGGCTCGAGACCACCGCGGGCGGGGACATTTTGAAGGGCGGGCTAATAATGAAGGGTGTCAGCGTCGCTTCGCCATAGAGGTCACGCGCATGCCCCTCGGTCCCGTGCTCTCCGAAAGCCTCCCCGTGGTCCGACGCCACCACCACCATCGTCCGGTTCTCGACGTCCAGCTTGTACAGTTCCTTGAGCAGCAACCCGACCTGCAAATCTGTCCAAAGTATCGAGTTATCATAGGAATCTGAATAGGAGTTGCCAAAAATTGCCGACTCTTCATTCGAAATGTATTGGTGTACGTCCATCAGGTGGACGTACAGAAACCAGCGCTGGTCGACATGAGCACGAATGAATTCGATGCCCGAAAAGATGCTATCGATATCGGTGCCGTCGATTCTGCCCGCGCGCGCCGATAGGCGCATGGTGGCTGGTGCCTGCTTGCCGGACGGCGTCTGGTAGATCTCAAACCCCTGGCCGAAACCGAAATTGGGCGCCACCCAGCCATTTCTCCAAATTCCGGCTGTGACAAAGCCCTCGTCCCCGAGGATCTCTGCCGGGGTTTCGGCCGCTGGCGAGAGGACATCCACATGCCGCAACACCCCGGTCCGGGGGGGGTAGAGGCCGGTCCAGAGCGAGGCCATAGAGGTCTTGGTCCACGAAGACTGAGCCCGATTTGCGGCAAACCGAATGCCCGTGTTGGCCAAGTAATCCAGCGCCGGGCTGGTTTCACGATCGTAGCCGTAGACACTCAGCCGATCTGCCCGCAGGGTGTCGATCAGGATAAAGAGGACATTGATATCATCCCTCTCCTGCAGGGCGGCCAGATCCGCCATATCGCCCACCGGGCGGCTATCCGGGTTCTCCCGAGAGCTTGCAAAGTAAAAATACCCCGCGCTCGCAAGCAGAGCGACGACCCCAATTCCAATGCCTAGCGATCGCCGGGCGCGCACCTCCATTAGTTCTCCTCGTCCTGGGTAAGTTCGGCAAGTTGACCTCGCGCGGCCGCCTCGAATGGAAACGGAACCTCGTGGGCCAGCGCTCGGTTCAGGCTCTCAATCGCATCTTCGTTCCGGCCCATCCCGACGAGCGACTGAGCGGCGTAGTACTCGGAAGTCCCAGGACTGCTCTGGCTCCCAACCAGTAAATTGAACGCTGCATAGGCCTCGGGAAACTCGCCTCTCTCCATGCGGACTTCACCGAGGGTCAGCAGGCCATCGGCGGTGCCTTCTTCGGAGAAGCGCGCGCCAAGCCGAGCCAGCACCAAGGTCTCCGGCCCCGAGTCTCCTCGATCGAGGGCCAACCGTGCCAGCCACGCCGCCGAATCCCCATGCCAGGGGTGCCGATCGAGAACCCCGCGCAGGTGCTCTTCGCCCGCTTCCTCATCGCCCGCCCCGAGAAGTGCAACGCCGATTCGGTACCCATGCGCAGGTTCGTCCCTCTCGATCTCGGCGGCGCGCGTGTAGGCCGCCACCGCCCCCTCTATATCACCATTGTCTAGCAAGAATCTCGCCAAGAGCACCCAACCTTCAGGGAGTTCATCGTCGAGTTCGGTGGCCCGTTGAAAAGCAGCGCCCGCTCCCTCGGCAGAATCGGGCAACATGACCAGAGCCATCCCCAACGCCGCCTGAGAACGAGCGGATTCAGGATGACTCTGGGCAGCGGCGCGGACTCGCTTCACAGCTCCCTGAACGTCTCCGTCTAAAGCGGCCATTCGCGCCCAATTGGCAAGGGGGATAAAATACTCTGGGGAATCGAGTTTCTCTTCCCCCTCAAGCAACTCGAGGGCGGCCTTAGGCCCCTCCAGCGCCTCCAACCCCAGGGCGTGCTCGGCCAAGCCGAGGGCCGGGTACCCCCCATCTTCGAACGCGGCCCGGACGCCTGGCAGCGCCTCGGGCGACTGGGCCATAACCGCGATGCGCATCAAGAGCCGAAGAGCTGTCTTGTTTTCGCGGTTCTTCATTAGATATAGCGCGAGGCTATCGAACCCCGCAGCTGGGGTACCCTGCAGCAGTTGCATTCGTCCCAGAATGATGCCCGCATCGCTGATGGTCGAATCCGATCGAAGCGAGTCCTGAAAGAAGCCGGACGCCCGATCGAATTCACCGATCCGCATCGCAGCCACCGCTGCGAGATACCGAGCCCCTGGGTTTGAGGGCCAGAGTGTGAAGGCCTCTTCGTATTTTTCGAGGGCCAGTCTCGGTTCGCCTTCCGCGAGCAGGATCCTCGCCTCAATGAATTGACTGTGGGCCAACTCGTCCAAATGGGGCAAAATTTTTCGGGCTTCCTCCAAGCGCATGGCCTGAACAAGCACGTCCGCATAGGCGAAGAGACCATCCTCGGACATAAACCGATAGGCGCCAGAATCCCCGAAACCCAGGCCATCGGCCGACTCGGCGAGTGCCTTCGAGACTGCGTCGGCGGCAGCCACCATCTCGTCGATGGCCACGTAATGATCAGCCAACTCGAGCCAGGCCGGAGGGGCATCCAGGAATTCCGCTGTCTTGAGCAAAACTTCGCTCGCTTCCGCGTCTCGACCAAACCCGCGAAGTTGCGCTGCCAAGAGGACTTGGATCATCAATCGACCCTTGCCCTGGGCGGATCCCGCCTGCGCGGTCAAAAGTTCCAGGACCCGGTCGCCCTGCCCCGACTCCTCGAAGAACTGAACAAATGGAAAGACGACTTCCGGGTCGGCAGGATAGAGGGCTAGGCACTGGGTCAGGGCCTCTTCGGCTTTTTCAGCGTCTTCTCTCTTCCAGTGAAACATTGCACGGGTCGTGCAATACCGCGACTTGACCGAGTCGGGCAGGCTCTCGTTCGCTTCAATTTTATCCGCGATAAACGTAATCGCCTCGAGGGCCTCGTCGAGAAGTTCGAGCTTGACGAGGGCATTCAACCGATTTTCGTGGTAACGCAGACTGTCGGGATTTTGAGCGATCAGTTCATCGATGTCCGCCAGAGCCGCTTCGTAGTTCAGGCTGGCCAGATTAGCTCCCGAGCGGAGGCTGAGAAGCATCCTATTGGAGGGGTCGCTGAGGAGTCCCTGTGTCGCCAGTTCGACGGCTTCCCCGGGGGCACCCCCTCGGGCCAGGGCTTCGACAAGGGGAAGCAGCGCCGAGCCCTCCAGACCTTGATCGTGAAATACCCTCCGCAGCGGCCAGACAGCGAGGCTCGGCTGCTTATTGCGCAAGAGCGCCCGTCCGTAGAGTTCCACGAGTTCCGCATCCGAGTGATTCTCTTCCAGCGCCCCCTGAATGAAAGTCACGGCCGCCTGGAATTGCCCTCGTTCCATCAGACCCACGGCGTGCGCCAGAGGCTCTTCCCGGCATCCCCAGGGGGCAAGCCCCATTGTGCAAAAAAGGAGAACGCACGCAAGTCTACCGAGCATTGGCTTTACCCTCGCTGGCCAACGCATCCCCACATAGGAATACTGTCCGGTCGCCACAGGGTGAGGGGTATTCACTTCGATAATTTCTCGCATGCTTTTTTGCTTGCTTTCTCTGCTGGAATCGGAAGATAATAGATTCTGCTGGAATTTTTCAACGGAGAGTGAGTTCTGAGGCTCGCCCCTGGGCCCGGAAGGTGAAATTTTTCAGATCGCGCGGATCAACAAAGGGTCGTGGTCGGGAGAGGGAAGTCTATCCGGTCGCTGGCTTGTAGCAGAAACCGAAATCAGATGAAACCAACCGTCCAACGGGTGGGGACGCAATACAGCGGTCGACCGGTAGGCGAAATCAGCTCCGCAACATGAATCATGAACTAGGAACTAAGAACTAGGCACCAGGAACCAGGCACCAGACAAGACACAAAGAGTTAACTCGAACCAAACAATCGAAATTTAAGGAGAACTCGAATGCGAGCAACTTGGAAATTAATGTTGAGCCTAGCCGTCACGCTTGGCTTTTTGATGGCGTTGGCGGCACCCAGCTTGGCTGGGCCCGTTCAGTACACCGCCACACTGAAGGCCGGTTTCGCAGATTCCTACCACGGCAGTATTTCGAATAACGGCCTGCCGGTCTGCGCCCAGGACAACCGTGTGACTTTCCTGTACCCACATCCCATATTTGGTCCGATCCCGCTTCCGACGGTCCTCGGAAAGCATGAGACCGGTACCATGTATGCCCAGGGCTACGCTGTTCAGGGAGCCGGGGCCAACCCAAGCGTGGCGTTCCCAGCGCAGCAGGCCTTGGGGTCCGGCGGTACCAACGTCGCCGGATTGACTAACGTCGGCAACGGCGGCGCCTTTAAACGCGTTCGAGCAACTTGCCAGATTCTTCTGCCCGCATTCCAGAACCCTCGATTCCGAACTCGGAATCAGTTCGCGGGTGGGGGTTGGCCCGGCGCAGCAGGCACTGTGTCGGCGGGCAATGGCATGGATTTCCCTGGAGGTGCCGGCGCATCAATTAACATTCCGATCCCCTTCTTCACGGGTCTGGGTCGACAGCAAATCACCAAGGGGGCCAACAACTTCGGCGGCGGCATTCCGGCGGTCACCACCGGTCCGACGATCTACAGTTCATTCGTAAATTCTCTGAACAGAGGCCTTGGCAACGGTGTTCAACTCGGTATCGGAACGATCAATACCACGCCCACCGCCATGGCTGCCCCCATTACGCAGTTCGGCGTGGCTGCGTACCTCGAAGGCTACCTGCCCACGGGTCCGAACAAAGCGGGTGGCGATACGGGTACGCACCGACTCAGTACGGATCCCCAGGCGCTTGTAACCGGGATGCAGACCACGTTCACGAACGGCTTCGCCTTCCGCACCCCGGGCGGGAGTACGTTTAACCAGCACGGATTCATCAAGACCGGTGGTGGTGGCCACACGGGCGGGGCCCTCCCGCCAGGAGCTGGGGGTGGCGTTGGATGTGCTCTGGGCGCCAATCCCGGTCCCTGCTTGATTACGCCAGTCCAGATTCGTATTGCCCTTCAGCAGCTCACCACAGGCAAGGTGCTCCACACGGACTCTGTCGGCGACTACCTGACTGTCCGAGGCACCACGGGCTTCGACCAGACGGGGGTTTCGGGAACGGGGCCGGATGGAACGACTCGGAAACTTTCCTTGGTCGCTCCGTTCTCCGCCACCATCCGAACGAACGGATTGTTTGGACTTGGCGCTTTACTTCCGGAACTGGGATTTGGTGGTATCGGCAACAACACGTTCAACTTCCAGCCGGCACCGGTCCCCGAGCCCGCGAGCATGCTCGCACTGGGGCTCGGAACCATGGCGCTGTTTGGACTCCACCGGATTCGACGTAAGTAGCCTGAAGCAACAAGGCTGAAACATTAAAGGGGCAGTAGGCGGAAACGCCT
>DUCH01000476.1:0-1590 GCA_012959865.1 Myxococcales bacterium | reverse complement strand
TTTGCCTGCTCTGGTTTTGCCTGCTCTGGTTTTGCCTGCCCTGGTTTTGCCTGCTCTGGTTTTGCCTGCTCTGGTTTTGCCTGCTCTGGTTTGCCGTCTCCTAAACTTTCTTCTTTGCCTGGCTGGCTGTCTGGCCTCCCCCTCTCCCCGGCAGGCTTTCAGGGGGGCGCAACGACTCCCAAAAGTGGGATTTGGATATTGCCACCCGGGATTTCCACGAAGAACTCGCTGCCGCCTCGGCGGAATCCCAGTATCACTGCGCGGCTCCGATCGATCTCGGCCTCAGTCAGTGCCATATATTGATTGATATCGAAGAGCCGCTCTCCCTCGTATGAAAACAACTGGTCCCCGGGCCAAAGACCAAGTTCTTCCTCAAGAGTTCCCGAGCTGACACTGTAAACCTCGATACGGGTTGTTTTCTCGGCTGAGTAACGAACCGCTGCGTAGTCGGCTGGGTCAAGTTTCTCTCTGAGATTCGCGTAGGCTTCTCGCTCAAGAAGGCGCCGGTCCATGGACAAGCTTCGCTCGGGGTCCGCCCTCCGGCGGCGCTCCAGTTCCTGATCAAATGCAGCCATTTCGTCGTCCCAGAGAGTGCGCAGTTCCTCAGCCTCCCAGGGCTTGTAACCGAGTTCAGCGAGGCGCGAGAGCGCCTTGGTGCGGTCTTTTGAAGAATTCGCCGTAACGTCCGGATGATTCCGCTGTCCTCGCTGCTGCTCTTTTGTCTTGTAGTAGGGAATTGTCCCGGCAGGGGTCGTCACGAAGCCGGGGTCTGGCCCTGAAACCGCGGCGGGCTTGATTGCCTTGTCCGGGGCCGCCAAAGTCGGCTCCGCGATCTCCGGCCCAGGCTCGGCTTCACTCGTGGGACCCGGAGGCAAGTCGGCCCTCCATGGATCAAAAACGATCCACACAGCGAGCACCGCAGAGAAGCCCGCAAACGAGCCAAACACCCAAGGTCTAAATCTGCTGTTCTTCATCTTCGGTTATAGTACACGTGGATTTTGATTTACAAAACAGAAAAATTGAGAAGAGAGTCAATGCTCGATGCGACCGATAGCAATTCCCCGTCGAGACGCCCACTCGGCCGACTTCTCTTTGCCGTCGGTGGCTCTGGTCGGCCGGCTTCGTGGCCGCGGGCACGGTCATTCTGATTTGCGGCGCGCTGGCCTTGCGGCCGGACCAAGGGTTCGGCGATCGCCCGGGCCACGACCCGAACACCGGCACCGACACCGACACCGGCATTAACCCCGACACTGGCGATGGCGTCGACGAAACGACAGAGGTTGGATGGAGTCAGTTCTGCCTCTGGCTCCTGTTGTCGGGGTGTGCCGTGGTTCTGTTGATGGCGGTGACCAACAAGCTCTGCCTCGATGTGGCCAGCTTGCCCTTCCTGTGGATTTTTCCGCTGGGGCTCTACTTGATCAGCTTCATCCTGTGTTTCGGGGCAGAGCGTTTCTACAGTCGCCCCCTCTGGATCGGCGTGGCCGCAACCGGATTACTCATCCAATACGGTGTTGCGAGCTTCCTCCCTTCGGCCAAGACAGGCGGGCCTCTTTTCGGGTCACTCCCAGCGCAGATTCTCTTTTTCTCTTT
>DUCH01000475.1 GCA_012959865.1 Myxococcales bacterium | reverse complement strand
GGTGACGAAGAGCCCTTCTTTATTCGCTTCAACTTGAGGCTCGCCAACTTCTACTTGCAGATAGCCGTCGTTGGTGTACATCGCTTCCACCGTACGCAGATCGCGCAAGAAAATCGGCTCGGAATAGGTCCCGCTCTTGTCCATCCAACTCGTCGCCCAGGAATACCAGCGATACGTGGAAGTCTCAAAGTCCGCGGTCAATTCCTTGTTCGTGAATGCCCGATTGCCCGAGAAGGTGACCTTGCGAAGCTTGACTTTTTCGTTCTCCTTGATTCTGAACTCGACAGAGACTGCCCCCTCCCCGGAAGGATTTACTGCAGTCGAAACCTCGGCGAGGTAGTACCCTTCCTGCTTATAACGTTGAGTGATCCTCTCGTCATTTTCGTGAAGCAATGGGTAGTCGAGGCTCGAGCCCGTCGTGAGGGTCAGGACGTCTTCGATTTTCTCATTGTCGAGATTGTCATTTCCGACGATGGAGATTTCGCGAACGACTGGGTTCTCCTCGACTTCAAATACAAGAAGCACTCCTTCGGTCGAATTTTCCGCATAGACATTGACATCGTTGAAAAAACCGAGTGCCTGAACCTCCCGCACGTCGTTGGCGATTCGCGCTGGATTGAGCGGATCGCCCTCTCGGGTCTTGATACGGCTGCGGATCGCGTCGGATTCAATCCTGCGGTTTCCCCGAATTCGCACCTGGGCGACGGTATCCCCGGCCCCTGAAAGCCCTCCCGCAACCGCGGCGGCGCGAACAATCTGAAAAGTCAGGATCACACCCCCTGCCTGGCGGGCGGTGTCCACGGTAACGCGAGCCACACCCGACTGGGCCTCGATCCGTTCCTGGTCTTTTTGGACCTCTTGGGGATCGTAGGGCTGGCCCGCCTTGGAGTTGATGAGCACCCTGAGAACGGGCTCAAGCTCTTGAGCGCCCTCGATTCGCAGTCTGATGATTCGATCGGGGTCTGCTCCGTAGACCACCGCAACCACCTGCTCGGCCAACTCGTTCAACCGGCCGACCAAACCCTCTTCACCTTGGGCGGTATAGGTCATGCTCCGACTTCGCCCGCCCGGATCCCCCGACGTAAAACGAGCATCCAGGCTATAGCGGCCGGCCAGTTCCGTTACGCTCGCGGTCACCGTTCCCCGAGCGCCAAATTCCTCGGCAACCGCGCGAATATGTTCATCCGCAAGTCCCGTCACAGCCTGTTCGGCCAGCGCTTCTTTCGCCCGGGCAGAATCCACCACCAAGAGCCTGCCCGTGGCCTCGAGCCGCGCCGCCAGCAGACTGGGCAATGTTTCCGCCAGATACCCAATATCCCTCGCGCTATGGATCTCAAAGGGAAAGATGACCACAATGGGTTCATCGGCGTCCGGCGCAACGGGGGGCGCCGCTACCGGTCCGGCGGCCTCTTCGGCGCCGCCAGCGGTCGGGCTTCGAACCTGACCGCTCGCGCTTCCGCCCAAAAACAAAGCGGCTGCCGTAAAGAGGCTGAAGGCCGATCGAAATCGCCCAGACGATGCAACGAGGCGCTGGAAGCCCAAGAACGTCCTCCGATCGGCTGCATCGATGGAAAGAAGTGGAGAGTGACGGAGAAGTGGAGGGGAGAAGCCGGAGCCAGCGGACTGTCGGCGATTCGCATCGCCGGGTGCCCTACCCCCTCTCGGGTCACCGCCCCATCGCGCCGCATTCTAGTGGCACCCGGGTTGGGTGACAAGACCCCGTGACTCTAGATTTCACTAGAAAATCCATGAGGTTATCCAGCGAGCAGCCCACCCGTGGAAACCCGCAACCCGAGGCCCGTCTGCGGTGTCTACCTGAGCTTCCATCGCCCTCGCCTGCCCCGTAAATCAAGCCAAGCCTTTGGCTTTTGCTGTGCCTTCCTCGAGACGTCCATCCACGAGCACCAGGGTTCGGCCCAATTCCTCCGCCATCCGGGCGCTGTGGGTCACCACGATCAACGTGGTGCCGCGCGTTCGGTTCATCTCCAGCAGCAAGTTCGCCACATCCCCCCCGGTGGCCGGATCGAGATTTCCGGTGGGCTCATCGGCCAAAAGAACAGGGGGCTCCAGAACCAGGGCCCGGGCAACCGCTACTCGCTGGCGTTCTCCCCCGGAGAGCTTGCCCACCGGATGCTCCAACCTATGCAGAAGCCCCACTTCCTCGAGAATTTTCCCTGCCCGCTCGCGCATCTCTTCTCGCCCGCGTTCCTGGAGCAGACCGGGCATCATTACGTTCTCAATGGCGCTGAACTCGGGCAGAAGGTGATGGAATTGGAAGACAAAGCCCAGGAAACGATTCCGAAGCCGAGCGAGTTCTGCGGAAGATCGATCGAATACGTTGTCCCCGCGAAAGATCACGCGGCCCGCGGTCGGGTGATCGAGGGTTCCGAGAATATGCAATAGGGTCGACTTGCCCACGCCCGATTGCCCCACGATGGCGACTCGATCCCCTCCTTGGAGGACCAGATCGACTCCGCGAAGAACCTCAATCGCCGCCGGCCCGTCGCCAAAACGCTTGCACAGCCCTTGAACCTCGATCAGCGGAGACGCGGGGTTAGTCATGGCGAAGACCTTGGGCGGGTTCGACGCGAGCTCCCTGGCGACTGGGTAGCAGGGTCGCACCCAGGGATAGAATCATTGCGATCAAGGCCACGGCACCCACCTGCAGGGGATCCAGGCGGGAGGGCAAGGCGGAGAACTGGTAGATGCTTGCGGGCAGCGCATCCACACCGGTCAAGTCCTGGATTCTGTCCTGAATCCAGCTCAGCCGGTGGGTGACGGCCACCGAGGCCACAACTCCGAGCGCGGTGCCCACAAGGCCGATCAAGGTGCCCTCCAACGCGAATATCCTCTCGACCAATGCGTCTTCGGCCCCCATGGCCTTCAGAATCGCGATATCGCCCGACTTCTCCATGATCATCATCATGAGGGTCGCCACGATTACGAACGCGGCCACCACCATGATCATGGTGAGCAACATGAACATCATGATTCGCTCGGTTTTGAGCGCCTGGAAGAAGGCCGGAAAGAACTCCTTCCAGTCCCGAACGCCGAAGGGGTAGCCCAACTCGCTCTTCACCGCGTCGGCCACCTGGCGCGATCGGTAGTGGTCGGTGGTTAGCGCCTCTACGCCATCCACCACATCCCCCACCCGCTTGAATTTCTGGGCCGCGGGAATCGTCACATAGGCATAGACTTCATCGAATTGGTAAAAGCTCGAGCGAAACACCCCCTCCACGCGGAAACGCGCCAACCGGGGCGAGGGGCCCAAGGGTGTCGGAGGACCACCAAAGGGGGAAATGACGACAAGTGGATCACCCAGATCGACACCAATGGCCGAGGCAAGTTGATTGCCGATCACGATCCCCGGGGTTACGGGGCCCTGAGGACCCGCGGCAGCGCTCCCCTGGCCCCCCTCCGCGTCCGCGCCCCGTCCGGGAGGCTCAAGATTGGAGAGCGATCCACTCACCATATCCCGGCCCAGACGGGTGACGTCGGCCACCCGCGCCGGATCGACTCCGCGAACCCGGACGCCGTAGATTTCCCCGCCACGACCGCGAACCATCGCGTCCGCATCGATAAATGGAGAAACAGCCACCACACCGGGCACCCGGCCGATCTGGGTCAGAATCTCGGAGTAACCTTCGAAAGACCCTGTTTCGCTTTCGACCACGAAATGCGCGCGATTGCCGAGAATTTCGTCGCGCCACGTCTGCTCGAACCCATTCATCACCGACAGGACCACCACGATCAGCCACACCCCCGCAGCGATGCCCAAAACGGAAATCGCCGTGATCGCCGAGATGAACACTTGCCTGCGACGGGCAACCAGATAGCGAATCGCAATGAACCATTCCGCCGAACCGCGCATATCGATCATTCCCGCCATCGCGAAGGGCAGCAGACCCAACATCACCCCGATGCCCGTCAGCGCCAGAACGTAGAAGGCCACGGTCCCCACCCCTTCGAGGCTTCCGGGAGGCAGCAACGCCGCGGCCGCACCCACCCCTCCGGCCAGAGCCAGCCCCCAGAGACGGCGCTCGCGAATCGGCATCGAACCCTGGCTCCGGCGGCGGCGGCGGAACAAAAGGCCAAGGGCGGCGAGAGACAGAAGGACGGAAAACGCCACGGGAAGTTCCGCCACACCCCGGGCGGCGGCCACCGCGGCCAGCGACAGGGCCACGGCCCCTTGCAGCAGAGCACCGACCCGCGCAGGATCCGCCAACCTGAGAATCCCCCAGACAACCCCCATGGCCATCGCGACCAGACCCGCAACAGGGGGCAGCGCCTCCACGAGGCCGGCTCGCCAGTTCGCCCAGGGTTGAAGCGCAAGTTCGGGTCGGCTCAGTTGCAGGAAAACGATTGCACCGAGCACAGCCACCAATCCGCCGCTCACGAACTGCCACAGCGGGCGACGGGCGACCCGGGCAAAACGATCCAAAACCACCACCGCGCTGCCACAATAGAGAACCGCCAATCCGGCCATTCCGAGAGACAGGGAAACGATGAACGCCAGCGCGATGCCGCCCCCGATCGAGGTGGCATCCTGCCAGAATGCGGAAAACAGTTCCAAACGCTCCTCTCCCTCAGACCCAGCCGGACCGGCTCCCTCGGGTCAAGCCCCCGTCCCGTGCGACGATGAATGAGCCAGCAGGGCCGAGCGAATCAAGCGGTCAAGATCACCGTCCAACACGGCTTCGACGTTGCCCACCTCGAGGTCTGTCCGATGATCCTTGACCCTCTGTTGGGGATGCAGGGTATAGGAGCGGATCTGGCTGCCAAAGCCGATCTCCCGTTTCTCGCCACGAATTTGGGCCATTTTGACTTCCTGCTCCTGGCGCGTCCGCTCAAAGAGCTGGGCCCTCAGCACCTTCATGGCGGTCGCCTTGTTCTTATGCTGGGAGCGCTCGTTCTGGCATTGAACCACGGTTCCCGTAGGCAGATGAGTGATTCGAACCGCGGAGTCGGTTTTGTTGACATGCTGGCCGCCCGCACCGCTCGAACGATAGGTATCGATGCGCAGATCGCTCTCATCCAAATCGACGCCGACGTCGTCATCGATTTCCGGAATCACCGTAACACTGGCGAAAGCGGTGTGACGACGGGCCTGGGAGTCAAAGGGTGAAATTCGAACCAATCGATGCACTCCCTGCTCGGCGTTGAGATGCCCGTACGCGTAGCTCCCCGCTACCGAGAGCGTCGTGCTTCGAATGCCGGCCTCCTCGCCGGACTGCACGTCGATCACTTCGGATCGAAATCCCCGACGCTCGGCCCAGCGCAGGTACATCCGCATGAGCATTTCCGCCCAGTCACAAGCGTCGGTCCCTCCTGCACCCGAGTTGATGGACACGATGGCATCGGAGCGATCGTACTCTCCCCCGAGCAGTTGCCTCAGTTCGGCCTCTTCCAGAACTTCCGCAACGCTAGAAAACGTCTCTGCGGCCTCGTGGCGAGCGCTGCCGTCGTCGGCCTCTCCGGCCAGTTCCAGAAGAATTCCCGCGTCTTCAAGCGATGCCTCTATGCCATCGTAGAGACCGATCTCCCCCTCGAGTTCGCTCTTTTGCCTCGAAACCCTTTCGGCATTCTCGCGATCATCCCAGAATTCGGGCCGGGCCATCTCCGATTCAATTTCTTCGTGCCGCGCTCTCAGACCGGCCAGGTCAAAGACGCCCCCGAAATTCATCAAAGCGCAGAGTCAACTCGCGAAGCGTCTCCTCGAGTTCGTTTTGATCCAATTCTTTCTCAGCACTCTCGGTCATCTCGATTCCTCTTCAACCCCTGGGATTCGGCTTTCCGCTCGAACGAAGGAGGCGCAGTAGATAGCAAATCGAATACCCCGACCGGAAAAATCGGAGAATCGGTCGGTCAGCCCACGGCTCGCCAGAGCCTCCGCTGCTCAGCGACCATAATCTTCGCGTCAGCGGCGTGTTCGTGATCGTGGCCCAGAATATGGAGCAAACCGTGAACAACCAGTCGCCCGATTTCCTCGTCGAGTCCCCGGTGACGGGCGGCCGCCTGACGGGCGGCGGTCTCCACGCTGATGACCACATCCCCCAGCAACTTCCCTCGATGCCGAGTCCCCTCGCCCTCGAGCAGCGAGAAGGACAGGACATCTGTGGATCGCTTCTTCCCCCGCCATTCACCGTTGAGCCTACGGATCTCGGCATCGTCGACGAGCGCGATGGACAGTTCCGAATCGCCGTAGCCGAGTTCGGCGAGCATCGCCCTCGACCGGGTTTGCAAAAGTCGCACATCCACTCGGGCCCCCGGCATTCCCGGCGGCGGACCGCTCAATTGAATGGCCATCAGCGCTTGTTGTGAGTCCCGGGCTTGTTCCCTTGGGTCACCTCGGGAGTCGTCCCGGGATTCGCTACGGATTCGTGGGCCTCGTAGACCTCATAGGCCTCCACGATCGACTGAACCAGTGGATGACGGACGACATCCCGACGGGAGAAACGCACCAAGCCAATTTCATCGATTCCCTCGAGAACGCGCATGGCTTCGACCAGGCCGCTCTCTTTGCCCGCAGGCAGATCGACCTGGGTGATATCCCCAGTGATCACCGCCTTCGACCCGAAGCCCAGCCGAGTGAGGAACATCTTCATCTGTTCTCCGGTGGTGTTCTGTGCTTCGTCGAGAATTACGAACGAATCGTTCAGAGTTCGCCCGCGCATGAAAGCCAATGGCGCCACTTCGATCACGCCGCGTTCCGAGAGTCTCCCTATTTTTTCAAAATCCATCATGTCGTGAAGCGCATCGTAAAGGGGCCGCATATAGGGATCCACCTTCTCGGCCAGATCACCGGGAAGGAAACCCAGGCGCTCACCCGCCTCTACGGCCGGGCGGGTCAGGATGACCCGAGTCACTTCCTTGCGATTGAGCGCCGCAATGGCCATCGCCATAGCGAGGTAGGTCTTCCCGGTCCCTGCGGGTCCGACGCCAATCGTCACATCATGGGCCTCGATCAGCTCTACATAATGGCGCTGAGAGAGATTCTTCGCCCGGATCTTACGGCGGCTTCCCACGTGACTCAGCACATCCCTGTAGACGTCCCGAAGATCGACATCGGGTTTTTCGGCCACCATCGTGATCGCGGCGTCCACATCGCGGGAGTGAACCCCTCGACCCGATTCCAACACCGCGTAGAGCTGCTCTAGCACGTTCTGCGCCAGTTCTACCGAAGCCGGGGCACCGAGCAGCCGAACCTCATTCCCGCGCGCATGTGCCTGAACCTCCAGCTTGTCCTGGATCAGACGGAGATTCTTCTCTCCGTCGCCGTAGAGTTCGGCAGCGGTCAGGTTGTCGTCAAAAGTGATGACTTTTTGGATTCCGGTGGTTCCGTCGCTCAGTGTGGACTCCCGTGATTCAACGCCGCGGTGCCAGCAGGACGATCCCGTCCCCTCGCCGCATATAATAGTACGCAGAGGCGGATTCGAGAGTCAATCCTTCTTGTTCGCCCCATACCCCCTGAGACACAAAATCCAGCCCGTGGGGCCAGAGTCCTGTTCCGTGCCGACGCGTTTCAAGAAGATTGTGAAGGCGTTGCCGCGCAAACTGTGCTCGCGCTTCTTCCAGGGGCCTATAGACAATAGACCGACCCCGCCAATCCCGGGCGTCGAGTCCCTGAACGAAGAGTCCGACGGTCACCGACCCAAGCAGAATCAACGGTAGGCCCGCGGCCAGGGCGAGCTTTGCGAAACCCAACACCCGTACGACTCTTCCCCGCCCGCGTTTGCGGGCGGTACGCAGCCCGGGGCTAACCCCATCGATGAGGCCAGCGCGCCGCAAATCCGCGAGGATTCGCCCGGCCGTAAAAGTTCCCAACCGAGACAGATCAATAATCTCTCGGACGGAATTCTTCCCGTTGACGAAGTCCGAAACCCGCCTGACTTGATCCGAACCGCCCTGCCCGCCGTCCTCGAGGCGGTCGCAGTAGTCGTCCACCGAGACGAGGATTTCGACAACGTCGCCTTCCCCAGGCAGCTGATTCGAAAAGGTCTGCCACTCGTCCTGCATCCGCATTCCATCCATCAAGATCTGCTCGGCCACCATCAACTTCTCCGGCGAGTAGTCTTGCGGCACGGGTCCGGCCAGAAATTCAAAGGAACCGCCCGACATGCCCATCAACTCAAACAGGACTTCCCGGGTCATCAGATCCGTGACCGCGTCGATATCTTCTGCCTCGACGAGTCCGTCAGCGATCAGGAGATCCGGCAGGGAACGCGCGGAAACCCGGCTCTCGATCATTTTTTCTTCGATAACGGACTGCTCGACGAAACCGCATCGCACGAGAAAGTCGCCCAGCCCAGCGTGCTCGCCGGCCCCCACCGGAACCGCATAGATGAGCCCGCCCGCATCGAAAGCCACCCGCTTGGCGCCGCTGTGGCTGGCGATCTCGAGCATTCCAGTCTTGCGCTGATGGCCGATCAGTTGGAAGATTTCGGCGATTCCAAAATCGTCAAGATTTCCCTTCAAGGCAACCGTCATACTACCTGCGCCTCCAACTGATCAAACTGCTGAAGAGCACCCCCAGATAGACAACGGAGACCAGGACGGCCGCTACCCCCAGCGCGAAAGTACCGCCTGCCCCCACAGCCAGGGGATCGGGAACAACTCCTTCCTGCCAAACCACAAAGAGCAGGGCGGCCATGAACAGAAGAAGCGAAGCAAATGCCAGGTCGGGGCGTTGCGCGCGCATTCCGGCAACACCCGGAAGCAGGATCGAGGCGATCACACCCGTCTTTTCCAGGCGATTCTCGCGGGCCTGCAACACTTCGATCCTCGCCTCGCGCAACATGGGATCGGTTTCTTCGGGCTTGTAAAAGAGGTGGTGGCAAGCTCCGCAGAGATCGCTGCTCCAGATTTCGCCGTCGCAGCGCGCGCAGATCCTTCTCCCGCAACGCAAACATCGACTGGCGTGTTCAAATCGCCCCTGGGCGAGCAGCCCGACAAGGAACGCCAAGGCCAATCCGCCAGCGAGAAAACGCGGTTCCTCCCCCAGTCGCCCGGGCGCCAGAACCTTCAAGACCGCATCCGCTAGGGGACGCCCACTGGCAGCAGCGATCATTCGGCTCCGAATGGGAGCGATGGGAAAGGGCGGATCGGCAACGAAGTTGGAGTCGTCGAGACCAATGAATTCCGCCACCGCCGAACCGTTGATCTGTTGGGCCCGGGCCATGGCGAACTCTCCGTCCCCCATCCGAAACACCTTCGCGTAGGCCTGGGACAAATCGAACATCAATTCAGCGGACTCTCCTCCGGATCTCCGGCCCCGTTCGTAAGCCGCGATGGCTGCCTCGGTGTCTCCCGCCTCGAAGGCCATATTTCCGAGAATCGTGAGGGCAAACTGATCCGTCGAGTCTCTTCCCAGTATCTCACGGAAGCGCCGGGCTGCCTCTTCATCGGCCCCCCTGCGCCGGGCACGAACCGCCAGAGTGCGATCCACCAGAGAGTCGTTGTCGCGTTCGGCCTCGAGCAGCAAGGCCAGTTGCTGTGGGGTCTCGCTCCCGCGAATCAGGGCCAAGGAGGCCGAGGCCACGGGGTCCGCGTTGAGCGACATCAGAAGTTTGCCGCTGCCCTCGAGGCAGGGATAGAGCCCGACAACAAGCCCCATGCCGGCGAGCGCCAGCACAGTGCGGTCAAGAGTCCCACCGTACATCACCCCCATCACGAGAAAGATCAGGCCAACCCCTAACAACCCCTCGCCCAAGAGAAGGGGAACTCCCAAAGCCGAGAACACCAGGGCGGCTCGGGCAAAAGAGGGCATGCGATCCGAAATCAGATCGCCGAGGTCATGAGCCGCTCGCGCGAAACCCAAGAAACCCTCGATCAGAATAAAGGCCAGCGACCCGCAGATCAGCACCCCCGCGAGAATCATGAGCAACGAGCCGACAAGCCACACACTCGCTTCAAGGTGGCGGGGAATACTCAGGAAGCTCTCGTTGTAGTGGCGTAGAGCCTTCCCGTACTCCCCTTCGCGCCAGTACGCGGAGCCCACCGCGCCGTGAGCGAGGGGAAGATCCGGCGCCAGGGTCACCGCCCATTGCCGGCGAGCGAGGAAACCCTCGTCCCCCATGTCCGCGATCAATGCACGCGCAGGCGAATCCAGGTTCGAGGCGCCGAGGGCAAGGGCTCGGCGGCGAATCCCCTGGCCCCGAGCGTCGAGGCTGGCGCCCGGCATCAACCAGAT
Organism: Myxococcales bacterium; assembly: GCA_012959865.1. GTDB lineage: Bacteria > Myxococcota_A > UBA9160 > UBA9160 > UBA4427 > JAZXM01. Next base: position 1,841 of record DUCH01000475.1, on the reverse strand, counting down.
TCGCTCGAGTTCCGAGCGATACCCCGAGTCCGGGGAAACGTTCGGGGATTCAGAGTCCACGAGTGTCGACCGAAATCCCTTGGAGTCCCTCGATTCGGCCCCGGCCGCATTGGCGTCAACTGCCGCTCCCGCACCCGAAAACGCGAGACAGAGGGTCATCCACCCGGTCCAGCCGCGAATCACTCGCTTTTTCGTGGAATTTCCCATCTTCCCCTTTTCGGCCCGGAAGCCGAAGGACTCAACACCAATTCCCCCAGAGGGAACCACTTCACCCGAATTGATTCCAGCATCGACATTCCGACCGGGTGGGACTAGTATGCGCGCCCCAGAACCACCACCGGAGAAGACCTTGGCCAATCACAAATCCGCGCTCAAGCGTATCCGCCAATCCGCCAAGCGCCAGAAGCATAACCAGCATATTCGAAGTGGAATGCGAACCGAGATCAAACGTTTCCGCCAGGCCATCGAGGCCGGCGATTCGGGCGCGGCCAGCGAGCGATTCGCCACCGCAGAGCGGGCGATTCGTCGGGCCTCCAGCAAGGGGTTGATTCCCAGGCAACGGGCAGATCGCAGCGTCGGGCGCCTCGCCAAGACCCTCAACACCCTGGGCGGCTGAGCGCGCAACCCACGGTTCGTGCGGTAGAGGCGGACGACCCCAGGGGATCAGCTGTACCCGAACCCGCCACGGTTCAAATGGAGAGTTCGAGTACTAGGCTCTCCACCGTTGACTCTCTCGACATATGCTTCGACGCTTGACCGATCCCCTTGAGGCTGGCATCCGTGCGATGGATGCGTTCGAGGCACGTTCGCAGGCTTCGCTGACTGTGCCGCGCGGCCTGGGTATTCAGCTTCCGCAACTGATACGGGCCTGCGGAAATCGTCCCCCCACCCCGAACACAAGCCAGCTTGCGGAAGTGTCCCGCCAGCCCACCGAGAACCGCTTCGGGCGCGTATCCCGAGGCGAAGAGTCGGCTCAGTTGAGTAATCGCGGCACCGGCCTGACCCGCGCAGATGGGATCGGTCAAATCCCATAGGAAGCGTTCGGACAGGTCGGCAGTCCCAGCCCGGACATGATCGAGGGAGATCGACTGCCGGTCTCCCGCCATCAAAGCCGCTTTGGCGATCTCGCCTCGCAGCACCAAGAGATGAGGGCCCACCCGGGCGGCCAGTTCCCGGGCGACGCCCGCCTCCAGAGTGACCCCCTGGCTCTTGGCTTCGGTTTCGATGAATGGGATCGCGGCCTCAGCGGACTTTGGAGGTGCACACTCCACTTTTGCGGCCGTGCCCTTAAAAGCCTTAACCCAGCGCAGGCGGCTGTCCGCGTTGGCGGCGGTCACCACCAACACGGTTTCGGTCTGCTCGACCAAGCCCGTGAGGGCCCGGACAAGCGCGTCGAACAGCGCCTCCCGGGAGTCCTTATGCGCGATCAGCTGGGGATCTTTGACGATGACGAGCCGATGCTCGGCCATCAGCGGCAGGGTCTGCACGCTTTCGAGCAGCCTCCCCGGCGAAAGCCGATCGCCATCCAGGCAATCGAAATTGAAATCGTCCGAGGATCCACTGAGAATCGCCTGGCGGATGGCGGCCAGCCCCTGATCGCGGAGCAGCGGCTCGGAACCCGCGAGAAGATACGCCGGCCGAATCTGCCCCCGAGCGAGTTCTTTCTCGAGTTCTGCGATCTTCAGTGTGCGTCCTCGGGGTTAGGGGTGGGGAGGAGGGGGGGATGGGAGAGGGGAGAGGAGAGGGATGGGAGAGAGAAGAGGAGAGGGATGGGAGAGGGAAGAGAGAGGAGGGAATGGAGAGGGAGGCGAATGCGGCGAACTCCGCGCACGAGAAATGCG
>DUCH01000474.1 GCA_012959865.1 Myxococcales bacterium | reverse complement strand
GGCGGTACGGCCTTTCTGCCCGAATGATGGCTCCATGGGTTCGGCGGCCGGCATTCTGCAGGCCACAGGCCGCGCTATTGAGGGTCCGGAGTAGGGTCCCGAGGCGTTCCCTACCGACCCAGGGGGTCTTCGAGTAACACGTCCAACTCTGCCAGGGTTGCCCGCCATACCGCTGCCCAGCAGCATTCGTGGTCGAACGCCTCGTGGAGGTGGAAGTTCGCCTCCTTCTGGCGGGCGATCACGGCTTCAGTGAGAAAAGGCGGAACCCTTTCGTCCCGGCCCGCGAGCAAGTGAATCTGGATCACCGAGGCGTCGAGGGGAGGGCGCTCCGCCGGATTGAGAGATAGGCCCAGCGGAAAGTAGCCATGGTGCTCTGCCCAGCGCTTGGTATCGAGGTTGCCCGCCAGGGTGACGACGGCTCGGGTCTCCGTCACGCGCTCGGCCACCAGGAAGGCCAGTGTGCCGCCGCCGCTATAGCCGATCAGCACTACCCCCGGAGCGCTCCTGCCAGAGGCTCTCATGGCATGGAGTTCGCGCCGCAGAGCGGCAACCAGGCTCGCGACCACGGGTTCGCCGTAGCGCCCGATCGTCCAGAGCGTGGGATCGCAAGCGGGATCGAGACCGTGCTGACACGGGCGGCCCAGTAGAAGACTCGGGGCCTGATCGAGGGCCATCAACTCGAGCATCTGGGGCCTGTGTGGAGTCGGGTCGGGGGGCGAATAGCGGCTGGCCATGCGCGGGGAGGCATCGCCTTCGAGGTAGACGTGGAGAAGAGGCCCTGAGCGGGGGTCGGACGATTGATAGACCGCATGCTCGAATTGGGTGCCAGGCACGTTGTGGCGCACAAAGCCGAGCTCGCTGGCCCTGTGGTCGAACCGTTGGCTGGGTGTTGCGCAACCGGCGAGAGCCGCGACCACGAGGCCCGCGGCAAGAGTCATGAACGATCTTCTGGGCTCCACCGTCCGAGAGTGTGAAAACCCTTGGCGGGCCGCAAGCCGTTGCGGCCCTCGGAGGCGCCCGGGCGAGTAAAAACGCCCTGTGCGGTTCAGTATTCGGGCACGTAGATCTCGCAGGCGGCCTTGTCCCCTCCCGCGAAGACCAGCATGCGCCCCATGGCGATGTACTGGCCGATCATCAAACTGAGTTCGGCGATTTCGGCGGGGGAAAAGTGTTCGGCAAGCTCGCTCCTCAGAGCCTCACTCGGCGAACGGAAATCCAGGGCGAGTTTTTCGGCAAGGCGTACCGCGAGTGCGTCCCTGGGCTCGAGTTTTCGCTCCGCCGGGGGTCGATGGATCTGCTCGATGGTCTTCTCGTCGAGTCCTTGACGCGTCGCCGACGCGTAACGGGCGAAGAGTCAGGTATCGCACTCGTTGAGGGCCGCCACCTTCAGTCTCGCGAGCTCCTTGATTCGGGCGGGCACCACGCCTTCGTTGTGGGCCTTTCCGAAGAATTCGAAATATCGCTTGAAATGTTCCGGGATCAGTTCGAGAGGGTTCACGAAGTGGACTCTGCCATGGCCTGAGGCCCTCCCGCAAGCCCTAGGGCGATGTACGTAGATCGTGCGGTCTAACGAAATTGTAATTCGACTCCACTGCTGCGAGCGAACTGCCTCTCGCGGTTTTCGTGGGGCGAGGCGGAGGGCGGGGTACGAGGTCGACCGGAGCGAACGCTCTACCGCTTGCGCGTGTTTCAGCGCCTTCGCACGCCGACGCGAGATCCGTGGGAAGTTCCGCCGAATTGGGTGGCTCGGATCTTGCATTTGTGTAATCCGCAGACGAAAAGTTGCCTTGCACGAGGCCGGAAACTCTCCCGATTTGAGAGACACGAGACAGGAAACTCCTAGATGCCTATCTGTAAAAGCCCTATCCGGTACTTCGATAAGAGATTCGTACTCGCAGAACTTCTGGTGGCCTTGGCGGCAGGCCTGATGGTTTTTACCACTCTGCTTCTCCTCGCTCCGGCGTCCGCCGCCCAGGCGATTGGCGCGGGGGGGTGCGGACAAACCGGAGCAATGTTCGTCGCCGGCGTAGAGTCGGCCACC
>DUCH01000473.1 GCA_012959865.1 Myxococcales bacterium | reverse complement strand
AGGGCCGCGTTCTGGGCTTCCGCATTCACGTCCATCATCATCGGCAGCGGCCGCTTCGAAGGCGACGGCCCCCGCGACATAGAGCAGCCCCTTGAGGGGGATAGGACATACAAGCTGCCTTCCGGCACAACGTCCGAGTATGGGCGTTATGTTAAATCCCTAGGGGATCCCGTGACGGGAAGTCCGACTCCCCACACTGGAACGACGCGGTCGACTGACCGAGATCGAATTCACCCCGCGGAGGAGGATACCCGTGCCCGTCCCGCTATGACCTAACGGCGCCCGCCGATCTGACTGCAAGCAACCCCAACACAGCGAGCGCGGCCAAGCCACTCTGCATGGCGCTCGGTTCCGGCACAGGGATGAGCATGGTGCTCGCCTTCTCACCGGTAGCGTGGTCCTGCGTCCACACGCCGAGGGCGAAGTGTTCGAGGTTGCGATCGAAGGCGAGGTGGGCCCAGGTCGGGATGGCGGACACGTCGGGCGCTAGCTGAATGGGTTCTATCCCATTCAGCAAGACCGACAGAGCGCCCTGCTCGTCGACCATATAGTAGGTATTCCACGAGTTTCGCCAAAACAGAAGTCGACCCGCGTCGTCGAGGTGCAGGGCATCGAAGGTGAGCAGCGTACGGGTCGAATCCGGCAGAGGATCGCCTTGCCTGGCGCGGACCGCGAGGTTTCCATCTCCGTCGGGCCCCCATAGCCGTCGCGTGAAATCACCACATACCGACATCCGATCCGGGCGCCGCCCATCTGTGACTAGCGCCAGGCCACCCACCTCGTTCACCAAGGGCGGAAGAACGATGGAACCCGAGGTAGCAGTCTCTCGGAAACGGAGCTCGGTGATGCCGGCAGGGCTGCGAGTAAAGAGAGCGTCGTCGTTGCACGGACCCACCTCGGCGCCGTTCTCAAGGCGCCCCCAAAATGTGATCGCGCCCGTATTGTCCAAGACCGGTGCCCCTAGGAACTCGAACACAGCATTGGGGATGCCGGGTACAGCATCACCTTGCAGCGCGATCAGCTCGAGCCCGGAATCCGGGTCCCAGCGATAGAGGACCTGGATACTCTTGCCATCGACATACACCGGGACCGCCACTACCACCTGGCCGAGATCATTCGGGCCAGCGATTCCGTACTTATACACGAGAGGCCCGAGCCGGGCATCACCCGCCACGCCGGGTGCCGGTGAGGTCTCGCGATAAATCAAGGTTGCGCCAGAAGGATCTGCGAAATAGAGCACGTCGCGCGGCGTCGCCGCGCAAATGGAATCGGGCGGGCACACGTAGCGTTCGCTCGTCTCCACCAGGACTTCGGAGTGTTGATTGATTCCCAGCGGGCCTGCGCCGCCAATTCTCCAAGTGCTGCTTATCGCCGGCTCGGGCGTTGGGAGAAGCTCGCTCCAGCCTTCCGATCCATCCGGAATCAGCAGGGCGCCCGACTCGCAGACAAAGTGCTCGCCGACCGATCGCGCGTGGAGTGCGTAGGCGCCGTTCTGGGCGACCGCAAAGCCATTGACGCCAAACTCACACCCGGCCTCGAGCATCGAGAGCGGCGCAGGCGGGTGGAGCGAGAGCCCCTCCTCAGCTGTCCATTGGTAGAGCCGGCCAGTGTGCTCCCCGGCCGGGGCGCCATCGATCCAGGCAAGGAAGATCAAGCGCCCGTTCTCGTCGATCAACGGAGGCGCCGACGAAGGAGATCGCCCCGTGTCGATCCCGTTAATCGTCCGTCCGGGCGCTCCGGGTGCGAGGGAGTCGGTTCGAAGGATGGGGATCCAATCCATGGCGAGCGCCTGCGCGGGCGCAAGCCCTATCGCGAACAACGTCAACACCGCCCACAGGATCCACGGCCGCACAACAGCCGATATAGGGGCGAATGGGAGGTAGGTTGTCATCTGGGGGAGCTCCCAATAGCGTCGACACAGTTAAGGCAATGAACAGCGTAAAGCACACTTCCCGGTGCGCCAACGTCCCGTTCACGACGACACAAGCATATCTTCGCCAGCTAGTAATAGGACATTCAAGCTGGCTTCTGGCACAACGTCCGAGC
>DUCH01000472.1:10619-12136 GCA_012959865.1 Myxococcales bacterium | reverse complement strand
GTCAAATCGGACTCGAATCCTCGTTATGGCAAGCCCCGGGTGGGTCGAATCGGACGGTCGTTGACGTATACCGGGAAAGGCCTTTGGGCTCTGAATCGGGGGATCACCGAATCGTATCGTCCGCTGAATGCCCCTGCTAGCTCGCTCTGGGATCAGCTCGGGGCCGAATTCAATTCCCTCGCGTTTCCCTCCACTACCCGCCGGACCGTTTGCGCATCGAGGCCTTGGAGGTCATCCAGATAGTCAAGAGGCTTGGGCAACCCCTCGATATGCGGCCAATCCGAGCCGAAAATCACGCGCTCGGATCCCATAAAACCCAGAATTTCATGCACATCGTCCTCCCAGAAGGGGTTGATCCATACATGATGCTTGAATGTTTCCACCGGATCCTGCTCGAAGTGTCCTCGACTCTTCTTACCCGCCGACTCCAGTTTGCGGAAGAGATCGGGCAGAAAACCCGAACCGTTCTCCACCGACGCAACCCGAAGACGAGGAAAGCGTTCAAAAAGTCGGTCAAAAATTAGCGTCGCAAGAAAATCCTGGGCTGCCCTTTCCATCCCCCAGGCGCGCACCGAAGGCCCAAAACCCGGCCCCGAAAAATCTGCGCTAAACGCATCGTCGGCATAGCCCTGGGAGGAGTAGCCGCTGTCCCCGGCGTGAATCACGGTGACAATTCCTGCCTCAGCCACTCTGGCCCAAAAGCCATCGAACCGAGGATCCGCCGGTGACCAGGAACGCGTCGGACCGAATACAGCGGCTGGCCGCATGCAGATCAGCCGTGCGCCCCTTTTCAGCACCCACTCCAGTTCCGCGATTGCGGCTTCTGGGTCGGCCAGGCTCATGTAGGGAGCCGCAAAGATCTTGTTCTGATAAGCAAATCCCCAATCTTCGTCCAGCCAACGGTTGAAGGCTTGAAACGTAGCCACCGAGGCCTCGATGTCCTCCTTCAGCAATTCTTCGTAGAGCACACCCAGGGTCGGAAAGAGCCAGATTCCCTCCAAGCCCTGCGCTTCCATACAAGCGACCCGAGCGTCTCGATCCCGGTACTCGGCTCGGATGGGTTCGTGGTCCCGGAGCAGTTCCTTGGCCGATCGGCCGTCCCCCCTCCCCCGCACGAAATCGAAGAGTGCTCCCGGTTTGGCAATGGGGTTGAAGGTCGGGTTGGTGACTGCTCGGCTGACACGTCCGCCCACAACGTGATGCTGGCGACCGTTAATTTCTGCCCACTGGACTCCCCGAGTGGCGAACTTGGGATCCATATGCCGAGTGAACGCATCAGGGGCCTCATAGTAGTGGTTGTCGGCGTCGAAGATCGGGTGGTCGAGGCTGGGCATGTCGGTTCCTATCCATCATTCATTAGTCGTTTTGAGCATTGGTCGTTTTGAGTCACCGCGACGTTAACAGAAAGCAGTCGGAAGCCGAGATCAGCTCGCGAACCGTTCCCGGTGGGCGGTCTGATTTTCCCCCGTTCTAAACCTATGCGCCTTGATCCCCGATCCTGTACATCTCTGTGTACG
>DUCH01000472.1:413-10499 GCA_012959865.1 Myxococcales bacterium | reverse complement strand
AAGAAGAGGCATAGGTTCTTTTTGTACTGGATCGAGCGGGGCAATCGCTCTACTCGATCTGCATGGAGCGCCCTCAATGCACGGACTGGCTCGCAATCTCCGACTGCTGTGCGCCTTCCGTGCCATCCAGATGGCACTTCTCCCCATAGCGGTGGTCCCGCTTTACTGGCGCGACGAACTCGGCCTGACCATGGCAGAAATTTTTTCGATTCAGGCCCTGTTCGGACTCTTCGCCGCTTGCCTCGAATTTCCGGGGGGCTATCTCGCCGACCGTATTGGATATCGCTCGGCCCTGGGTTGGGCCACGGTCTGCTCTGCCCTCGGTTGGGTCACACTGGGCGGGGCCGAGACATTTTGGGGCGTCGTGCTGGGGGAATTCCTCCTCGCCGGTTCTCTCGCGCTCAGTTCGGGTACCGACTCCGCCCTGCTCTACGAATCCTGCGTCGAACTCGGCGAAGAGGCCGAGTTCGGTCGCTGGTTTGGCCGATCCCGCTCCATTGGCGCCATCGCCGAGGGAAGCGCCGCTCTGATGGCGGGACTCCTTTATGCGATTTGGGCGCCGCTTCCCTTCTACCTGCAGGCCGCGCTCTGGGGGGCGAACGCTCTCATCGTCCTCGCGCTGGTGGAGCCCGCCCGGCACCCACCGAATTCCGACCACGCGTGGCAGCAAGTCCGCGCGATCTTCTCCTTCGCCATGATCGAGAGTCCGCAGTTGCGTGCTTCCATCGTCGTCGTTGCCCTGATCGGCCTGAGCACTTTTATTCCGGTTTGGATGGTCGCCGTGTATGCCGAGAAGGCCGGGGTTTCTCCTGCCTGGATAGGACCGGTGTGGGCCGCTGCGAACTACACCGTGGCCGTCGGACTTTGGGCCGGCGACGGCGCGGCCCGGCGCCTGGGCCGATTCCCCGCGCTGGGGATCTGCATCGCGCTGATCGGCCTGGGATTCGTGGGCATGGGCCTCAATCACGCGATCTGGGGCTTCGCCTTTTACTTCGCGATCTGCCTGGGCCGCGGACTCAATGGGCCGATCCTCAACCCCCTCCAGCAGCGCCTGATCCCATCACGGGATCGGGCCAGTCTGCTCTCCATCAACAGCATGGTTTTTCGACTGGCCTTTTTCGCCCTCGGTCCCGTTCTGGGAATTGGGGTGGACCGCTACGGCGAACACCTCGTCTTGCTGATCGCAGCAGCGGTGGCCCTGCCCCTGTGTGTGGCTGCCCTGTTCTGGTTTCGACGAACGCTCAACGCTGGCTCTCCCCCCGCACCCGCCGAGTTCGCTGATACAACCACACCTGCCTGATCGCTGTTGGGCCCGTTCCGTTGATCAATGCCCACGGCGTCGGCCAGAAGGCCGACCAGACGGCCTAGAAGTAGCGAAGGCTCAGCCGATCAGTTCGAGGACCCGTTCGGGCGGCCGCCCGATCACCGCCCGTCCATCGGCAACAGCAATGGGCCTTTCCATCAATCGCGGGTGCTCGGACAGGATTTGGGCCACTGCTTCCCGATCCTCGTAGTCCGAGGGATCAAGCCCTAATTCCTTGAAATGTTTGTCCTTGCGGACCAGTCCACCCGGAGAACCCCCGAGTTGGTCGAGAAGCGTCTCCAATTCGGCTCTCGAGAGAGGAGCCTTGAGATACTCCACAACATCAAGCGCGAGGCCCAAAGGCTCCAGGAGCGCCAGCGCCCCCCGCGACTTGCTGCACCCTGGATTGTGATAAAGAACAACTTTGGTCATCGACCTTACCTCCCCGCGCTCGCTATAATGCCGATCCGGGCGGACCTTAACCGATCGATCCATCCGACTCCATTCGGCTTCATCCGGCTTAGCCCGACTTTGCTCTGACTCCGTTCGACCTCAAGCGACTTCTATGCAAATTCATCTTATCGATGGCACTTATGAACTCTATCGATCGTTCTACGGTGCGCCATCCGCGCTTGCACCCGACGGTCGCGAGGTGGGCGGTACCCGCGGCCTTCTCCGCTCCCTCGCAGCGCTTCTGCGGAGCGAGCAATGCACTCACGTGGCTATCGCGTTCGATCATGTGATCGAGTCGTTCCGAAATCAACTTTTCGACGGCTACAAAACCGGAGAGGGGATCGATCCTCTGCTCCACGGCCAATTCCCACTGGCCGAGGCCGCCGCCGAAGCCCTGGGAATCACAGTCTGGCCCATGGTCGACTTCGAAGCCGATGACGCCATCGCGACGGGAGCCGCACGCTGGAGTTCTGCGAGTTCGGTTGACCGAATTCTGATCTGCTCTCCGGACAAGGATTTCGCTCAATGCGTAGAGGGCGAGCGAATCGTGCTCTGGGACCGCATGCGGGATCGGATCATCGACGAGCGGGGTGTTCTTGAAAAATGGGGAGTTTCTCCGGCTTCGATTCCGGACTTGCTGGCCCTGATGGGCGATAGCGCCGACGGAATCCCTGGAATTCCTCGTTGGGGACAAAAATCGTCGTCAACACTTTTGGCCGAGTACGGGACCATCGAAGCCATCCCCCCGGATTGCTCCGACTGGACGGTTCCGGTTCGAGGCGCCGCGGGCCTCGCCGACCAACTCAAGGAAGGGCGGGACGACGCCCTGCTCTACAAACGACTCGCAACCTTGAGAAGAGACGTTCCGCTGGAGGATGAACTCGCCGATCTGCGGTGGCGTGGAGCCCGCCGGGAAAAGCTGAGAATTCTCACCGAAGCAATCGGGGACACCCGATTGGTCGATCGGATTACCACCTGGCGCCCAGATTCGACTTAGCGGAAGGACCCAAGATTCCGAGCAATTTTTCTTGCTCGGGGGGATCAGCTTCCTTCGCGCCGCTCCTAGGCACCCATGAACTGCAAGAATGTCTCGAGGTTCGCCACACGGAGAAATGGGTTGGTTTCCTTTTGCTCTCCAATGGTGGAATGCGCCTCCTGGGAATAGAGATGTCCGGGAAACACCAGGGTTTCATCGGGCAGTTTGCGCAGAGTCCCGTTGAGGCTTTCGTACATCTGCTCGGGATTGCTTCCTGGCAAGTCGACACGCCCGCAACTTCCGAGAAACAGAGTGTCGCCGGAAACCAACTGAGCGGGCTGCCCGGCTTCTTCGACGAGGAAGCACTGCGAGCCTGGTGTGTGGCCCGGAGTATGAAGCAGGCGAACCGTGATGCCACCGAGTTCGATGGTATCGCCGCCTTCGTGCGCGCAAAGTTCGCTGCGCGCAATGCCTGAGACCTTCGCGACACCGTCGGCTTCGAGTTTCTGTACGTGAATGGGCCCCGGGCTACGCGCCATGAAGCGCTCGAGCCCCTCGATTTCCATGCCAAAAATACTTCCGCCGATATGATCCTGGTGGTAGTGGGTGACCAGCGCGCCCACAACCTTTATGCCGTCTTCCTCAGCCTGATCAATGAGCCCGTCCACGCTCCACGCAGGATCCACTACCAGCGCTTCGCGCGTTGATCGGCTGCCGACCAAATAGACGAGGTTGGCCATGTCGCCCACGGCAACCTGACGAAAATAGAGATCCGATTCATCGCTCATTAAGGACTTCCTTCCCCCGCCCAACGGCGGATTGACGTCTCCCCCTTGCAGTGTACCGCTTCGAGATCGGTGGATCACGGGTTGCGCGAATTCCTGCTGATGTATGCTTTTGAAAATTCTTACGAGGAGCAATCATGGCAGCCCCCTCTCCCGACTTCGGAGATTTTAATATCGTTCACCCAAAGGATTACGCGGAGCGTGGCTATCCCCATGAAATCTGGGATTGGATGCGTGCCAACGACCCGGTCTATTGGTGGGAGAACGACGAGGGCGCCCCCTTCTGGGCCATCACAAAGCACGCCGATATCACCACGATCGGGAAGTTGCCCGAGAAATTTGTCAGCGGCCCCCTCCTGGTGCAGTCGCACATCCCAATTCCCAAGGAGCGAATGGAGTTCCCGGCCACACTGATTCAACTCGACCCCCCAAAGCACGGCGTCTACCGCCGGTTGATTAGCAAGCGTTTCACCCCGCGGGCGCTCCAACGCTTCCACCACGACATCGAGGAAATCGGGAAGGACATCGTCGAGAATCTCCTCGAGGCCGGTCAAGAGGGAGAATGCGATTTCGTGGAGGCGGTCTCTGCGCCGCTGCCCATCGCGGTGATTGCCTGGATGCTGGGGCTGCCCAAGGAGGACTGGAACCGTCTCTTCGACTGGACGAACCGGATTATTGGCGCCCAGGATCCCGCCTTCCAGACCCAAGGCAAGAGTTCGGACGAGACCGCCCAGGCGACGATGGTCGAACTTTTTGCCTACTTCACCGAGCTTGCCGAAGAAAAACGAAGGAACCCGGCCGACGATCTTGTCACGCTGTTCACCCAGATGGAAGTCGATGGCGAGCGCCTCCCCGAGATGGACATCATGACTTGGTGCCTCATCATCGTGGTCGCCGGCAACGAAACGACCCGCAATGCCACAACCGGGGGACTGCTGGCCTTTGTCGAAAACCAGCACGAACTGCGGCGACTGCAGGCGGATCCAAGCCTTCTGGCGCCTGCGGTGGAGGAGGTGGTCCGCTGGACAGCACCGATTATCCACTTCGGGCGCACGGCCACCGAGGACTTCGAACTGCGCGACAAGCTGATCCGGACCGGTGACTCCGTCGCCCTCTTTTACCCATCGGCCAATAGAGACGAAGAGGTGTTCGACGCCCCAAATGAATTTCGCATCGACCGCAGTCCGAATCGCCATCTCGGCTTCGGGGTGGGCGAACACTTCTGCCTCGGTGCTCACCTCGCTCGCCTCGAGATGGAAGTGGCTTACAAATATCTGCTCCCAAGAATCGAAGAGATCGAGTTGGCGGGCCCTGTGGACCGGCTCCACTCCAGCCTGGTCGGAGGGATCAAGCACCTGCCCATTCGCTACAAGCTTCGCGACGCCTGAAATTCGACCCGCACACCATCGGACACCCAACCCCCGCCTGAGAACCCGGCGGATTTCCCTTGGGCGCGGCTATTCGGGCTTCAGTCCGTCGGGCGGCCAGGGTCTAACGCCCTCTTCCAGCGGAATCTCCAGACTCCGAGCGAAATGGGAGATCCAACGCCAGGTCGCGATGGAGGCCACCAGTTCCATGCAGGTGGTCTCATCTCCCACGTGCGTTCGACATTGTTCCCATGTCGCCGAGGACAGGGTTCCTGTGGCAAGGGTTTCATCGGTGGCGGCGAGAACTGCTCTTTCGGCCACACCAAAGTGAACGGCATTTTCCCAATCGCGAAGGGCGAGCAGATCCTCTTCGCTGCACCCAAATTGGTCGAGGGCAATCCGCCAGTGCTGAGTCCACTCATAACTCGATGCGGTGGCCCAGCCCAGACGCATGATGACAAGCTCGCGCAACCGTGGATTCAGGGAACTGCGAAAGAGGAGTGTGAGCAAAAGATCCGCGACGGCCTTGGCCGCCACTGGGTTCAAAAGAAGCACTCGGAAGATATTCAATTCCGCCAACGCCCCTGGCAGACCGAATTCCTCGGCGATCTCGATAGCCTTCGCTTTTTCCAGCCGTGTTACTCTCTCCGAACTCATTGAATTCTCCCTGTCCGCGCTGCTGTGTCTGCACCGCCCAACCCATGCTATTACAATCGGTCCCGTAACAAAACGAGCAGCCGCTCCCAAGCGGCAGTGGAGACTCAAAATGGAAAGCATCCGAATTTGGGTGGAGAATTCGCCCTATACCCGTACGCTGGGCGCAAGACTCGATGCAGTTGAGACCGACTCGGATCAAACCACCGCGCGTATTTTACTTCCCTTTCGCGACGAAAATTCCAACCCGGGTGGGGCCCTGCACGGGGGCTGCGCCGCCTCCCTCGCCGCCGTCGGGGGCCAATGTGTAGCGCGAGCCGCGATGGGCGAGGAGACCGGGCCCTGGCACACGGCATCGGTTCAAGTCAACTACCTCGCTGCGGCCATCGGTGAAGACGTGACGGCCAATGCCCGACTGCTGCGTCGCGGTAAAGATATGTGTTTCGTCGAGATCGAGGTGTCCACCCTTACCGGCAAGGCGATTGCCCACGCCACTGCGATGGTCCGCGCGCGCCACGGAGCCGAACCCTCCGATCGCTACCCGGTCGCCGGCGATGATGGCGGCACGGACCCCGGCCCCATGGGGCCGCACGTTTCGAAGACCCCCTACATGAGTGAGCGCGAGATGCTGATCGAGCATATGACCGAGTCGCACTCACGCATCGTCCTTCCGTTCGTCGACGCGAACGCCGATCTTGACGAAGGCATCCACGAGGGCGCGATCCTCGCACTCCTCGATACGACGGGCGCCATGGCGTCCTGGGCGGAGACCGGGCCCGGTGCCTTCAAGGCGTCGACCCCATCACTGCAGGCCCAGATCCTATGTCCCTCACCCAAACAAGACCTCATCGCCTACGGAAAAGTGATCCAACGAGACGGCGCGATTTTCTGGGCGGATGCCGTGGTGGCCGGCGCAAACGATGGTTTCGCGGTCGCCCGGGGCACAGTGATCTATCGCATTGTGACCTGAAACCCAAGATTAGCTTCGCTTTGAAATCGAACCGGGATCGATTATTCCCTTTTGCGAAATCGGGCCGCTCGCGCCCGACCCGAGGCCTATTCTTCCTGCCTATGTCCGACGAAGAGACTCAGCCTGAATCCACCGAGGCCATCGACGAAATTCTCCGCACCGCGCGCTCGGTGCGAAGGAGAATCGATTTTGATCGGCCGGTGGAGAGAGAGGTCATCGAGGAGTGCATCGGCATCGCGACCCAAGCGCCCACGGGAATTCCAGCGGAGATCTGGCGATTTCTCGTCCTCACGGAACCCGAGCCCAAGCGCGCCCTGGCCGGGCTCTATCGCCAGGCCCTCTCGGCGCTGGCCGAGGCGCGAGGGGGCGAAGTCAAAACCAGCCAACAGCAGCTTGCCGATCGTCTCGATGAGATGCCCGCGCTCATCCTCGTCTGCGCCGAAGGGCGCCCGGCGCCGGACTCGATCCCCTTGCAGGTTTCCTTCTACGGTTCGATTCTTCCCGCCGCGTGGTCGCTCATGCTGGCGCTCCGCGCGCGGGGAATCGGCGCCACCTGGACAACCCTGCATCTGCTCCACGAGCGCGAAGCCGCTGCGCAGTTGGGAATCCCTGAAAATGTGACCCAGACCATCCTGCTCCCCGTAGGGTACACGCGGAACGCGGTCCTACGGCCCGCCGAGCGGCGCCCCCCCGGCGACATCACGTACTGGAATCGTTGGGGGCACCCAAAAAACAGCTAGCCCCCACCCGGAGAGGCCGGCGCCGGCCGTTTTCGTCGGCTGCGCCTCCGGTTTTCGCCGCTCGCGAGGCCTGCAGCCCCTTGGTATGCTGAAGCGCTTGCCCGGACGTGGAACGGATCCCAACCCGGCGAACACGAACTGCAAATTCCCCCACAGCAAGTACCCAGGGAGGGCGAACATGAAAGCCGCAATTCTTACCGCGCTCAACACCGACCTTGTGATCCGAGACGACGTCGGCCTCGGCGATCTCGGACCCGGCGATGTCCATGTAAAGCTTGTTTCCAGCGGAGTCTGCCACTCCGACGTGTCGGCTCAGAACGGAACAATTCCCTGCGGCACACCCTGCGTGTTGGGTCATGAGGGTGCAGGTATCGTTCAAGAAGTAGGCGCCGGAGTCACCGATGTCGCCGCCGGCGATCACGTCATCTTGAGTTTCGTTCCCGCTTGCCGTCAATGCGAGCCCTGCCTGCGCGGCCAGTCCTACTTGTGCGATCAGGCCATGGTGGTCGCCACCAGTCCCCATTTCACTCTGGACGGAAATCCCATCGGTGGGTTCACGGGCGTGGGAACCTTTGCCGAAGAGTTGATCATCTCGGAGCACTGCCTCATTAAGATCGAAAACGATGTGCCCCTGGACATCGTTTCACTGATTGGCTGCGGGGTGACCACCGGAGTAGGCGCTGCCATCAATACCGCCGAAGTCACGCCCGGCAGTTCGGTGGTCGTATTCGGTTGCGGAGGCGTCGGCATCAGCGCAATCCAGGGAGCCCGCATCGCGGGGGCCGCCGAGATCCTGGCGGTGGATATGGTCGAGGGCAAACTCGAGCAGGCCAAACATTTCGGCGCCACCCATGTCTGTACCCCGGACGCCTTCGATCAGATGAAGAGCGAGATCACCGCCAACCAGGGCTTCGACTATGCGCTCGAGTGCATCGGCAACCCGGTCACGATTCGCGCAACATTCGACGCAGCCCGGCGCGGCGGCACCGCTGTGATCGTGGGCGTGGGGCGAATGGATCAAAAAGTCGAATTCAGCGCCTTTGAACTTTTCTACCACGACAAGATCCTGCGCGGCTCGATGTATGGAAGTTCTAACGTGCGAACGTTCATGCCCAAGTTGCTGCGCCTCTGGAAGGCGGGCAAACTCGATCTCGAGAGCATGATCTCGCGGCGCATCCAGATCGAGGACGTCAACGATGCCTTCCAAGCCATGCAGGACGGAAAAGTCATTCGCTCGGTGATCGAATTCGGCTAAGCGAAGACAAAAGGGGAGAAGACTCGGGCGGCCCCCAATAACCATGGGGGCCGCTTTCTTTTTCAGGACTGTCCGGCCGCGGCCACGCGTTCCCTGAACGAACGGGTAAAGCGAGCATCAAGGAGCAAACATGGACCTGGGCCTCGAGGGAAAGGTCGCCCTAGTTACAGGGAGTTGGCGGGGAACCGGGTCCGGCATCGCCGAACTGTTGGCGCGAGAAGGCTGCCGAGTGCTCATCCATGGATTTGAAAAAGGGCAACCCGACGAAGTCGTCACGCGCCTCAGGACGGCGGGCCTGGATGCAGATGCGGTGTACGGCGATATCACGACGGACACGGGCGCCGATCAACTCATCGATGAAGCCCAGGCAGTCGGGGGCCGCGTCGATGTGTTGATCAATAATTACGGAGTGGCCGAGGCCGGCAACTGGACGACGACATCCACCGCAGAGTGGGTCGGGATCTACCAGAAGAACGTACTTTCGGGCGTTCGCCTGGTTCATGGCCTGGCCCCTAGCATGGTCGATCGAGGCTGGGGACGCATCGTCTTCGTGGGCACCATCGGCGCACTGCGGCCGGCAGCGCGTATGCCCCACTACTACGGGTCAAAGGCCGTTCTCCCGAACCTCTGTGTGAGCCTTGCCAAGGAACTGGGCGGCTCGGGAGTCACCGTCAACCTGGTGAGCCCGGGGATCATCGCGACTCGGGAAATCAAGGAAACCCTTCAGCGCCGTGCCGAAAAAAAAGGTTGGGGGAGCGACTGGGACTCGATTCAGCGCGAAGCGAGCCGAGAGATTTTCGCCAATCCGACTGGGCGAATCGCGAAAATCGAGGAGGTCGCGAGCCTCGTAGCCTTCGTGGCCAGCGGACCCGCTAGCTATATCAATGGCGCCAACCTTCGCGTCGACGGAGGCGCCTCGGATAGCGCGCTCTAGCGCCGGGTGGACACCCGCCCACCGACCCTACCCCCATTCAGGAGCCCCATGAGCCCGCCGGATCCCGCCAAACTCAAGCGCCTGCGCGATTCCCTTCCCCACCCCATCATCGATGGGGACGGCCATCTGGTGGAATTCCTGCCCGCCGTGCGCGATGAACTCGTGGCGTTGGCGGGAGAGAATATGGCCCAGCAATTCGACGCGATCTTCGACACGGGCCGATTGACCCGGGACCTGGACATGGACACCCGACGCGCCCTCGGTTTATTTCGAATGAGTTGGTGGGCCTTCCCCACCGCGAACACATTGGACCGGGCCACCGCCCTCCTGCCAGGATTGATGGCCGAGCGATTGCCCGAGATTGGCATCGACTTCGCGATTCTCTACCCCACGTTGGGCCTGACGGTGCCCCACCTAGACGACCCCGACCTGCGCAGGGCCGCCTGTCGCGCATTCAATCGCTACTACGCCGAGGCTTGCCGCCCCTATGCCCAGAGGCTCACCCCGGCCGCGGTCATCCCCATGCACTCCCCCCAAGAAGCCATCGAAGAAATTGACTACGCGGTGGAGAATCTTGGAATGCGCGTGGTGACGCTCTCGGGCTACGTCGCGCGCCCCCTGCGCGGCGCCGGGGATATGCGAGCGGCCC
>DUCH01000472.1:0-316 GCA_012959865.1 Myxococcales bacterium | reverse complement strand
TGAGCCGGAGGCTCACGCCCACCTTCCACTCCAGCGCAATGGGTTGGGGAAGCCGGGTCTCTCAGACGAGTTACATGTCGAACCACATCGGCAACTTCGCGGTGGCGGGCGAGGCCACTTGCCGATCTCTTTTCTTGGCCGGCGTGCCCCAGCGCTTTCCTGACTTGCCCTTCGCCTTTCTCGAGGGGGGCGTGGGCTGGGGGGCGAACCTGTACTCGGACCTGATCGGCCACTACGAAAAGCGCGGCGGGGGAGCGGTGAGTCAATTCGACCCGGCTCACATCGATCACCCGCGCTTGGCGGACCTGATGGCGGA
>DUCH01000471.1 GCA_012959865.1 Myxococcales bacterium | reverse complement strand
CAGAATCCACGGCTATAACCATGTCGGCAATCAGGAAAGCCAGTGCTTGGTGGTGGGCGATGGGCTTGCCGAAGGCCACCCGGTCCAGCGCATAGCGGCGAGAATAATCCGAGGATTCACGCATTACGCCCACAAGAAGGCCAGCGACGTAGAGCCGGGCCCGAGCAATCGAGCGACTCGCCGCATCCCGGTCGCTCCACTCCGCCACGATGGGGGCCGAGCGCAAGGTCAGTTCGGAAGCGCCAGCTGTGCGAAGACCTGCACCGCGAAGCGGTTTGAGCTCGATGCTCTGTTGGACCACCGAGGCACCTTCTTCATCGAGTACAACCACGAGATCGGCCCGGTCCGCGGGCACCCACGGAACAACACCACTCCAGCACCCACCCTGGCGCTCAAGGGGCATCCGCGTGCCGATTCCATTCCATACCAGTACCGCACGACCTCCCGCTCTTGCGAGGAGCGGGTCGCCAAAGTCCCGCACTGCAGCCGCACCGCCAAATTCCATCAGGGGGTAAAGCGCCGGACCCAGGGGATCCAGAGCAAGGGCCGCCCCTGGATCCGCTGCTCCCAATTCCTCCACCACCAAGCAACGCGCTACAGCGCCGAACTCGAACTCTCCGTCGCCTTCGGGCCACTCAAGCGTCGCGAATCCGATCTCCGCGAAGGCCTCGCTCGCTGCCCCGCTCGGGGCCCTCTCCGATTCGTGCTCACGCAACCCCGGACGCAAATGATCGGCTGCAAAATCTCTAGCGGTGCTACGAACAAGCTCAAGTTCGTCCCCGAGTTCAAAGTCTATCAATTGAGGGTCACCCTCCGCTCCCATGGAATCCCGCCAAGAAGTCGACAGTCTATCTGAAATAAGTAGTGAGAGGGACTTTCGAATCTCGGGCGGCAAGAGGGATATTGATGGCTGCTCCTTCGTCTGTAGCATGCAAACACGCATTTTCGCTTGCGTCCTTGTAGCTAAGACGGCTACCCATCTGAACTCACCGGTTCCCATAACCCGAGGTACCCGATGCGCCGATTCGCTGAGTTTTCTGTACCAACTACTTTTAGTTGCCCCAGCATGGCCGTCTTCGGAGTTTTCCTCCTTCTCATCCTCTCGGCGGATATCGGACGCGCCGAGCCTCCCAATGTACTCATTCTGCTCGCCGACGATTTGGGCTGGGCCGACGTGGGGTACCACGGTGGTGAGATAAAAACTCCCGGAATTGATCGTTTGGCCCGGGAGGGACTTCGGATGGAACGTTTCTACTCCGCGCCGATCTGTTCGCCCACCCGGGCCGCCCTGTTGACCGGGCAAGATCCCCTTAAATTGGGCCTCGCCTACGACCAACTCCATCCCTGGTACAACGCTGGGCTCTCACCCGACGCGTACACTCTCGCCGACGCGTTTCGGGCCGCCGGGTACCAGACCGGCTTGGTCGGAAAGTGGCACCTCGGTCACACCCAGGAGCACCAGCTCCCCAACGCGCACGGCTTCGAATATTTTCACGGGCACCTGCATACGAACACCGACTACTGGAAGCACCAACGCGAAGGCGCCCACGACTTACAGAAGAACGGAAAATCGATTTCACTGACCGGCGAATACCTGACCCATATTCAGCAGCGCGAGGCTGTTCGGTTCATTCGCGAGCGCGACCCCGAGAAACCCTTCTTTCTCTACGTCCCCTTCACCGCGCCCCACAGCCCCATGCAAGCTCCCGAAGAAACCATTCGCCGCTACTCGAATTTGCCCGAGAAGGGTTACCGGCGTATCTACGCGGCCATGGTGGACGAAATGGACCACGCGATAGTGGCCATTCTCGAGACTCTCGATCGCCAAGGGCTTGCGGAGAACACGTTGGTTCTCTTCTTCAGTGATAACGGAGGCTTTACCGGATTCGGAGGGCGAAATACGCCTTTGCGGGGCGAGAAGGGTCAGACCTTTGAAGGGGGAATTCGCGTTCCCGCGGTATTACGTTGGCCAGGCCATCTACCGGCCAATACAAGTATCGAAGTTCAGACGACGGTGATGGATGTATTTCCGACCCTGGCGGCCGCCGCGTCGCTTCCCCTTGACCCTGCGGCCCGATTGGAAGGTCAAAATATGTGGCCGGTCTTTTCCGAGGGGAAATCTCCTGAAAAACCTCCGGCAATCTACTTCGCTTCGGAAATTCCCCTTCCCGGGCTCATCAGCCTGGCCGTAATCGATCTCCCGTGGAAACTCGTGCAGATCGTTCAAGAAGGTCAGATCGAAACTCGAGTGCAAAACTTCCTCTTCCGCATTCTGCAAGATCCCTATGAGGAGAAGGATGTCTCGGCCGAATATCCCGAGATCGTAGAGGAACTTTCCGGAAAAATTCAGTCCTGGAGGAGCCAGCACCCCATGGCCGGCACTCGGGGAACCCTGGTTGCCCATCCCGGCTGGGTGGCCCCATTGGACTGGGCGGAGGCTGTCGTCCCGGCGGCGCTGCTCCAGCCCCGTTGGAAGAATGAATTACCCCTCACCAAGGCTCTGCTCGATGCCACCGCAGATCGGGGAGTGCTCGTCGATGAAGCCACGCGCAAAGAACTTGAAGACGCCGAGAAGAAACGTGCCCAGGCCTGGGAGGAATGAGCTCGCTGGCTACGCGGATACCTCCCATCGCCCCCCGGAGCCGAGCGTGGGAGAACCCCCGAGTGAGTTTAGAGAGGTCGAAACACTTGGAGTAGAGGTCCGACGGGACGCGACCACTTAGGGAGTCGCTGAGTTTTTTCGACTAACTCGGTTTCTCCTCGTGAACCGAAATAGCCTTCAACAGCGCGTCGACTCGGTAAGGCTTCGTAAGGAAGCGCACAAGGGAGTCATCTCCCAAAATACCCTGTGTATCAATATTTGAATATCCACTGGAAACTAGAATAGGCATTTTGGGAAATCGGTTTCTAAGCGCTGCAAACATTTCCTCAAATACAATATCGGGCATCATGATGTCTACGATAGCCGCCGAATAGTCAGCCTTCTCCTGGCTCATCACTTCGAAAAATTCGGATTCCTTGGAAACTGTATCGACAGAAAAACCAGCCCGTTCCAACCCTCTCCGAATCGTGTCCAGAACGATCAATTCGTCATCGACTGCTAGGATTTTTGCTCCCCGAACCAATCCCTGCTTAGAATTCTCAAGCGTTGTTTTTTTGCCTGCCTCATGTTCGGCGACCGGGAAAATCGCTCTGACCTTCGTCCCCTCGCCTTCTACACTTGACAGCGTCAGCCTGCCATTATGGCTCCTCGCGATTCCTTCCGCGGCTGCCAAACCCAGACCACGGCCAAGCCCCTTCGTGGAAAAAAATGGTTCAAAAACACGGGCTTGATCCAGCTCGGAAATTCCACAACCCTGATCCTCGACTTCTAAATAAGCGTAGGTCCCGGGCGGGAGCCGATCCTGATAGCTACCGACACTCTCACTGTCCTCATCCAATTTCACCGATCCCGTGCGAATTATGAGGGGCCCGTTCGACGGCAAAATCGCTTCGCAACCGTTGATCACCAAATTCATAGTGAGCTGTCGAATTCGGGTGGGGTCTCCCCAAACAACAGGAACGTCGTCCTCTAACTCGTTGACAATTTTCACCTTGGCATCGATTGAGGTGCGAATGACAGAAAGCGTCTCTTTAGAGAGATCGCTGAGATCAATCGCCTCCAAAGAAGTGCGGTTCTTTCCGCAATACGAGCTCAACTGATCTGTCAATTTCGCGGCCCGATCGGCAGCTTCTTCGACATCCGTCAACGCCTCTTTCAATTCCTCGCCTTCGTCTGGCCCTAGTTGCTTCGCATAGCTGGCGTTTCCCAGCATCCCGACCAGCAAATTATTGAAGTCGTGAGAGATTCCCGACGCCAAAATTTCGACACTTTCGAGCCTCTGGTTGGCCACCATTCGAGCTTCCAATCGCTCCTTATCCAGCTGCTTACTCCGAGTGGTCGCCTCGGCCAATAGAGCCCTCTCTTGGACAAGTTCAAGCGTCTTCCGATCGACTGAAGTCTTGAGAGCGGTAGCTTGCCGGTCGAGTTCCACTCTCTGGAGATCGTTCTCTCTCAGCACATCGACCAAACTACGCGTGGTCGAATAAAAAAGATTGGCGCAGACGAAAACAAACACGGAACCGCAAAAGAAAATGACGGAAACCAGTTGGTCCGAAGGGGTTCGAGTGACAGATGCCAACAAATGGGTGATGAAGATCAGGTAGCCGAGGAAAAACCCAACTACAGTCGCCCCCAGCGCTAGCCAACGAGCCCGGAAATTCGTCTTGCCCGAGATCAACGAAATCGAATAGACCTGGCGGAGCCGAACCAATGCCCCGAGGAAGAGTACCGAACCCATCAACACGATCGATACTTCAAACATCTCGCTAAATTGCCCTCTTCAACTGGATCAAAAATTTCTCAAGGCGGCTTTGGACCGATGCCGTGGCAGATCGCATAGAATTGTTTTCCGTGAGATTCGACGTCCTTGACGTACAGAAAGATACTGTCGATCGAGCAGAGGGTTTCAACATAGCGTTTACGGACTCAAGAATCCCGGACTCTGCCCGGCAGCGTCTCAACGGAATCAGCCTGTTTCTCGTTCGACTACCAGAAGTTCCTTACCCGCTTTGAACCCTCCAATCACCATCCGGCCCCGCTCTATTCAACTAGCTCTTCCCGGCCGCTGGGAACCACTCAAAGTCTCCTCGCGTTATTTACCTATCAGTTCCCCTATCCCCTCAAACTCAGAGCGAGTACCGAGAAAATTCGGGCCACGGCGTGCCCGGAATCGCGATCGACCTATCAAGGCCAGCGTCGCGATGAACAACCCCCCTGGTAAAACTATCGTCCGCAATCAGGTGTCGAAAGGCCATCCGAGAAGGCCAACCAACAAGAACAAACTCCGACCAGTGACGGCCGAGTGGATGATCGGAATCGCCAACCAGAACGGTCATCGGCTTTGCCACCCACAAAAAATTTCCCCCGCGCCTAAACACTTCGATTGCAGTATTTCGAGCGTAGCGCCCGTAAGCCTCTCGACCCGACGCGTGATTGGACCTCGAGCTGGATTCGGCGACGGGGTATTGGGCGGTCTCCCGCATCCCATTGAGATTGACCATTGTGAACCGTTGCCATTGATCTCGCGCATAGAATGCTTCAACCTGCGCTTCATCGGAACTGCGTCCGCCGCTACTGACGCCCTTGGGATACTTGGCCTCCGGTACTTCCTCGACGCGGATGGGCCGAATACCTCGGACGATTTTTCCGACCAGAGCGGTCAGACGGCGCGAAGACCGCGACCTTGGATTCAAGGCCAGAACTAACCTATCACGCAGACCAATTTCTTCTCTCGAGCTTGAACGAGACAGGACTTCGATCGCGGCTTCCCTCGAAGGATATTCCTCGACCAACAATCGATTGAAGCTCAGCGCTGAACGCCCAGGAACCACATCGAGATCGCCCACATAGATTCTCTGACCGCCAACGTCTTCGATCCAGTGGCGACTGGCATCGACCCAAGCCCTGCCAAGATCAACGTTTGTAACGTCCAAAAAACGTGCCAAAGCAACCGGATTACCGTCATCCCTTGTCAGGAAATTTTTCCAGCGCTCTTCAGTTTGCACTCTCGGAGCCCCCTTATCCAACCCGGATTTTACTACACACAGAGGGCATTGCGACCGCAAGTCGACTCGCCTCCGATCGTGCACCTCGCAAATCCGAGAACTTTCGATGCTGAAATCCGAATCGGAAAGGATTGCTGCTCTGTGTCGGATTCGGGTCGAAGCTAGTTGATTCGAGCGGTCACGCCAGTCGACAAATTCTCACCTTGCCCCATTTTCCAGCCCATATTCAGCCGTATTTTCGATTTGTGGGGAATAGGTTGAATTTCAGTCGGTTGGCAATTGTCGTCGATAGAATTGCCAAAACCCGGAAACGGTATCAAGACTTTCCAGCCGGCCTTTTCAGCCTTCGCGCAAGTGACTGTGCTACCCGGTAGGGATGATGAAAGAAGGATCTCATTCGGGAGTACTGCGCGCCCGTACCACGACTTTGTTTGCGTTCGGGGTGGGATCGGTTGCGGTCGGAACGAAAAACGTCGTCTTTTCTTCGTGGCTGATGCTCTACTACAATCAGGTTCTCGGCCTCAAGCCCTATCTGGCTGGGCTTGCCCTCGCAGTCGCGCTGATCGTCGACGCGATCACGGATCCCCTGGTGGGCGCCTGGTCTGATCGCGTTCGCACTCGCTGGGGCCGCCGTCACCCATTCATCTACGCCAGTATACTCCCCTTTAGTGGCTTCGTTTATTTGATCCTTCAACCCGTCCCGAGCCCAACGCAATCCGAACTCTTTTTGCGACTGTTGTTTCTTTCGATAGGCGTGCGCCTTTCGATGACTTTCTACGAGGTCCCGCGTAGTGCCCTTGGCCCCGAACTCACAAAAGACTATGAGCAACGGACGCTAATGGTTGGAATCAATACCGCCTTCGGGTGGCTGGGGGGCGCCGGCGTCGCTGCTATCGCGTTGGCTTGGCTCTTCCCCGAGTCCCAAGAATATTCGGGCTCTCGGGCGTTTCTGAACCCCTCCGGATTCTCGTCTCTTGCCTGGATTGCCGGATCCGCGATTCTGATTTCGGGCCTTGTCTCGACCGTGGGGCTTCACAGCCGAATTCCCTACTTCCACGTGCCCGAGCGACGCGAGCAGTTCAGCGTTCGGCAATTGATGCACGAAATCATTGAGACACTATCAAACCGGTCCTGGATGGTGATCTTTTTGGCCGGGCTGGTGTTTGCACTCTTCATCGGACTTCAATCCGGGACTGAGCACTACTACAACATTTATTTCTGGGAATGGGTACCGGAATCCATTCGAATCTTTCCGGTGGTGCAGGCGGCTGTCGCCATAATATGCGGATTCGCGACGAGCGTGTTCGCTCGCGGTCGAGACAAGAAAAAAATGGCGGTCCGACTTTTTTCCGTGAGCGTTCTTTTCGGACCTCTTCCCATCGGATTGCGGCTCATTGATAGCTCGGTGGCCTTTTCCACTTTTCCCGCGAATGGAACCGACTTACTCTGGTGGTTCCTTCTGCTCCATAGCTGCTTCATGATCGCACTTAGCGTGACCGGGTTTATCCTGCTTGGATCAATGGTCGCAGACATCGTTGAAGAAAGTCAGACACAGACCGGGCGCAGAAGCGAGGGGCTCCTCAACGCCGGCCCTCATCTTGCCCAAAAGACGATGAGCGCCGGGGGCGTTTTGATCACTGGCCTCGTACTTTCAGCGTTTGGCTTCGACATTCCCAATCCGACTGTCGAGTCCATGCGAGAGCCCATGAGAAAAACGGCTACCGCTCATCTGATATTGGGGATGACCCTCCCGGTAATCTGTACCTACCTGGTCTCGAAGTACACCATCACCCGGGACGATCACATGAAACGAGTCGCTGAACTCGGCTATTCAGAGACTCCCAAGGATAGCGATCTCTCCTGACACAATTGGGACGACTCTCGAGCGATCCGAGATCGGCGAACCCCAAGCCTTCACCACCTGACGGACCGTTCTATCGAACAGCTATGCTAGCCTTCGAGCCCTATCCATGAAGCATCGCCTCGCCGTAGCTGCCATTTTCAAGAACGAGAATCCCTATCTCCGCGAGTGGATCGAATTCCATCGCCTAGTTGGGTTTGACCACTTCTATCTCTATGACAACGATGGGGGTGAGGAAGCTCTCGCAATTTTAGAGCCCTATATCGATGAAGGTTTGGTTACTCATCATCCATGGACTCACTTCGATGGTACGCGGCATGACCGACCTACCTTTTTTCTGGCCCAGGACAAGAACCACCTGGCCTTCGGGCATGCCGCTCGAAACTATCGAGACCAGTTCGAATGGATAATGAAAATTGACATCGACGAGTTTCTGGTACCTCTCGAAGGCAACGATTTACGCCCTATTATCGACCGCTACTCCTCGGACCCCGGCATTCGCGGTATCCGAATTCCGCGCATCAACTTCGGGCATTCCGGGCACATGACAACTCCTCGAGGACTTGTCGTCGAGTCGTATACCAGCCGGGAAGCCGAAATATCGGACCACAAGGATCTTGGCCGGGGTGGTTTCCTCAGCAAAAACGAATATTCCAGCAGTGCCCATCGCTGGAGCTATCGCCTTCTCAAGGGCGGACGAACTCTGAAAGAACAAGAAGTGAACGGCATGCGGGTCAACCACTACTACACGAAATCGCTGGAGGAGTGTCTGCAGCGACAGAACCCCATGCTCACCCGACCTGTTTCCAAGGAGCAATTTCTTGCTCAGAATCAAGGGCTCAATACCACTTCCGACCAGGGGATGTTGCGATTTGTACCCGAGTTGCGCCTTCGCCTGGACACAGGTTTGCAAGAGAACTGAACGAAGTGCCATACCGATTCGGCTTCGCCACCCTGAAGGGAGTCCAGAGTGTTCCTAGGAAAAAGAACTCTCGGAGGGATTCTTTCGATCGTGCTTCTCGGGACAATCTACGCCGCAGGGCTCGGCTTGTTTGTCCCGGCGCCGGAAGCCGAATCTCCCCTTGCTCCCGCGGTTAAGCCCGCCGTCGTTCTAAGCCGGGCGCAGCGCACCGAAGAGGCTGCTCGAACAATTGGGATCTTTTCCCCAAAACAAGTTCTCTTCGGCGATCTACATGTCCACACGACGTTTTCCTTTGACGCGTTTCTGCTGAGCCTTCCTATGGTTGGAGGCGTGGGCGCACACCCAGTAGCCGATGCCTGCGATTACGCACGGTATTGTTCGGCCTTGGATTTTTGGTCCATTAATGATCACGCCGTTACTCTCAGCCCCCGACGCTGGGCGGAGACCGTGAAGTCCGTTCGTGAATGCAATGCGATAAGCGGGTCTGCAACCCAGCCCGACTTGATTACCTACCTGGGTTGGGAATGGACCCAAGTAGGGCCAACCCCCGAACTGCACTGGGGGCACAAAAACGTTGTCCTTCGCGACCTGGAGGACGGTTCGATTCCTACGCGGCCGATCAGTGCCGGACTCCCTCCGGGTTCGCCCGATGTGGAGGATGTCCTTCCTTCGCCCTTCCTGATGGGACTCTACGCCCTGACGACCGCTTCGGAGGGAGGCGACGAACTCGTCGCATACACGGCGGAAACCGCAGCCGTCCGCGATTGTCCCGTCGGCGTTCCGGTGCGCGAACTTCCCACCGACTGCCGAGAAACCGCTCCCACCCCGAAAATTCTCTTCGAAAAGCTCGATGAGTGGGGACATGCCGCCATGGTGATTCCCCATGGCACGGCTTGGGGGTTCTACACACCGCCCGGGGCATCTTGGGAAAAGCAACTTACTCCCGATCAACACGATCCAAAGTGGCAGCGCATCATCGAAATCTACTCGGGGCATGGCAACTCCGAGGAATACCGCCCCTTTCTCGAAGTCTCCATCACTGCGGACGGAAAAAGAGGTTGCCCGGAACCTGGAAACAACTACCTGCCCTCTTGCTGGCGGGCCGGAGAAATCATCGAACAACGATGTCTCGCAGCGAACAACCCGGCGGTATCCTGCGCCCAGAGAGCCGCTCAAGCGCGCCAGTATTTCGTTGATGCCGATCGCAATGGCGGCGCCTGGACCGTGCCCGGCACCTCCGTCTCGGACTGGCAGGACTCCGGGCAATGCCGGAATTGTTTTCAGCCCGCCTTCAATCTGCGCCCTCGCAGCACGGCCCAATATATCCTGGCCCTAGGTCGCGGTCGACCCGACGATGGAGAACCGGCAGGAAACGATCACTTCCGTTTTGGCTTCATCGGCTCGAGCGACAACCACTCGGCGCGACCGGGAACCGGGTACAAGGAAGTCGCGCGGGGGGAATTCACCGAGGCACGATTCGCCGATTTCATCGAGACTCCACTGGGCCAGAGTCCCGAACGGGAACCCGTCTCGGCATCGGAGCCGATGACCCAAGAATTCAACTCGGCGATTTTTTCAATTTTTGAAACCGAGCGGGGCGCATCTTTTTTCCTAACGGGCGGCTTGGCTGCGGTGCACTCTGAGGGACGCAGTCGCCAGGCGATCTGGGATGCCCTTCAAAGACGTGAGGTCTACGGTACAAGCGGACCCAGAATTCTGCTCTGGTTCGATTTGTTGAATGGGCCAGGGGGTGTCCCCTTGCCCATGGGAAGCGAAGTCGAACTCGACTCGGGACCGATCTTTCAGGTTCGCGCGGTGGGATCCTTCGAACAGAAACCCGGCTGTCCCCCCGATGCGCTCACGGCCCTGGCACCAGACCGTATGAATCGGCTTTGCCAGGGGGAGTGCTACAACCCCGGGGACCGCCGCCGGCCGCTCAGTCGTATCGAGGTGATTCGGATTCGACCTCAAAAATATCCCGGCGAGGAAATTAGCGCTTTGATCGAGGATCCCTGGCAAGTTTTTCCGTGTTCGGGCGACCCGGATGGCTGCCGTGTCGCCTTTACCGACCCGACATTCTTGAACTCGAATCGAGATACTGTCTACTACGTACGAGCCATCGAGCGGCCGAGCCTTGCTATCGCGGCCGATCCGCTCGGGTGTGAAGATTCCGCGAACGGGCGATGCACCGAATTGGAACCGTGCTCATCCCGTCCTGACACGGAGGACTGTCTAGCCGAAACCGAACAGCGTGCCTGGTCTTCTCCGATCTTTGTAGGCCGGAAAGAACGCTGAAGTCCCATGGTTGGCTATTCAAATTAACACCACTCCTAAGAGCCGAGTTTGCCAACCCGAAACCAGAGCCGACAAAGGACAGCACTATGCGAGCTCTCGTTGAATACGCCAGCGATC
The DNA here is from genome assembly GCA_012959865.1 of Myxococcales bacterium. GTDB lineage: Bacteria > Myxococcota_A > UBA9160 > UBA9160 > UBA4427 > JAZXM01. The sequence goes on along the minus strand of DUCH01000471.1, from coordinate 1,345 downwards.
GCGTCCTCGTGACCGGCGTGGCGAGCTACGGCCGGAGATCGTGTTCAGCGACAGGATGAGATTGTCCGAAGGCGCTGCCGCCTACGAGCTCTTCGCGAATCGCCGTGAAGGCGTACTCTAGGTACTTCTCGATCCCTCGGGCCAATGGGGAAACAGGTCGCCAGAGAACGATGCGACCTGCTTCCCCGTTCTGAGTGCTCAACCCGAGGGGGACTTCATTTTCTTGCGTCGTCAACGCTCCAGATTCCCGAGCCCGTTGCCGAGATCATCAGAAAAACGAAGCAGTAGAGAACCGCCAACTCCCCCTGATTTTCCTGCGGAAAGAGAGCTTTCGTCCCGTGGGCCATCCAATAGGCGACTGCCATCAGGCCGCTGGAAATGAATGCCGCCCAACTGGTGAAGAGCCCCACAAGGATCAGCAGACCCCCGACCAGCTCGATCGGACCCGCGATATACGTGATGAACCACGGCATTCCCGGAGACGCTTCAATCGGAAAATTCAGAACCTTCTGACCCCCATGAACGGCGAAGAGAAAGCCGCTCACGATTCGAAGCAAAGCATAGGTTTGCGAACTGTACGAAGACATAAATGCTGCCATGATGATCTCCTTGTTTTTGACCGCGCTGCATCTGAAAGACCCCGCCTTACCCAAAGGCCCAGAGCACCCCGACCACCTCTCCGATGAACTCAATATCCCCCAACGTACACCAGCAGCTTACAGATTCTGAAGAGGTCCACCACGATTCATCCCAAGCGCCCAGCAGTTCGGGCAACCGAGGCATCTCGGCCAAGATTTCCTTAGGCGATCAGCTTCATGGGTTCGACTCGTGTGGGAGCGATCATTTTTTGGCGCTCCTGGCCTCTGCACCCCCGAGCAAAGCCCGGGCTGAGGGCGGGAAATTTCGCTCGAATGCCCGCCGGTAGGCCTCGCGCTGGGAAATTCGAGCCTGGAACGCCTCGAGACGAGGCGGCAAATCCAGCTGGACCACACGCGCCCACGCGAGGCACGTTGCAAGCAGCAGATCTACCGCCGAAAATCGATCGCCCAGAAGAAATTTTCGCCCATCGGCCAACCGACGCTCCATCACACCGGCTTGGCGGAGGAAATACTCACCAGCCGACTTGACGGCCACCGGCGACTCGCCATACAGATCGGGAAGCCCGGCATGGCGACGAATCACATAGAGGGGCGCATCGAGTTCCATCAAGGTAAAGAAACACAGATCATCGAAAACTGCACGGTCGGATGTCCCGGCGACCGGAGCCAGCGCATGGCGCTCACGAAATTTCTCGGCAAGATAAAAAACAATGGCGCCGCTCTCGCCGATGATGAGATCTTCATGC